>DATNIT010000173.1:0-25533 GCA_035604335.1 Allostellaceae bacterium | reverse complement strand
GCGACGCGTCGGCGCGCCCCGCCGCAACGGACTTAGGCGATGCCGCGCCCGCTTGAATGCGCTGCTTCACCAGCGCGAACTGGCGCCGGTACTCCTCCTCCCACTCGTCGCTATCCTGATCGGGAACGAAGCCGTGCCGGTCGAGCAGCACGCGCGCTGTTTCATCGGCGACCTCGCTCCTCAGCGTCACTAGATCCATGCAGCCTCACCTTCGCGGTGCACTCATTTCACCACCGAGACGCGATGCCACCAAGAGATCATTTCCGGCGCCGAGGCGCACATTCCTCTCCCGCAAGAGCTTAGCGGGAGAGGGGAGAGCGGTTCGACCTCAATGGGCTACGGCATCAGCTGGCCGCGGATCTCGCCGCCTTTGTTGGCCGGCGTGTGGACGTTGACGTAGTACTTGCCGGCCTGGAGGTCGTTCACTTGCTCCGTCACCAGGAAGGTGCTGCCCTTGATCTCGCCAGCGGGCGCGCTCGGCGTCTCGAACATGATGAGCACGCCCGCGTTCTTGCCGGGCTCGCCGGGACCGTGAATATGCGAGGCGAGCGCGGGACCGCTGAGGCCGCTGAACTTGACGTCCCAGCTCAGCTCCTTGGTCGCGGGATTGAACACGAAAGTACCGTCACCTGTACCGGTGCTGGCGTTGGGCGGGACCTCGTCCTTGGCGGTGAGGTGCGCCTTGTAGGTGATGGTTCCGGCGGCCATGGTGCTCTGGGGCTGCTGCAGGCACGCGGCAAGGCCGGCAACGGCGACTGCCGCGGCGATAGCGGGCGCAATCAGGCGATGCTTCATGAATTCCTCCCTGGTTCGTTTATGGCGACTGCGATTGCGCTTGCTTAGTAGCACGGGCGCGCGCAATGGCCCAACCGGCACGAGCTTGCCCAAAGTCAAATCTCTGTGGGGCGCGCAGGCACTGCCATGGCGCCGGATCCCGTTCCGTAATACAAATCAAGTTGCTACCGGGGCGATCGGGAGGCGACGACGGTGTCTGAAACAGCCGAGCTCAAGAGCGTGCCGATTGGCGGAGTCGAGGCGTTGGAGCGGTATCGCGGCTTCATGACCGTTGCGCGAAACCGGCTCACCACACGCCAATTCCGATCCGATTACGTGGTTCCGCGCGAGCACTACGAGATGATCCTGGAGGCCGCGCGCCACGCGCCGTCCGGCGCCAACGCCCAGCCCTGGCACTACATCGTCGTCACCGAGCCCGCGCTCAAGCGCGACATCGCCGACTATTTCGTGGAGGAGCAGCGGCGCCGCGCCAAGCTCAAGATGAAATTTCCGACGCCCAATTATCGCGGCCTCGAGACCGCGCCCGGCTTCGTCGCGGTGGTCGCCGATTTCCGCTTCGTGCGCGCCTTTCCGGTGCTGATGGACGGCTCGCCGCTCGACTTGCAATACCGCGAGAACGCCGAGCGCATCCTGCTGCAGAGCGTCGCGGCCTCGACCATGTCGGCGCATCTCGCCGCGGCGGCGCTCGGCTACAGCGTCTGGTGGGTGACCGCCATCGGCCAGGAAGCCGCGCAGTCCGCGATGCGGCCGTTGCTCGGCATTCCCGACGATCTCTCGGTGATCGATCTCATGCTGTTCGGTCCGCCCTTGAAGCCGCCCTACAAGCGCTGGAAGAAGCCGTTGCCGGAGATCATGAGCTGGAACCGCTTCGATCCCGCGAACCATCGCACCGTCGAGCAGATCGACGAGTGGATCAAGACCACGCGCCACAAGGTCATGTACCGCGACGAGGCGAAGATCGACTGAATCGCGGGGTCATCGGAACACCGCTGCTGGAGAAGAAGCCCATGGGAGCCCGTTCTTTGCTGCCCGACGACATCGAGCGCTACGTCGGAGAGACCATCACCAAGGAGACGCTGCTGCAGAAGCGCTTGCGCGCCGAGACCGCGAAGCTGCCCATGGGCATGATGCAGATCGGGCCCGATCAGGGCGCGTTTCTGGCGCTGCTGGTGCGCTTGATCGGCGCCAAACGCACGCTCGAGATCGGCACCTTCACCGGCTACAGCGCGCTCTCGGTGGCTCAGGCCCTGCCGGAGGGCGGCAAAGTGATCGCCTGCGACGTGAGCGAGGAGTGGACGGGGATCGCCCGGCGCTATTGGCGCGAGGCCGGTCTCGCCGACCGGATCGACCTCCGGCTCGGACCCGCGGCGCAGACCCTCAAAGCGTTGCTCGAGGCCGGCGGCGCCGGATCCTTCGATTTCGCGTTCATCGATGCCGACAAACCGGGCTACGACAATTATTACGAGCTCTGCCTCCAGCTGATCCGGCCGAACGGCCTGATCGCCATCGACAACGTGCTCTGGAGCGGCGCCGTGGTGGACGCGAAGAAGCAGGATGCCGACACCGCCGCGTTGCGCGCGATCAACCTCAAGATCCGCGACGACGCCCGGGTCGATTCGGCGCTCCTGACCGTGGGAGACGGCCTGATGCTGGCGCGGAAGCGCTGAGCATTCGGGCTTCCGAGATGACGTCGCGCTCGGACCCGATCATCGAGGAAGGGCATCTGCGGCTGAAGCACTGCCGCTATGGTTGGGTGCTCTACAACGTGCGCGACCTCTACGTCGGCCGCTCGTTCGACCGGTATGGCGAGTTCTCGGAGCTCGAGTGCCAGACTTTCGCCAAGCTGATCAAGCCGGGCCAGACCGTCTATGACGTCGGCGCGAACATCGGCGCGCACACGCTCGCCTTTGCCCGGTTCGTCGGCGAGAAGGGGCTGGTCGCTGCCTTCGAGCCGCAGCGCGTCGTATTCCAGATGCTCTGCGCCAACGTCGCGCTCAACGGTCTTTCGAGAGTGTGGACCATATGGGCGGCCTGCGGCCGCGGGCTCGGCCAAGCGAACGTGCCGTCGCTCGACTGTCGCGAGGTGAACAACGTTGGCGGTCTCTCGCTGGTGGGCTCACCCGAGGGCGAATCGGTTCCGTCCATGCCGCTCGACGAGGTCGGCACGCCCGCGTGCCATTTCATCAAGATCGACGTCGAGGGCATGGAGAGCGAGGTCATCGCGGGAGCCGAGAAGACCATCGCGAAGTGGCGTCCGATGCTGTATGTCGAGAACGACCGCGCGGAGAAATCGGCGGCGTTGATCGAGCAGATCATGGGGCTGGGCTATCGCCTCTATTGGCACCTGCCGCGGCTCTATAACTCCCGCAACTTCTTCGGCGAGGCGGAGAACGTGTTCGGTACGATCGTGTCCGTCAACATGCTCTGCATCCCGCGCGAGGTCGGCATCGAGATCGCCGGAAGGGAAATCACCTCGCCCTCGGACCACTGGAAATCCGCCTCGCCGCAGATCGGCTGAGTCCCGGGCGCCTGCGGTCAGGCGTCGTAGGCGAGCACGGCGTGGACGGGCACGTCGAGCCGTTTGCGCCCGGCGAGGAATGTCAGCTCGATGATGCAGGCGGCGCCGGTCACGGCGCCCCCGACCTTGCGCACCAGATTTACGGCCGCGGCCATGGTGCCGCCGGTCGCCAGCAGATCGTCCAGCACTACGACGCGCCGGCCGGGCGCGATGGCGCTCGCCTGGATCTCAATGGTGTCGGTGCCGTATTCGAGATCGTAGGTATAGGGGATGGTCGCGCCCGGAAGCTTGCCTTTCTTGCGCACCATCACGAAGCCGCAACCGAGCGCGTAGGCCAGCGGCGCCGCCACCAGGAAGCCTCGGGATTCGATGCCGACCAGCGCGTCCGGGCGATGCGGTTTCACGGCTTCGGCGAGTTGGTGGATCGTCTCGCGCCAGGCTTCCGGGTGCGCCAGCAGGGTCGAGATGTCGTAAAACAGGATGCCCGGCTTGGGAAAATCCGGGATTGACCGGATGTGCTGCTTGAGGTCCATCGAAGCCCTGCAATCCCCCGCGCTTGCCGCCCCTGAGCGGCCCGGCGCACTCTACCGGTTTCCGCTGGAGGGGGCAGCCCGCATTTCGCGTGGCCCGGGCCTTCTCGCCCCTGTACAGTGACAATGATGGCTCAAGACGCTTGGCTCGAGAGCGGCTTTCGGGAGGGGGCCTTCGTGCTTCGGGCGGGCGGCGCTTGGCGTGTCCAGAGCGCCGCGGAGCTCGACCGCAAGCTCGATGCCCTCGATCCCGGTGCCGCGCGTTCGGCGCTGATCGACCTCGCGGAGGTCGAAAGCCTGGATTCCGCCGGCGCCTGGCTGCTGCTGCGCACCGAGCGCGCGCTCGAGGGGCGCGGGCTGGCCGTGCGCGTCGAGAATGTGCGGCCGGAGATCGAGCCGCTGCTCCGAAAGGTCGAGAGCAGCCGCGAGGCGGTACCCCGCGAGCGGCGACGCCATCACCACCACGGCTTTCGCGATTTCGTCCGCGACATCGGCGAGGCCACCGTCTGGTTCCTGCTGCAGGCGAGCGAGCTGATCGGGTTCCTGGGTCTTGTCACGATCACGGTCGGACGCACGTTGCGCCATCCGGAGCGGCTCCGCCTGATTTCGCTGGTCACCCATATGGAGCGCACCGGCGTCAGCGCGATGCCGATCGTCGGCCTCATCTGTTTCCTGATCGGGGTCGTAATGGCCTATCAGGGCGCCGACCAGCTGCACCGCTTCGGCGCCGAGATTTACACGGTGAATCTGCTCGCCATCGGCATTTTGCGCGAGCTCGGCATCCTCCTCACCGCCATCATCGTGGCGGGTCGGTCGGGGAGCGCGTTCACCGCCGAGATCGGCGCCATGAAGGTGCACGAGGAGGTCGACGCCATGCGCACGCTCGGCCTCGATCCCGTGGAAATTCTGGTGCTTCCGCGCATGTTCGCGCTGGTTCTGGTGCTGCCGCTCCTGTCCTTCTACGCCAATTTCATGGGGCTGCTGGGCGGCGCGCTCATGTCCTGGGCCGCGCTCGACATCAACCTGCCGCTGTTCACGCGCCAGCTGCAGAGCGCGCTCTTCGGCTGGACATTCTGGCTGGGTCCGCTCAAGGCGCCGTTCTTTGCGGTCGTGATTTCCCTCATCGGCTGCTATCAGGGTCTCAAGGTCTCCCAGAGCGCCGAGAGCGTGGGTCGTCTCACCACCGTCTCGGTGGTCGAATCGATCTTCCTGGTCATCGTCCTCGACGCCGGTTTCTCAATCGTGTTCTCCTACCTCCATGTCTGAGCGCGCAAACGGCGGCAACGGCGCCGAGTCCGCACCCATCATCCGCATCCGCGGGCTCAAGACCCGGATGGGAAACCGGGCGATCCATCGTAACCTCGACCTCGACGTGCGGCGCGGCGAGGTGCTCGGCGTGGTGGGCGGCTCCGGCACGGGCAAGTCGGTGCTGCTGCGCGTGGTGGTGGGCCTGATCCCGCCGCATCGCGGCACGATCGAGGTGTTCGGTCAGGACATTTCCAAGCTCGACAGCGAGGGGATGCGCCGGCTCGAGGCGCGCTGGGGCGTGCTGTTCCAGGACGGCGCGCTCTTCAGCTCGCTCACCGTCACGCAGAATATTCAGGTGCCGCTCAAGGAGCATCTGAAGCTGCCGCAGCAGCTGATGGACGAGATCGCCGCAATGAAGATCGCGCTGGTCGGTCTGCCTCCGGACACCGGCGCGAAGTTCCCGGCGGAGCTCTCCGGCGGCATGCGCAAGCGCGCCTCGCTTGCGCGCGCGCTCGCTCTCGATCCGGAGCTCCTGTTCCTCGACGAGCCCACGGCCGGGCTCGATCCCATCGGCGCCGCCGCCTTCGACGCGCTGATCCGCGACCTCCAGAAGAGCCTGGGACTCACGGTTTTCCTGGTCACCCATGACCTCGACACGCTCATGACGATCTGCGACAGAATCGCCGTGCTGGTCGACAAGCGAATCAAAATCGGCACAATGACGGAGCTGTTGACCGACGCGCACCCGTGGATACACGCCTATTTCCACGGACCGCGCGGCCGCACCGCGCTCGCGGCTCACGAGGGGGCTCAGGGGGGCTAAGAGAGGATGGAGACGCGTGCCAACTATGTCATGGTCGGCTCGTTTGTGCTGGTCATTTTGGCCGGCATTTTTGTGGCCATCCTCTGGCTCGCCCACGCGCAGTTCAACCAGCAATTCGTCAACTACGACATCTTCTTTACGGGGTCGGTCACGGGCCTGAGCGTCGGGGCGCCGGTTAACCTGAACGGCGTGGCGATCGGTCGCGTCACCGAGATCCGCCTCGATCCCGTCAATCCCGATCAGGTCCGCGTCACCATCGAGGCGGACGCTCAGGCGCCGATCAAATCCGACTCGGTCGCCTCGCTCGAGCTCACGGGCATCACGGGCATCTACTACATCGAGATCAGCGGCGGCACCCGGGAAGCACCCCCGATCACGCGCGAGGAAGGCCAGCGCTATCCCGTGATCGCCGCCAAGCCCTCGCGCTTCGCATCGCTGGTCGCGAGCGCGCCCGAGGTGATGAACCGGGTGATCGAGGTCGCCGACCGGCTCTCCCAGATCTTGGACGACAAGAACCGACAGGCGATCGCGCAAACCCTCGCCAACGTCGAGCAGATCAGCGAGATTGCCTCGCGCGACGCCGACAAGGTGGACGCCATCATCGATGACACGAAGGCCACCGTCGGCGACTTCCGCAAGACGACCATGCCCTTGGTCAACGGCTCCTTGACCGACCTCCAGAAGGCGCTGGTTTCGGCCAATGCCATCGTCAACGATCTCTCGGTGACCGCGAAGGGATTGAACGTGGCGTCCGGCCATCTCGACGCGCTGATCCAGGAGAATCGGCCCGGGCTCAGGGATTTTAGCCAAGGCGGGCTGAACGACCTGCACGCGCTCATCTCCGATGCTCGCGTGCTGGTCGCGGGGCTGACGCGCGTCGTGGCCGAGATCGAGCGCGATCCGACGCGATTCCTCTTCGGCGAGAAACGGGAAGGCTACAAACCCAAATGACCCTGCGCCGCACGCTCTTCCTCGCGCTTGCGATCGGACTCGCTGCCTGCTCGGGGCCGCTCGGCGGCGGTTCGCCGCCCCAGCTCTATACGTTGTCGCCCGTAAAGGATTTTCCGCCGAACTTGCCCAAGGCGAACGCGCAGTTGCTGATCGAAGCGCCGTCGGCGCCGGGTGGGCTCGATAGCGAGCGGATCGCGCTCATGAAGAGCGCGATCAGCGTCGACTACTTCGCCGGTGCCGCCTGGACCGACCGCGCGCCGCTCTTGGTTCAGAGCTTGCTGGTGGAATCCTTCGAGAATACGGGCAAGATCGCCGCCATCGACCGCGAGAGCCTGGCGCTCCGGGCCGACTTCGTGCTGGAGCCGGATTTGCGCGATTTCACCGCCATCTACGGCGGCTCGGACGTACCGACCGTGCGCGTGCGCATCGGCCTCAAGCTCGTCCGCCTGCCGGAGAAACAGATCGTCGCGCAGCGCACGGTCTCGGCGGATGCGCCGGCTCAGCAGAACTCGGTGCCTGCCGTGGTTGACGCCTTCAATACGGCGCTTCACCAGGTGATCGGCGATGCGGCTGCCTGGACCCTTGCCGCCATGGCCAGCAAATAGGCGCCGATCCAGGCCCTAAGTCCGGCATGCTGGATTTTGCCCATCTCCCCCGTCTCGAGCTTGAGCGCATGGCCGCCGCGGGCCAAGCGGCCCTCGATTGCCTCAAGTCGCTCGCCGCAGCCGGCGACAGCGTGGTGAGCAAGGCGCTGGGCTCGGCCGAGAGCTTCTACGAGTGGCAGCACTACCCGGCGGGCGACGTCTACGATCCGCGCACGCATGCTCAGTATTACTACCACGCACACCCGCCGGCAGAGCGCGGCACCAGCGAGCACGGGCATTTTCACGCATTCCTGCGCCCGCGCGGGATGCCGGCGGGCGTGCAGCCCCTGATGTTGCCGGAGCTCGCCATACCCGATGCGCCCGCGCAGCCTCAGGGTCCCGTGTTGCCGCCCGCGCGGCAGCCGAACCAGGGAGAGGACAACGACAAGCTCAGCCATCTGGTGGCGATCTCGATGGATTCTCGCGGCTTGCCGATCCGGCTCTTCACGACGAACCGCTGGGTCACCGGCGAGACTTGGTACGGCGCCGAGGATGTCGTGCGCATGCTCGACCGATTTGCGATCGGCACCGGCGAGCCGTCGCGACCGCTCAACGCCTGGATCACCGCGATGTTCACGCTGTTTCGCCCGCAGATGCACGCCTTGCTCGCGGCCCGGGACGCCGCGATCATGACCTGGCGCCGCCGGCATCGAGGCAAGATTCACGTTTTCGAGGATCGGCGCCTCGAGGTGACCTCGGCCAAGGCGATCGACATCGAGGATCAGGTCCGGCGCATCGATGCCGCGCTGAGGCGCGCGGCGTAGCGTTGCGAGTTGGCCCGGAAATCGCCCTAGGACCCGCGCCTCCCGCAGGCCGGCTGCCAGATCGTTAACCCGCCGTTAGGCTTGTTTGCCCATAATGGACGATGCGGATGCGCGGCTTTTGCGCGCGGCGGCGGAGGCGGATGACGGACACACTCACTCAAACGGACGTGGAACGACTCCTGGCAGACCCGTCGCCGGAGGCGCGCGCCGACATGGCGGCAAAGGTCGCCCATGAATTCGAGCGCGAGGGGCTCACCCCCGAAGAGCGGCGGATCGCCGAGGAGATCGTGCGCATCATGGCGCGCGACGCGGTGCTCCGCGTGCGACAGGCGCTCGCCGAGCATCTGAAAGAGAGCAACAGCCTGCCGGCTGATGTGGCTCGGATACTCGCTCGCGATGTCGAGGCGGTCGCGGTGCCGGTGCTGCAGTACTCGACGGTATTGACCGACGAGGACCTGATCGGGCTGGTCAACGGAGCGACATCGGAGAAACTCTCCGCGATTGCGCGCAGGCCCAGCGTATCGGAGCCGCTCTCAGATGCGGTCGTGGCGGCCGATGATGACAAATCCATCGCGGCGCTGGTCGGAAACGAGGGCGCGGCGATCGCCGAACGTGCGTTGCACACGGTGCTCGCCCGCCACGGCAGCAAGCCGGAGGTGGGTGAATCCCTGGCGCGTCGACCGAAGCTGCCCGTCTCGATCCTCGAAGGCCTGGTATCCGCCGCCTCCGACCGGCTCAGAGAGGTGCTGATCGCACGGCACGACCTGCCGGAGCGGCTCGCCAGCGACCTCGTGTTCCAGGCGCGGGAGCGAGCCACGGTCGGGCTGGTCTCTCCGCAGTCGCCGGTGAGCGAAGCCTTGGAGCTGGTCGCGCATCTCAAGCGGGCGGGGCGCCTCACGCCCTCGATCGTTCTGCGCGCGCTTTGCCTGGGCGATCTCACCCTGGTCGAAGCGGCGTTTTCGACGCTTGCGCGCATCCCCGTCCATAACGCGCGGCTGATGATCCACGATGCGGGGCCGCTTGGCTTCAAGTCGCTTTACGATCATGCCGGCATGCCCAAGGCGCTGTTTCACGCCTTTCGCATCGCGCTCGACGTGGCGCGTGACACGCCTCTCGACGGCGGCGAGCGTGATCGCGAGCGCCGGCGGCGGCGCATGATCGAGCGCATCCTCACGCAGTTCGAGGATATCGGCGCCGAGAACTTGGACTTTCTCCTGAGGAAGCTGCAGGAGACCGCGGAGTCCGAGGCGGCCTCCGCCGCCTGACCGGCTATTGCGCGGGCCGCGCCGGCTGCGCCGCATCGTTGCGCGGCGGCAAATGGTGCTTGCGCAGGCACTCCCGCATGTAGGCGTCGCGTTTCGCCGCGCCTTCCGCGGTGTAGTCCGGAAACTTCTGGAAGGACTCCTTGCCGCAGGTGTCGTTCTGGTTCCACATTTTGTTCGAGTTCTCGAGTCTCGTGCCCTCTCTTTCATAGAGCGTAGCCTGGGTGTGGCCGCTGGTTCCCGTCAGCGCCACGGTCGCGGCAGCCGCTACCCAGAGAAGCAATCGCTGACTCACCCGCATCGCTTGCGTCCTATTCATCGCTGACCACAAAGAGAGTCTAGCGCGATCGCGCGGTGGGCGCCAAAGCCATACGCGAAAAACGTTGTCAGGGCGCGCAAATGCTGGCTTTCTTTCCAGAGCTTCCGGGCGGGGGCCAGAAAGGGCGAAGTGCTGGCGAGGCGTGTCTATCTCTGGCTCACCCCGGAAACGCATGCGTGGCCGGCGCTCGTGTTTCGCGTCGTGCACCATGTTTTCGCCGTGGCGGGACTGGTCGCGCTGGTCACCGACACCGTCGGCGAGATTCACGCCCGGGTCGGCACCGCGCTCGATCTCATCTTCGATCTGACCCTGGGATTCTTCGCGCTCGAGTGTCTCGTGCGCTTGTGGGCGGCCCCGGAGGCGCCTTGGGCGCATCCGGGTCACCCCTGGCGGGCGCGCTGGCAGTGGGCAAGCGGCGGTGGCGTGCTCGACCTCCTGGCCTTGCTGCCGCTGGTGGCGATGCTGGCGGGCGTGCCGGTGCTGGTGGCGCGCGTACTGGGCGTGCTCTGGATCCTGAAGTTCGGCCGCTATTCAGAGGGTATGGCCTTGGTCGGACGCGTGCTCCGAAGCGCCCGGGGCCCGGTCGAGAGCCTGTTTCTCGCCTTCCTGGTCGTGCTGCTGATGGCGGCGACGCTCGAATATCTCGCGGAGAACAAGGCACAGCCCGAGGCCTTCAGCAGCATTCCAGCCTCGCTTTACTGGGCGGTGACCACGCTCACCACCACCGGCTACGGCGACGTGGTGCCGTTGACCGCGCTCGGCCGGTTCATCGCGGGCGTGGTCATGATCGGCGGCATTGCGACCTTCGCCTTCCTCGCCGGCATCCTCGCCAACAGCTTCGCCGAGGAAATGCGCCGCCGCGAATTCCTGCGCACCTGGGATCTGGTGGCGCGCGTGCCGTTCTTCCGCGAGGTCGGCGCGGCGACCATCGCCGAGGTGACGAAGCTGCTGCGCGCGCGCGACGTGCCGGCCGGCACCGTCGTGACGCGCCGGGGCGAGCCCGGCGACTGCATGTACTTCATCGCCGATGGCGAGGTGGCGATCCAGATCGAGCCCAAGCCGCTGGTGCTCAGCACCGGCCAGTTCTTCGGGGAGATCGCGCTGGTGACGGGCAGTCCGCGCACCGCCACCGTGGTGGCGCGCAAGTCCTGCCAGCTGCTCCTGCTCGACATCGCCGACTTTCGCCGGCTCGCCTCGGCTCAACCCGAACTCATGCGCGCGATCGACGAGGAGGCCCGCCGCCGCATGGGCCACGCGCCGCCGCCCCAGACGGCGGCGAATACTTAATTGCCCGCAGCTCCGCGCAGCAGGCGGATCGGAAGATAAAAGACGGCATAGAGGATCAAGGGCGCCTCGATCAGCAGCAGCGCCTTCGCCTGCTCGGCCGCGACCATGCGTCGGCCGCTCTCGAGTTTGGTGGCGCGGCAACCAGTGGCCTCCGGACCCACGCGCTCGCCGCAGGCATCCTCGACATAATCGTCAAGCGCGACCACGCGCCCATCGACCCTGAGAGTGTCCTTGAATTGCGGATAGACCTTCCAGGCCATGACGACGATCCAGGCCGCCGCGAAGAGCGTGAAGTACCGGGAGAGGGCGGTGGAGGACAAGGCGGCGCTCCGATGGCCGGGGTGTCCGGCGATCAAGGGTCGTGGGCGCGAGCTTGTCAATCGGATGTGATGACGCGTCGGCTATCGGCGGCGCGAGCGCTCGGGCATGATCCGCGCGCCATGAGGCTCGCATGACCCGAGCGTTCCGGCGCTCCCTGAAACTCGCGATCTTCGCCGCGGCGTCGCTGCCGCTGGCCTTGCTGGCGCGCGCGGTGTTCTGGGGCGCGCTCGCCGCCGATCCCTATCCGCCGGTGATCCAGAATACCGGCTTGTGGTCGCTCCGGCTGCTGCTGTTGGGACTCGCGCTATCGCCGCTTGCGCGCGCCGCCGGCTGGGCCTGGCCGCTCGATGTGCGCCGCATGATCGGGCTCTTCGCGGCCTTCTACGCGCTGGTGCATCTTCTGGTCTGGGCCAAGGACTACGGCTTCGATTGGCGATTCCTCGCGAGCGAGGTCGTGGCGCGCGCCTATCTGGCCGTGGGACTGGCGGGCGTGCTCCTGTTGGTGCCATTGGCGGCGACCTCCACCGACGGCTCGGTGCGCCGGCTCGGCGCGCGGGTCTGGCGTCGGCTGCATTGGTTGATCTATCCCGCCGCTGGCCTCGCCTATCTTCATTTCGCGATGGCGGGCCGCTTCACGCGCGCGGAGACGCTGATCGATGGCGTCCTGTTGGCGGCGCTCCTGGGCGTGCGTCTGGCGCGAGCAGGTCGCCGCCTCGCGGCGTTGCACGCTCAGTATCCGTAAACGCTCAGGCGATCTCGGCGGCGCGGCGCACGCTGGCGATCATGGAGCTCCTGAGCAGGAATTCGCGCGCGAGCTCGCGATCGGCGGCGATATGGCGCAGCTCCGCGAGGCGCTCGGCGCGCACTGCGGGGTCTCGCTCCTCGAGCAGCTCCTTGTTGCGGATGGATTGCGCCTGCACGAATTCGATATTGGCGTGGCGGCGCTGGCGCACGTACCGGTCGAGCAGAGCTTCCTCGGCATCGCCGCGCCAGACCGGCCCCAGCTTCTCCGCGAGGTTAACGGCGGCATGCAGCGCACCGTTGAGGCCGAAGGCGCCGAGGGGATTGTTGACGTGCGCGGCGTCGCCCACAAGCAGCATGCGGCCGGTGCGGAAGTCGCTCGCCACCCGCTGATGCACTTTGTAGGTGCTCTTGTAGACGACCTCGTAGCTCTCGGCGCGCGGCAAGAAATACTGCAGCCGCCGCTCGACGTAGCGCGCCTCGAGCAGCGCCTCCTCGGGCATGTCGGGATCGGTCGGCACCAGGATGCGCCAGAGGCCCGGCGGGCTCTCGTGCGGCATCTTGAAGATCGCCGCCCATTCCGTGGGATCCGAGACGTAGGCGTTGAACGTGAATCCATGCGGCGCGAGGTCATAGGCCGTGCTCGCGACCAGGAATCGCTCGGGCCAGGTGAAGCCCTCGAACTCGACGCCCATCGTGTGGCGCACCGCGCTCCGTCCGCCGTCGGCACCGACCAGATAGCGCCCGAGCAGGCTCTCGACGCCGCCGGGTGTGGCGACCTTGGCGGTGACGCCATCCGCGTCCTGGGCCGCGTCCAGGAAGGTGTGGCCGAAGCGCGGCTCGGCGCCGCCCAGCGATCGGAGGCGGCGAAGCAGCAGCGGCGTGAGCTTGTACTGCTCGACATGGAGGCGGAACGGGTAGGGGGTCGCGTCCGCGATCAAGCCCAGATCCCACTCGACCACGATCTCGCGGCGGTCGCGGATCTGCCAGCGCGGCACCTTGATACCCAACGCCAGGAAATCCTCGGCGATGCCGAGCGGTCCCATCATCTCCACGGTCGGCGGATGGAAGCTGCCGGCGCGCAGGTCGCGCGGCAGCTCGGGCGCGCTCTCGAGGACGATCACGGGGACGCCCTGCAGCATCAAGCCGACGGCAACCGTCAACCCCGCCGGTCCCGCGCCCACGATGATGACGGGCTCGCGCGCCGCCATGAGTCCTCCCTGCTTTCGCCGTGCCTTGCCGCAACGAGGCTTCGCGCCTGATTGGTGAGCGTACTGACGATCAGACGTCTGTCAATCTCGTGCTTGCCTTTGTGATCTGCGCTCCCGCACACTCTTGCTCATGCCGCATGCACGTACCCACCCCGCTCTGGAGGGGTCGCTGGAGGACCTCTACCGGCGCCCGGGTTTCATGATTCGCCGCGCGCACCAGATCGCGGTGGCGATCTTTCTCGAGGAAGCTCGCGAAAGCCGCATCACGACCACTCAGTACGGCGTGCTCGTGATCCTGAGGCGCCGACCTGGGATCGACCAGAACACGCTGGGTCGGCTCCTGGGTCTCGACCGCTCGACCGCCGGTCTGGTGGTCCGCAAGCTCGCCGAGCGCGAGCTGATCGCGCGCGCGATGGGTGCGGGCGATCTGCGCCGGCGCGAGCTGAGACTGACGCCGGCCGGCGTCGCTCTGCTCGGCCGTGTCTCCAAGGACGCGCGCCGCGCCCAGCAACGCCTGCTCTCGCCGCTTCCCGCCCGCGAGCGAGCCCGGTTCCTCGACTTGCTGTCGCGTCTCACCGAGGCCTTCAACCGGACCACGCGGGTGCCGGTGGACTATGCTGCGGGGATCGGGCGCCGCTAGCTTCCCGAGATCGAGCTGGGAATCGCGACCCTAGGGCGAAGCCGGGACGGCGCTGGTCGCGAGAGTGAAGCCGTCGGCGTGCGCGGCGTAGGCCAATTCCTTGCGGGACGCCCAGACCGCGACCTCGTAATAGAGCGGCACGACACCCACGTCCGCGATCGCCATCTCCGAGACCCGCTGGAGCAGCCGATCGCGCGCGCCGTCGTCGATGCTGGCCAGCGCGCGTTCGAGGAGTGCGTCGAGCCGCGGGTTGGAAGTGCGGCCACGATTGACGACGCCCCAGCCGGTCGCGGGATTGCCGCTCACTACGATCGAGCGCAAGGAGCTGGAAGCCTCGCCCGTGTCCGCCCACCAGCGAGCCGCGGCTGCAAGGCGAGCAGCTGGGCCGGAATGTCCGCGGGCACAGCCGGCCATCCCAAGCCGGCGACCGAGGAGCGAGGCGTCAGGCAGATCGACAAGGGCAAGCTTGGAAACGCTTGTGGCGCGGGCTCAAGGCTGCGCCGCCAGCAGCTCCGACAGAGCCTTGTTGAGGAAAGCCTGATCCTCGGGGTTTTGCGTGGGGTTGCCGGCGCGGTGCCCCCAGATCGAGGGGATGGGGCGGAGCTCGGCGTTGGGCATCAAGGCGACCTCGCGCCGATTGTCCTCGACTCTGAAGTAGAGGTCGGTCTCGCTCGGCATCACCAGCGCCTTGGCCGCGATGGCGCTGAGCGCCCGCGCGAGATCGCCTTTGTAGAGGTCGTTGGCGCTGATGTCCGCGTGCTGCCAGGTCCAGAGCATCGCGAGGAGATTGTTGGCGTCGCGCCGCATGAAGTTGCCCTCCCAGCTGTGCACCAGGAAATCCTCCAGCGAGGAATATCCGATCTTCTCGTGGGTGCGCTCGCGATAGAAATCCTGGGAGAGTCCCCAGCCCGCGTAGACGCGGGCGAATGCGCGCAGGCCGCGCACCGGCGTCGTCGCGAACCAGCCGTCCTGCCAGTGGGGATCCGCCGTGAGGGCGGCCTTGACGCCTTCGAGGAAGACGAAATTGTGCGGCGAGGTCTTGGCGGACCCGCAGATCGGCGCGATGCGCTCCACCATCCCGGGGTAGAGCGCACCCCAGTGGAAGGCCTGCTGGCCGCCCATGGAGAAGCCCACCACGAGCTTGATCCTCGTGATACCCAGCGCGTCGTGCAGCAGCCGATGCTGCAGGCGGACGTTGTCGGTCATGGTGAAGTGAGGATAGCGGCCGCGGTCATAGGGCGCCGCGGCATTGCTCGGCGAGGTCGAGAGGCCGTTCCCGAACATGTTGGGAATCACGATGAAGTATTTCGCGGGGTCGAGCGCCCATCCCTCGCGGATCAGCCACTCCGTGTCGACGTGTTGCGCGCCGTAGGAGGTCGGGTAGACGATGACGTTCGATTTGTCGGCGTTGAGACGTCCGTAGGTCTTGTAGGCGAGGACGGCCCCTCGGAAGGTCATGCCGGACTGCAGCAGGACATCGCCGAGCTCGAGGATTTCGTAGTCGCTCATGCTTCCCCCGCTGCCCGCCGGGCTGAGCGGACGTGGCGCCAGAGGGCTATAAGGGCCGGTCCTAGGCTTGGCAAGCGCGCGACCCTGGGTTGGGCGCCGGCTCACACGTCCGTGACCCGCTGCGGGCTTGCCAGGACGGCGCGGGATGGACCATGGTGGTGGGGCGATGGTCCTACCAAGGAGGCCATGATGCGCCGCATCGTTGCTCTCGTTCTGCTGGCTCTGGTCGGTGTCGGCATGATCGCCGCGCCCGCCGTGGCCTGTCCCGAGCATACGTCGTACACCGGGTCCTGATCGTTTCAGCGCCCAGGTACAAAGGAAGGGCGGGGCCGCAGGGCTCCGCCCTTTCCGTTTTAAGCCTGCTCAGCGAGAGGAAATATCAAGCTATGAAGCCATTCTTGGTCGCAGCCGTCCTGCTTCTCGGTGCGTCCGGCCTCGCGCGCGCCGACGATCTCGCCTGCATCAGCACGACCTTCAAGCTGCTTTCGCCCAACGACAAGGTCTGCGTGAGCGAGTTCGACGATCCCAAGGTGCCCGGCGTCACCTGCCATATCTCGCAGGCCCGCAAAGGCGGCTGGGGTCAGCCGCTCGGCCTCAACGAGGACCCCTCGAACTTCTCGGTGGCCTGCCGGCAGACCGGCCCGATCTCCGTCGATATCGCGAAGCTGCCCAAGACCGAGGAGGCCTTCACCGAGAAGACCAGCATCTTCTTCAAGGCGACGCGGATCTACCGGGTCCCCGACACCAAGCACAACACGCTGGTCTACGTCGCCATCAGCTCCAAGCTCATCAACGGCTCGCCCGCCAACGCAATCAGCACCGTGCCGATCATGCCGTGGGGCGCGCAATGAGTAGAGGCTGGGGTGCATCGACGCACGAACCCCGCCCGGCGGTGCCTGATGGCGGGGTTCGACTAGGGTGGCTCTAAGCCATCCGCCCGGTCACGCGACCGAGCCTTGGGTCTGGCGCTGTTCAACACTGATCCGGCGGAGTCATGCTTGTTGGGCATCCTCCAGGCAGTTGCGCCATGTATGAACATGTTGCTCTTTCATGTCGGTTCAACGGGTGCAGCTGAAATTTTTTGCAAGTTTCGAGCCTGCGAATTGGAACAACTCCACATCGCCGCGCAACCGCCTCATGGAGTTTCAGTTGCGCTCTAGGAGAGATTCCCGCTAGAGAGGCGGGCTCCATGGACATCATCGACACCATTCTCGCCACCGAGATCGCGCACCGGCGCACCTTCGCGATCATCTCGCACCCTGATGCCGGCAAGACCACGCTCACCGAGAAGCTGCTGCTGTTCGGCGGCGCGATCCAGCTCGCGGGCGAGGTGAAGGCCAAAGGCGAGCGCCGGCGCGTGCGCTCCGACTGGATGGAGATCGAGCGCGAGCGCGGCATCTCCGTGAGCTCGGCGGTGATGACGTTCGAGCACGACGGCGTCACCTTCAACCTGCTGGATACGCCAGGCCACCAGGACTTCAGCGAGGACACCTATCGCACGCTGACGGCGGTCGACAGCGCGGTCATGGTGCTGGACGCCGCCCGCGGCATCGAGGCGCAGACGCTGAAGCTCTTCGAGGTCTGCCGGCTCCGCGATGTCCCCATCATCACCTTCGTCAACAAGCTCGACCGCGAGTCCCGCGATCCCTTCGACCTCCTGGACGAGATCGAGCGCACGCTGGCGCTCGACGTGACGCCCGCGAGCTGGCCCATCGGCATGGGGCGGGATTTCCTCGGCATCTACGATCTCTTTCAGGATGCGCTGCTGCTGTTCGAGCGCGGCGCGGGCGAGCGCGTGACCGAGCCCGTGCGCTGCGAAGGTCTGGAGGATCCCAAGCTCGAGGGGTTGCTGCCCGCTCCGGCGCTCAAGAAGCTCCGCGAGGAGGTCGCGATGGCGCGTGGCCTCTGCAAAGCCTTCGACGCCAAATCCTACCGCGAGGGCCATCTGACGCCGGTTTATTTCGGCAGCGCCCTCAACAATTTCGGCGTGCGCGAGCTGATCCGCGGCATCGCCGAGCTCGCTCCGCCGCCCCGGCCGCAGCCCGCCGAGCCGCGCGCGATCGATCCCACCGAGGGCAGGGTCACCGGCTTCGTCTTCAAGGTGCAGGCCAACATCGACCCGCAGCACCGCGACCGCATCGCCTTCCTGCGCTTGTGCTCGGGCCGGTTCCGACGCGGCATGAAGCTCCGCCACGGCCGCAGCGGCCGGCTGATGGCGATCCAGAACCCAGTGTTCTTCCTGGCGCGCGAGCGCAACCTCGCCGAGGAAGCTTGGCCCGGCGACATCATCGGCATTCCCAATCACGGCACGCTCCGCATCGGCGACACGCTGACCGAGGGCGAGGCGATCCGGGTCACCGGCATTCCCAATTTCGCGCCGGAGCTCCTGCGCCGCGTGCGGCTCGACGATCCTCTGAAATCGAAGCACTTGGCGCGCGCGCTCGAGCAGCTCGCCGAGGAGGGCGTCACCCGCATCTTCAAGCCGCTCGCCGGCGGCGACTGGATCGTGGGCGTGGTGGGCCCGCTGCAGCTCGACGTGCTGGCGGCGCGCATCAAGGCCGAGTACGGGCTCGGCGTGCGCATCGAGGAGGCGCCTTACGTCACCGCGCGCTGGATCGCCTCCGACGATTCCCTCGAGCTCAAGCGCTTCCTCGACCGCAACCCCTCCACCACCGCCGAGGACCACGACAGCGTGCCGGTCTATCTCGCCCGCAACAAGTGGGAACTCGACACCATCATGAAGGAATGGCCCAGGGTCCGCTTCACGGCGACGCGCGAGCACAGCTGAGATGAGACGCTGCAAAGGCAGCCTGCGTCCTTCGACGCGCTTCGCTTGCTCAGGATGAAGGTCTTCTTCTTTGGCCCGCACCACTCTTCCTCATCCTGAGCAAGCGAGCGCAGCGAGCGCGTCGAAGGACGCACCATGATCCTGAGCGTCCTCGACCAATCCCCGGTGCGCGCGGGCGGCACGGCGGCTGACGCCTTCAACGAGACGATCGCGCTGGCGCAGGCGGCGGAGCGCTGGGGCTATCACCGCTATTGGCTCGCCGAGCACCACGCGACGGAAGGGCTCGCGGGCGCGGCGCCGGAGATTCTGGTGGCGCGGGTCGCCGCCGCGACCTCGGCGATGCGCGTGGGCTCGGGCGGCGTGATGCTGAGCCACTACAGCCCGCTCAAGGTGGCCGAGCAGTTCCGTGTGCTGGAGACGCTTTTCCCCGGCCGCATCGATCTCGGCCTCGGCCGCGCGCCCGGCAGCGACCAGATCACCGCCCGCGCGCTCCAGGCGGGGCCGGGCGCTGTTGGAGCCGAGTATTTTCCAAGCCAGGTCCAGGACCTCCTGGGCTATCTCGGCGATGGCTTGCCGGCGGATCATCCCTTCGCCCGCATCCGCGTGACGCCGGAGCCCGCGACCCGACCCGAGGTCTGGCTCTTGGGCTCCAGCGACCAGAGCGCGCTGGTGGCGGCCTATCTCGGCTGTGCCTTTTCCTTCGCGCATTTCATCACCGACCAGGGCGGCGTCGAGGTGATGGCGGCTTATCGCGACCGGTTCCGGCCTTCGGCGCATCTCGCGGCGCCGGTCGGCAGCATCGGCGCCTTCGTGATGTGCGCCGACACCGATGCGGAGGCGCAGCGGCTCGCGCAAAGCCGCGACCTCTGGCGACTGCGCCTCGACCAGGGTTATCTCGGTCCGGTTCCCTCGATCGGCGAAGCCGAGGCCCATCCCTATAGCCGGGAGGAGCGCCTGCGCATCGCGATGAACCGCCGCCGGATGGTGATCGGCGCGCCGGAGCAGGTAAAGGAGCGCATGCTCGAGCTCGCGGAGCGCTATGGCGTCGGCGAGATCGTCGTCGTCACCATCTGCCACGAGTACGCGCCGCGCCTCCGGTCCTACGAGCTGCTGGCGCAGGTTTTCGAGCTTATGCCGCGTGCGCCTTAGCGCTCAGGCGGGACTCTCGCCGAGCGCCGGAAGGTCCGTCCGCACGACCCGCGCGGGATTGCCGACGGCGAGGCAGCCGGCGGGTATCGATCGCGTCACCACGGAGCCGGCGCCCACCATCGCGTGGGCGCCGATCTCGAGCTCCGGGAGGATGATGGCGCCGGCGCCGATCACCGCGCCGCGGCCGATCTGGATGCTGCCGGTCAGCACGGCGCTGGGGCCGATCGAGACGAAGTCGGCGAGCCGCGTGTGATGCCCGATGCTGGCCGCGCGATTGACGAGGGTGAAATCGCCCAGGCTCGCCGCGCCCGCGATGGTGCAGCCGGCATTGACGTAGACACCGCGGCCGATCGCGGCCGAGCGTGCCACCGCCGAGGTCGGATCGATGACGGTCTCCGCCCGCGGGAAGCCGAGCCGGAACGCGTGCTCGAGGGCCACGCGCCGATGCGCCGGCGTGAACAAGGGAAGCGCGATGCCGAGCGCGCGCAGGGAATCCGGAACTTGGTCGGCATCGAGAACCGTCAACGCCTCCGAGGCGAAGCTTCGGCCCGGGACGTTCCGCACGCCCGCCGCGATCTCGATGCCGAGCCGCGCGCAGCTCTCCTCGAGATCGATGGTGAGGGGCGCGCCGACGCCGAAGATGACGAGACGCTTAGACGCGCTCACGGCCGAGGACGTGAGCGGGGAGAGCCTGGTTGCCGTGCTCGGCCAGAAACCGCCGGATCAACTCCATGCGACTCTCGTGGTTCGTGATGCCGAGCATGATCTGGATCCGGCCAGGATGCGTCTGCCGGAACACCGACCGCAGCCGCGTCCTTGAGCGTCGGCCGCACGATGGTGCCGATCACCACCGCCGCATCGAACGGCGTTTGCAGATCGAATCCAGGCTCGCAGAAATTGCCGACGACGCTCAAGGCCAGATCCCCGTTTCCGACCGACCGTAGCAACGCGGTCTCGCCGCGGCAACGCGCTCGATCAGCCCTGCCAGGGCAGCACGCCCTCGGGCAGGCGGCGCGCTGCGAGGCTAGCCAGCGCCATCAGCGCCGCGGTCGCCACCACCACCAACACCGAGAGCGCGGCGGCGAGCGTGCTGTCACCGCCTTGCTCGAGGCTGAACACCACGACGCCCAGCGTCTCGTGTCCGGCCGACCACAGCAGGGCGGAGACCGTGAGCTCGTTGAGCGCGATCAGGAACACGAGCACGGCACCGGCGGCGACGGCGGGAGCCGCCAGCGGCAGGATTATGGTGCCGATCCGGCGCCAGAGCCCGGCGCCCGCGATCGCGGCAGCCTCCTCGAGCGAGGGGTGGATCTGGCGATATGCCGCCACGATGGTCCGTAGCGCCAGCACCAGGAACCGCGCGAAGTAAGCCGCGAGGATGATCCAGAGCGTGCCGTAGAGCGATACGTGCAGCAGCGGCAAGGGTCGCAGAAAGACCAGGATCGCGGCCAGCGCCAGCACCACGCCCGGCAGCGCATAGGGCAGCTCCGCTGCCACGGCGAGCGCACGCGCCAGCACGCCATCGCGCCAGACCACGACGTAGCCGAGGAAGACGCCGACGACGGCGACGACGAGGGCGGTGGCGCTCGCGAGGAACAGGCTGTTGAGAGCGGCGCGGGCGGTCGCCGCATGCTCCGTCAGGACGTAGCGGAAGTTCTCGGTGGTGATCGTGTCCGCGGCGAGCGGCAGGCCGTAAGCTTTGACCAGCGCGGTCGCCAGGAGCGCCGTCAGCGGCACCGCCACCACCAGCGCCAGCACCGCCCAAGCCGTCACGAGAAAGACCGGAGCCGCGCCACGGAGCGGGATCAGCCGCCGCGTGCGCGGCTGCGCCCAGCGGATGTCGTGCCGGCCGCTCGCCCAACGCTCGGCCGCGATGCCGAGGAGCGCGAGGGCGCCGAGCAGCAGCGAGAGCACGGCCACTTGCGAGATCGCCGCCGGCGCGAAGCCCGCGAGTTCCTGGTAGATCAGCACCGTCAGCACCGAATAGCCCGCGGGAATTCCGAGCAGCGCCGGCGTGCCGAAATTCCCGATCGCGGAGATGAAGGCGAGGGCGGCGCCCGCCGCGAGCGCCGGCAAACACATCGGCAGCACGATCGTACGGATAATGCGCAGGCGCCTGGCGCCTGCGGCCTCGGCGGCTTCGATCGCCTCGCCGGGCAGCGAAGCAAGCGCCGCGCGCAGCGTCAGGAACACCAGCGGCGCGTGCTCGAGCCCCATGATTTCCGCGATGCCGCTGAAGCCGTAGAGCGGATGCGGCGTGCCCGGCGCGGGCGCCAGGCCCAGCGTCTTAAGAAGCGGGCTTGCCGGCCCGAGCAGGTTGATCCAGGCGATCGCCGTCACCTGGGACGGAATCATCAGCGGCAGCAGGAAGACGAAACCCAGCGCGGACTTGCCGCGGAGGTCCGTCGCCCCGACCAGCAAGGCGAAGGCGGTGCCGAGCACGGTGGCGATCGCCGTCGATGCGAGCGCCGTCGCGAGCGTCCGCTCGGCGGCGAGCCAGGTGCGCGGCGCGCCGAGCACGCTTCGGAGTATGCCGAGATCGAGCCGGCCGCCGGGCGCCACGCCTTCCAGCAGGAGGCGCGCCAAGGGCGCCACCGAGACCGCGCCCACGAAGGCGATCAGGCCGAGAAAGAGCGCCCGCTCGCTCGCCGTGGCTCCCAATCGCCGCAACAAGCGATCAGCCGCCGAACAGTTGACTGAAGCGCTCCTTGAGCGCGGGCGTCTCGCGCGCCGTCTGGCTCATATCGACGGGCAGGATCGTGAGCTCGGCGGCGTTCGGGAAACCCGGCGGCGAAGCTACATCGTTGCGCGCCGGGAGAAACCCCTGGGACGCCGCGAGCTCCTGCCCGGGCTTCGAGAGGATGAAGGCGACGAACGCCTTGGCGGCTTCCGGGTTCTTCGCCGTCTTCAGGATCGCCACCGGCTCGGTGACCGCGCTTACGCCTTCCTTCGGAAACACGAAATCCACCGGCGAGCCCTTGGCCTTGGCATTGAGTGCCATGAACTCGACGAGCACGCCATACATCCGCTGCCCGCCCGCGACCTGGGTCACGACGGCTCCGTTGCCTTGGACGGCGATGGCGCGGTTGTCCGCGAGCTTCTGGTAGTAATCGGGCCCGAGCGCGGGCGCGGCGCTCATCGCCGCCATGTGGATCGCCGCCGCGCCCGAATAGAGCGGGCTCGGCAGCACCACTTGGCCCTTCGCCGCGGGTGCCAGCAGATCGAGCCAGGATTGCGGCTTGGGCGCCGCCGTGTTGTAGACGATCCCTGTCGTGATCAGCTTCGAGCCGAAATAGGTCTTGTCGCGGTCATAGGCGGCGGCGGGGAAGGCCGACACGTCCGCCTCGGGATAGGCCTGCAGCCGGCCCTCGGCCTTGAGGCCCTCCATGGTGACGGCGTCGGCGATGAAGAGCACGTCGGGCTTGGGATCGCCCGCCAGGAACTCCGCCGCCAACTTGTTCATGACCTCGGTCGTGCCGGAGCGGAAGGTCTCGACGGTGATGCCCGGATGCTGCCTGTTGAACGCCGCCACCGTCTCGGCCGCGATGCGATCGGGTTGCGAGGTGTAGAGCGTGAGTTTGCCGGATTGCGCGTGCGCGGCGGCGCTCAGGAGCGCGCAGGCAAGCGCCACAGCCAATGTTGTTGTTAGTCGCATGAGTTCCTTCCGCGCGCAAAGTCAGCGTGTCTTAGTACTTTCGCAGCATGCGAGCAGATCAACAACACGCAGTGTGTCACCGCGATGACAGCGCTTCCGCCAGATGGAATCCCTCTCCACCCCTCAGAGGTGGAGAGGTTAGATGAGGCGGGGCGGTTCAACAGGCTCAGCGATGGGAATGGAGGCGCATGGGCCGTCGCGGAGAGTTCCCCACCCCACCTTTCCTCTCCGCCCCCGCGGGGCGGAGAGGGACTGGTGAAGATCGAGCTTTAGTGTCGCGATGACTCGGCCGCCGGCGGCGCCTGAGCCCCGGCACCCGCTTCGCTGGCCACGCGGAGCGTGGCGGCGCGCATGTCGTCGGCGGTGCGCTTCAGCTTGCGGTAATGGCGGATGCTGAACGGGAAGGAGCCGATGTAGATCACGCCGATGATGAGAAGGGTCGCCCACGGCTCGGTGGTGAGGAAGGCCGCGAGCGCGCCCACGCCGAGGAGCGTCGGCAGCACCCACTCGCTCCGCACGTGGAAGCGCTTCAGCGCGAAGGTCGGAACGCGGCTCACCATCAAGCCCGACACCGCCAGGATCACGAGTGTGTTGAACGTGGGCGTGCGGAAGAATGTGTCGCCGAACTCGAAGGCCGCGAACATGGGGACCATCACCAGACCCGCGCCCGCGGGCGCCGGCACGCCGGTGAAGAAGTTGTAGGCATAGGGCGGCAGCTCCTGCCCAAGCTGCGTATTGAACCGCGCGAGCCGGAGCCCGCAACAGACCGCGAAGATCAGCACCACCGCCCAGCCGAAGCCGTGGAACTGCTCCATGGTCCAGATATAGAGCATGACCGCCGGCGCCACGCCGAAGCTCACGAAGTCCGACAACGAGTCGAGTTGGGCGCCGAAGCTCGAGGTGCCCTTGAGGAGCCGCGCGATCCGGCCATCGAGCCCGTCTAGGATGCCCGCGACGATGATCGCGGCGACCGCCGTCTCGAACTTCCCGACGATCGCCAGCCGAATGCCGGTCATGCCCGCGCAGAGCGCCAGCAGGGTCAGGATATTCGGGATCATCCGGTTGAACGAGAAGTGCATCGGCTGCACCCGGACTCGCACGCGCATGCGAGGTCGTCTCAGCATCAGTGAAGTCTCCCTTCGCGTTGGGCCTCGCGGGCGGTGGCATCGGCGATCACGGTCTCGCCGCCGATGACGCGCTGGCCCTTGACCACCAGCGGCGCCCACTCCGCCGGCAGGTAGACGTCGGTGCGGCTGCCGAAGCGGATGAGCCCGAGCCGCTCGCCGGTGGCGACATCCTGGCCTTCGTTGAGAGTGCAGACGATGCGGCGCGCGATCAAGCCCGCGATCTGCACCACCGCCACGTCAGCGCCCTCGGCGGGGGCGATGCGGATCGCCATGCGCTCGTTCTCCTCCGACGCCTTGTCGAGGCTCGCGTTGACGAACCGCCCCTTGGTGTAAGCGAGTTTCCTAACGCGGCCGCCCAGCGGTATCCGGTTCACGTGCACGTCGAACACGTTGAGGAACACGCCGATGCGCGTCATGGGCGCCTCGCCCATCTCCAGCTCCTTGGGCGGCGGCACCCGGTCGGCCGCCACCACCACGCCGTCGGCGGCGCTCACCACGAGCCCGGCCCGGCTCGGCGTCACGCGCCAGGGGTCCCGGAAGAAATAGGCGATCCAGGCCGCCACGACCAGGGCGAGCCAGCCCAGGGGCGCCCAATGCACCCAAAACAGCAGCAAGGCCGCCAGCACGGCGACCGCGATGAATCGCCACCCGTCCGGGTGGATAGGGGCCAGGACTGATCTCAGCATGCGCGGGGTTCCAAGGGCGCGCACCATAGCGGAAAACGCCAACCGCGCCCACCCCTTAGCTGGCATTGCCCGCCGCGAGCCGATAGGCTCCGGGCTCGATGAGCCGCCTCACGGATGTGCTGACGCGCCGACCCGGCTGGCTGCTGGCGGCGGTGGCGCTCCTCGCGCATCTCTACGGCAGCGGCGGCTACGGCTATTTCCGCGACGAGCTCTATTTCATCGTCTGCGGCGAGCGGCTCGATTGGGGCTATGTCGACCAGCCGCCGCTGATCCCGCTGGTCGCGGTGGTGATGCATCGCCTCTTGGCGCCCTCGCTGGTGATGCTGCGTCTGGTGCCGGCGCTCGCCCATGCGGCAACCGTGGCGCTCGCGGCGGAGACCGCGCGCCTCCTGGACGGCGGCCGCTGGGCGCAGGGCATGGCGGCGCTCGCGATGCTCATCGCGGGGATCTTGCTGGGAATCGGTACCATCCTCACCACCAACGCGCTGGAGCCGCCGGCCTGGCTCGCCTCTGGCTACATCCTCATTCGCATCGTGCGCGGCGGCGACCGGCGCGTTGGTGGTGA
>DATNIT010000172.1:0-10949 GCA_035604335.1 Allostellaceae bacterium | reverse complement strand
GAGGGACAAAGGTCATGAGCCAGGCGGCCGCGGTTGCGACATCGAGCCACGCCGAGCGCCTCGATGGCGAGCTGACTTCGCTCGCCACCGCCCAGTTCGAGACCCCGGAATTCCGCCTCTTCTTCGAGACGCCGCTCACCATGACGCGCGCCCGCTGCTACGCGCTGCAACTGGTGTTCTACAACGTCAATCGCCGCGATTGCTGGGCCTATGTCCAGGCGAAGGCGCCATGGGAGGTCAAGCAGGCGATCTGGCACCACGAGGACGACGAGCTGCATTTCGATCCGCGCGGCGGCAGCGATCATCGCGCCCTCATGACCAAGGAGGCGGTGGCGCTCGGCATGACCGCGGAGGAGGTCGGCATGGCGCAGCCCACGCCGCTGATCAGGAGCCTGCTCGCGGGTTTCAGCTTCATCAACATCACCCAGCCGTGGCTCGGCGCCCTCGCCGCCTCGCATTTTCTCGAACGCCGCAACAACAGCCGCCTCATCCGCGGCGGCGGCTTCTCGGCGCGCTGGCGCGACAAGGCCGTGCGCGAGCTCAAGATCGAGCCGTCGCTCCTGATCTCGACCAATGTCCATGTCGACGCCGACATGGATCACTCCGATTCGATCTGGGACTCGATCTGCCGCTATGTGGTGGACGAATTTTCCTATCGCACCGCGCTCGAGGGCGCGCAGCTCTGCGCGCTCGCCGACCGCGCCTTCCGCGCCGGCCTCGCCTACGAGATGCGCCAGCACTAGCCCATGCGGGCCTTATTGCTCATCATCGTCACGGCTTTCGCCGCCGTCGCGACGGCATGGGCCGAGCCGCAATCGGATTTCTTTCGCAACCGCACGGTCACGGTCTATGTCGGCTATGGGCCGGGCGGCGGCTACGATCTCTATTGCCGGCTGTTCGCGACGCATCTCGGCAAGCACCTGCCCGGAAACCCGGTCGTCGTCGCGCAAAATCGGCCGGGCGCGGGCAGCCTGAGGCTGGCGAACGAGCTCTACAACGTTCTGCCCAGGGACGGCACCGCGCTCGGCATGATCGGCGAGGTTCTGGTCATCAACCAGGTGCTGGGCGACACGCAGGCGATGTTCGATTCGGCGAAGTTCACCTGGATCGGGCGCCTCGTCGATTCGGGTCCGGTGCTGGCGATGCGCCCCGACGTGCCGGTCGCGACGATCGAGGACGCCCTGACGCGGGAAACCATCATCGGCGTGCCCGGCGCCGGGTCGGCGACCGTGCTCACCTTGACCGTCATCAACAACGTGCTCGGGACGAAATTCAAGCTCGTCTCCGGATATGAAGGCAGCGCCGAAATCCGCCTCGCGGTCGAGCGCGGCGAAGTGCAGGGCACGGGCAGCGTGTTCTGGCGCGTCGACAAGGATTGGATTCGGCAGCAGAAGCTCCGGGTGATCTACCAGGCGACGCTCGACCCGGCCCCCGACCTGCCCCGCGTGCCGACGATGGTCCAGCTCGGCCGCACCGAAGACGAGCGGAAAATGTTCCGTTTCTTCTCGTCATACACGGTCATCGGCCGATCGATCGTGGCGCCGCCCGGCATTCCCGCGGACCGCGTCGCAATGCTGCGCGCCGCCTTCGACGCCACGGTCGCGGATCCTGATTTCGTCGCCGACGCGAAGAACGCGAAGCTCGACCTCGACGTCATCGGCGGCAAGAAACTCGCGGCCGTTGTCGGGGACGCCGCGGCGCTCAGCGGTCCGCTGCTCGAGAAGGCGAAGCGGGCGGCAGAAAAATAGGCGGCCCGAGGTCGGGGGACGAGCCCGCGCCGGGCGACCAGGGAGAACACGGGATGCGCTTCTTGTCGTATATCGCCGCGGCGGCGATCCTGGCCGCGAGCCTGGCGACGGCCTCGGCCGATCCGCTGAACATCCGGGTCGCATGGGTGGTGGTGCCCAACAATCTGCCGCCGATCCTGTTCGCCAAGCCGGGCATCGCGCACCACCAGGCCCAATCCTACACAATGGATGCGATCCGCTTCTCGGGCACGCCGCAGATGATTTCGGCGTTCGGCGCCAACGAGATCGACATCGCGCTCCTGGCCTATTCGTCGCTGGCGGTGGCGATCGAGAATGCGGGCATGTCCGACCTGCGCGTCATCGCCGACGCGTTCCAGGACGGCGCACCGGGTTACTACACCGACGAATACATGGTGCTGAAGGACAGCCCGATCCAAACGGTGGCGGATCTGAGAGGCAAGATCCTCGGATCGAACGTGACCGGCGGCGCGATCGACGTGGGCCTTCGCGCGATGCTGCACCAGCACGGTCTCGATGCGCGCAAGGACGTGACCATCGTCGAGGTGGCCTTCCCCAACATGCGCGCGGCGCTCGGCGAGCGCAAGGTCGACCTCATCGGCACCGGCCTGCCCTTCGCGCAGGACCAGGCGCTGCGCGCGGCGACGCGCACGATCTTCACCCAGCGCGAGGCGATCGGACGGACCGAGATGATCGTGTGGGTCGCGCGCGCCGGGTTCATCGCCGCGCACCGTCCGGCGATGGTCGATTTCATGGAGGATGTGCTGCGCGCGCTGCACTTCTTCACCGATCCCGCCAATCACGGCGAGGCCGTCGATATCGTCGCCCGCTTCAACAAGCAGCCGCCCGAATATTACGACGCCTGGCTCTTCAAGCCGGGCGGCGACTATTACCGCGACGCCAACGCGGTCCCCGATCTCGATGCCTTGCAGGCCAACATCAGGACGCAGGTGGAGTTCGGTTTCCTCAAGGCCGATCTCGAAATCCGCGAGTACGCCGACCTGAGCCTCATCAAGGAGGCTGCGGCCCGGCTCGCGCATTGATAGCCGGCTCGGGCCGCCGCATCAGATCTTCAGGATTCGGGCCGCGTTGCCGTAGCAGATCCTCGCGCGCACCGCCTCGCTCAGCGGCGCCGAGTCGATGAACTGGGCGGCGAGATCGCTGTATTCGAGCGGATAGTCGACCGAGAACATGACGCGGTCGTCGCCCAGCGCCGCGATGGTGCACAGCAGCGGGTCGGACGCGAAGGTGCCCGCGGTCGTCACCATGAAGTTCTCGCGGATGTAGTGCGACGGCGGCTTCTGCAGCACGACCTTGGGCTTGACGATCTTGAACCGGCTGTCGATGCGCCACAGCAGGAAGGGCAACGCTTCGCCCATGTGGCCGAGAATGATGGTGAGCTTGGGCAGCCGGTCGAACAGCCCGCTCAGCACGAGACGCAAGGCGTGGCCGCCCGTCTCCGCCATCCAGCCCCACATCGCGCCGCCGAGCCCCGGATAGCCCTCGAACACCGCGGGCAGCGTCACGGGATGCGTGGGATGGAGATAGATCGGCACGTCGAGCGCCGCGACGCGCTCCCAGAACCCGAGATAGCGGGGATCGTCGAGATAGACGCCCTGCGTATGGCCGTTCAGCAGCGCGCCCTTGAACCCCAACTGCCGCACCGCGCGCTCGAGCTCGTCGGCGGCCGCCTTGGGATCGTGCATGGCGAGCATGGCGAAGCCGCGGTAGCGCGTCGGGTGCCGTGCGACATGGCCGGCAAGAAGGTCGTTGCCGCGCCGCGCCGCCGTGACGGCCGCGGCGGCGTCGCGCTCGCCATGAACGCCGGGCGCGTAATGCGACAGCACCGAGATCTCGATCCCCGCCTGATCCATCGCGCCCAGGCGCAGCGCGTCGAATTCCGGCAATCGCTCCACCGCATAGCGATGGAACTCGGGATCGGACCGATCCGGATTGGCCTTCATGGGGTGGAGAAACCCGTCGACGTAAAAATGCTCTTCGAGTGCGATCTTCTTCATGGGCGGCTCCCGGGCGGCGATTTCTCCGGTATCATACCGGAAGCGCCACGGCTCAGGCAGCGGAGGGGGACGGGCGATGGAATTCGGCATGTTCCATGAGTTCCGGTGTGCGCCCGGCAGCGCGCATGCCGATGTCTTCCGCAGCGCCTTCGCCGAGATCGACGCGGCTGAGCGGATGGGGCTCGACGTCATCTGGCTGGGCGAGCTGCACATGGATCCGGCGCGGTCAGTGCTGTCCTCGCCGCTGACCGTGGCCAGCGCGATCGCCGCGCGCACGCGCCGCATCCGGATCGGCACCGCCGTCCAGGTGCTGCCGCTCGCCCATCCCGTGCGCATTGCCGAGGAGGCGGCGACGGTCGATCAGATCAGCCAGGGCCGCCTCATTTTCGGCGTCGGCCGCAGCGGCTTGCCGCGCGGCTACGACGCCTACGGCGTGTCCTATGCCGAGAGCCAGGAGCGCTTTGCCGAGGCGCTCGCGCTCATCAAGCGCGCCTGGACCGAAACCGGGTTCTCCTACGAGGGCAGGTTCTTCAGTTGCAAGAACGTGAGCCTCTCGCCCGCCCCGTATCAGCGCCCGCATCCGCCGATCCGCGTCGCCGCCAGCAGCCCGGACACCTTCCCCGCCGTGGGCACGCTCGGCGACACGGTCATGGCGGCGGCCCGCGCCGGCGCGCTCAACGAGCTCATCCCCAATGTGCTCGCCTATCGCGCGGCCTGGCGCGAAGCGGGCCATCCGGGACAGGGCGGCGTCTATCTCCGCATCCCCGTCTATGTGGCCGAGACCGAGGCGCGCGCGCGGGAAGAGCCGCAGGCGAGCATCATGAACCTCTACCGCGTCCTGGGCGCCCGCATCGAAGCCTCGGCCGAGCAAGCGGGCGCGCGCGGCATCGAGCGGCGCGCGGAACGCGGGCGCAAGCTCCAGACCCTCACCTATGAGCAAGCGCTGCGCGACAGGCTGGTGGTCGGCACGCCCGGCCGTGTCGTCGAGCGTCTGCACCAGATCAACGAGGAGCTCGGCTGCGACGGGATTCTCGCCGAGCTCAATTGCGGCGGCGGCATCCCCGCCGCGCGGGTGGCGAACTCGCTCCGAATGTTCTGCGAACAGGTGCTGCCGCGCTTTCGGTAGATACTGCCAGTGTTGATTCAATCCGGACATCGCCGCACCATGGTGTCATCCGGGAGGGCAAGACGCCGATGTTGACCATCGATTCTCAAGTGCACGCCTACGAACGCAATCATCCCGGCCGCCCCTGGCTGGCCACGCTCGCCGGGCCGCCCGAGGTCACCGGCGACGACATGGTCGCCGCCATGAAAGAAGTTGCTGTCGATGGCGCGCTGCTGGTCTCGCCCTTCACCATGTACGGCTACGATGCCAGCTACGCGCTCAAGGTCCATGCCGCTCATCCTGGCCGGTTCGGATTGATCAAGCCGGTGGACCCGAACGACCCCCACGTCGCCGATACGGTCGCCGCGTGGGCGGCAACCGATGGCACCGTCGCAATCCGGCTCCTCTTGAACTTCGGCGCGTCGGAGGAGCCGGCGGATGCCGCGATCGACCGGGTTCTCGCCGCGGCTGCGCATCATGCTCTGCCGGTTAACCTTCTAGTCTGGGGTCGGCTCGAGCAGGCGCGCCGCTTGGCGGCGCAGCACCCGAACACGATGCTGGTGATCGATCACCTTGGGCTGCAACAGCCGTTCGCGCCGCCACCGCCGGCGCAGCCCTTCGCCGAGCTGCCGAAGCTCCTGGCGCTCGCCGCCCATGACAACGTCGCGGTCAAGATCAGCGGCGCCTGCACGCTGTCGCACGAGCCATTCCCCTACAAAGACATATGGGATCCGCTGTGTCGCATCTTCGACGCCTTCGGATTGGAGCGCTGCATGTGGGGCACCGACTGGACGCGTGCGGTCGCCTTGCTGACTTACAGAGAGGCGGTCGAGGCGTTTCGCGTCACCGATCGGCTGTCGCAAAGCGATCGCGCCGCGCTCATGGGCGAGACGCTGGCGCGCGTTTACGACTGGTCGCCGCGAACGGCTTGATGGGGAGACCGAGAATGAATCGTCTTGCAGGACTGACGCTCGCCGGTGCGATCGCGCTGGCGCTCGCCTGGCCATCGCTTGCCAGCACGAGCCTGCTCGGACCCGGTTACGCCAATTGGTTTTACGCGTGTAGCGGCGGCAGGATGATGAACCTCGCGATCCGCCATTCCGACGGGACAGTGACGCGCTTCTCGTTGAGCGCGGGCGAACACGCGCGCGGTCCGGTGCAGCGCGGCGATCTGGTGGCTTGGCGCTGCGGTGCCCCTGTCGATCTCGCCGCCCGCTTCATCTACATCGTGACCGAGCCCTGATCCGCACGGACGCCGGGCCAAAGCGCGCAGCGGGTGGCGACGCGCCGCTTCGTCGCGCGCTCCAATGCGTCTCCTTGACGCTTCCGGTCCATGTCGGCCAGGCCCGTCTTCTTGCTCGCGACAAGCCGCGGGTTGAGTTCCGCAACGGATCATTGCGGCATTCGCCAGAAACGGAAATGGCGGAGCCTTGTTCGATCACGGCATCGGCCGCAGCTCTTCGATCACTTGTCCGCGTCGGGAAATGCGTCCGGCGCACCCATTAGGATTTTAGACATCGTCCATCGCGCTCCTTTCCGGAGCGAGCCGATGTCGTCGATGCGCCAGCCGCTTTTCTCGCGAACAAGATCAAAGATCATCGTGCGCGGTTGCTCGAAATTATCGAAGCGTGCGCGCACCTGCGCGCGCAGGGTGGAGCGCCGGACCAGAGTAACCTTCAGGTTGCTGATCTCCCAGTCATTGCCGTCGACGAAGACGTCCCCGTCGATCGTCCCCGCATCGCCCTCCGGCGTGTTCTTGGCATCGGCGTTGACGAGCGCCGGCAAACGGCCGCTATACACATGGGGAAAGCCAGGCTTCAGGTTGCCGGTTGTGTAGGTCCGGTAGATCGATGCGATGAGCCTGAGGGGGTCGCTGTAATCCTGGGCATGCGCCGCTGCCGCGCCCGCCAGCAAAATCAAGCTGATCAGGAAATGCCGCATCGAATCCGCCGAACGAAAGGTCATGCGATCGGGAGGGCGCTGGCCCGGGCCTGCCAGCGGTTCCAGTGATGGATCGCCTCGCCCACGATGCCGCGGCGGAACACGAGAATGATCACCACGAAAATGACGCCGATGACGACCGGCACCGGGATGCCGATGCCGGCCAGATATTCGTCCATCGACACGGCGAGGATGGCGCCGACGACCGGCCCCAAGAGCGTGCCCATGCCGCCCAAGAGCACCATCAGGACGACCGCTGCTGAGGTCGTGAAATCGACATCGGTCAAGGTGGCGAGGCTGAGCGCGATCGCCTTCAGCGAGCCGGCGGTGCCTGCGAGCGCCGCCGACAACACGAAATTGATCAGCTTGTAGCGGTCGACCGGATAGCCCAGCGAAATCATGCGCGGCTGATTGTCCTTGATCGCGCGCAGCACTTGGCCGAACGGCGAATGCCACACCCGCGCGACCAGCAGATATCCGGCAAGGAAGATCGCCGCCGTGACGTAATACATGGCGAAATTGTCGTTGAGATCGATCAATCCTAAGAGCCGCCCGCGCGGAACGGCCTGAATGCCGTCCTCGCTGTTCGTGAAGGGCAGCCTGAGCGCCAGGAAATAGACCGCCTGCGCCAGCGCCAAGGTGATCATGGCGAAGAACAGACCCTGGCGGCGGATGGCCGTGATGCCGAAGAGGAATCCCAGCACCGTCGCGCTCGCGATGCCGCTCAGCATCGCCAGCTCGAAAGGAAAGCCGAAGGCCTTCGCGGTCTCGGCGGCGATGTAAGCCCCGCAGCCGAAAAACGCGGCATGGCCGAAGGAGAGCAGGCCGCCGCCGCCGATCAGCAGATTGAACGCGCAGGCGAACAGCGCCATGCACAGCAATTCCATCAGGAACACCGGATATACCAGGAACGGCGCAACGGCCAGGATGGCGATGCCGAACGCCAGCTCGGTCCAGCCAATGCCGCGCGTCCTGGCGGCGCTCGCCGAGCCCTCCCGGATTTGCGGCGTCGCCTGGCGCTCGCGCCCGAACAGTCCCGCCGGCTTCACCATCAGCACGACGATCATGATGGCGAAGATCACCATGTTCGAGGCCTCGGGATAGAACACCTTCGACAGGCCTTCGAGCACGCCCAAGGTCAGGCCCGTCACGATCGAGCCCAAGATCGAGCCGAAGCCGCCGATCACCACCACCGCGAACACCGTGATCAGGATGTTGCCGCCCATCAGCGGGTTGACCTGATAGATCGGCGCGGCCAGCACGCCCGCCAATCCGGCGAGCGCGACGCCGCCGCCGAAGGCCAGCGTCACCATCCGCGGCACGTTGATGCCGAATGCGCTCACCAGGGTCGGGTTCTCGGTCGCGGCGCGCAAATAGGCGCCGAGCCGGGTCTTCTCGATCGCGTACCAGGTGCCGAAGCAGGCGACCAACGACGCGGCCACGACCCAGATGCGATAAGCCGGCAGAAACATGAAGCCCAAATTGTAACCGCCGGTCAGCGCATCGGGATAATCGTAGGGCTGGCCCGAGGTGCCGTACCAGTGAACGAACATGCCTTGAATGATCTGGAACACGCCCAAGGTCAGCAGCAGCCCGTAAAGGTGGTCGAGATTGTAGACGCGGGCGATCAGCGTCCGTTCGAGGATCATGCCGATGATCGCGACCGCGAGCGGCGCCAGCAGCAACGCCCACCAATAGCCGATGCCGAGATAATGCAAGAGCATCCAGGCAATGAAGGCCCCGAGCATGTAGAACGCGCCTTGCGCCGCGTTCACGATGGCGAGCAGGCCGAAAACGACGGCGAGGCCGAGGCTCAACATCGCATAGAACGAGCCGTTGATGAGGCCCAGCAGCAACTGCCCGAACAAGGCCGTGGGCGACATGGACGCTCGCTCCCTAGTCGTCGTGCAAGATCGCGATTTCAAGGATCGCGCTAGCCAACGCCGGTGCCCATATAGGCCTCGATCACGGCTGGGTCCTTCGAGACTTCGTCATAAGAGCCGTCGGCCAAGATGCCGCCATGCTGCATCACCGTGATGCGATGCGACAGATCGGCGACGACCGACAGATTATGCTCCACCATCAGCACCGTGCGGTTGACCGCGACGCGACGGATCAGCGCGACGATGCGGCTGATATCCTCGCTTGCCATCCCGGAGGTCGGCTCGTCGAGCAGCAAAAGCTCCGGCTCGAGCGCCAAGGTCGTTGCAAGTTCCAGCGCGCGCTTGCGGCCGTAGGGCAGTTCCGCCGCGGTCCGGCTTGCCCAAGCCTCGAGCCCGACATCCGCCAGGAGCGCGTGCGCCCTGGCCTCGAGCGCACTCAACGCGTCGTCGGAGCGCCAGAAAAAATAATTGTCGGCGCGGAACCGCTGCAGCGCGATGCGGACGTTCTCGAGCGCCGTGAGGTGCGGGAACACGGCCGAGATCTGGAACGAACGCACGATGCCCATGCGCGCTACGTCGTAAGGTTGGGCCCTGGTGATGTCGCGGCCCTTGAAGAAAATGCGCCCGCTGGTCACCGGCATATACCGGGTCAACAGATTGAAATACGTGGTCTTGCCGGCACCATTGGGACCAATGAGGGCGTGGATCGCGCCGCGCTTCACATCGAGGCTGACGCCCTTGACCGCAACGAAGCCGGAAAATGACTTGGTCACGGCCTCGGTGCGCAGAAGCACGTCGTCGGTCAACGGCATCAGGCCGCTTATTTGCCGGCGTTCGCGACCAGCGGGCAGCCGCCCTGATCGATGGGCCGGAACGCCTTGTCGCCCGGAATGACCTCGAGCAGCTTCGCGAGGTCGCGCGGGCCTTTCGATTCCGCCGGGCTCTTCACCTGGACCAGATAGACGTCGTGCACCATGCGGCCATCGGGCCGCAGGACGCCGTGCTTGGTGAAGGCGTCGTCGATCACCTGTTGCTGCATCCAGGGAAAGATCTTCTTGGGATCGTCGCTGCCCGTCGCCTGCGCGGCCAGGAGATAGGTTCGCACCGCGGAATAAAGCCCGGCCATGAGATAGGGCGCCATCATGCCCTGACGCTTCTCGAACTCCGCCGCGAAGGCGTCGGACTTCGGGGGATTGGCATCGCTGTACCATGGCAGCGCCATGATCATGCCTTGCGTGGCCTTGAGGCCGCCGGCGCCGGCGATCGCCTGCAGGTCCATGCTCAACGGCACGACCTTGACGCCGCTCGCGATCAGGCCGAATTCATTGGCGGCCTTGATGGCGTTCGTCATGTCGGGCCCGGCATCGCCGAGCGCGATGACCTCGGCCTTCGAGGCCTGCGCCTGGAGCATGAAGGACGACATGTCGGACGCGCCGAAGGGATGGTACACGGTTCCGACGATCTTGCCGCCCGCCTCGGTGACGCTGCGCGTGACGCCCTCGACCAGCGCCTTGCCATAGGCATAGTCGGCGGACAGGATGAACCAGGTCTTGCCGAGCTTCGGCACCGCCGCGCCGAGGTTCGGAAGCTGATAGGTGTCGTAGGTCCATTGCGCGCTGAATGGCCCGCACTGCTTGCCGGTCAGGGCGTCGGACCCGGCCTCGCTGTAGAGGACCGCCTTGTTGCGCTGGCGCGCCACTTCCTGCACCGCCAGGGCCACGCCCGAATAGACGACATCGAGGATCGCATCGACCTGCTCGGTATCGTACCAGCGCTCCGCCATGCGCACGCCAACATCGGGTTTGTCCTGGTGGTCGCCGTGAATGACCTCGATGGGAACGCCGTTGATCTTGCCGCCGAATTCGTCGACCGCCATCTGGGTCGCGACCACCGGCCCCATGCAATTGTCGAGGCAATAGGGCCCGGAGAAATCGTCGAGGATGCCGAGCTTGATCTTGTTGTCGGAATATTGCGCCTCGGCGCCGGGCGCATGGACCAGAACGATGCTCGCCAGCGCGGCCGCGAGGCCCCATGTAAAGCGCATCAACTGCCTCCCTTTCGAGCCCGCCGCGCATCGGCATGGCGATGACGTTCTTGTCCCTAACCTAACTGAGTCGTTTCCGGAGCGTCAACCGGGCTTCGCCCCGGCCTTACCGAAGAAGCCCAGCGCCGCGGCAGTATCCTGGACTGCCATGTGTTTGCCACCGGCGGGATAAGCGGACCCGGCTCGAACATC
>DATNIT010000171.1:0-34848 GCA_035604335.1 Allostellaceae bacterium | reverse complement strand
GCTCACGCGTTGCCCACATGCCCACAGCCGCAACAACAGCAGCAGGCTTTAATCGCGTAACGGATTCAGGAAAACGGAACGGCGGAACTTCCAACTAAGAAACCGCGCAAAATGGTCCCACCGATGGGGTCCACTTCAGTTGGCCGGGCAGGTATTTGTCAAATTCTGAGTTTCATCCAAAAAAGGATCTTCGATCGGGGTCGCATTGGCCGGCCCGAGCAAAGCAAGCACTGGTCCCGCAGCCAAAGCTATCGCCGCCAACAAGCATTTTTTCATTTGAAGCCTCCGGACGAGCAGGCGAAGGAAATTTTTCTGCACTTGAATTCTCCCCAAGGGTCGAAGCCGCTGCAGCCCCAATAAACCGTACACGCAAGAATCGGGCCGCAATGGTTGGTTGAAATAAACCAGTATGTTAGAGCCGTCTCGACCCGCTGGCCTCTGTGATCTGTAAAAATTTCCGACGCAACTCCAGCGACCGTGACGGAGGATGGACTGGAATTGGAGATGCGCTCGCGTGACCGATGCGGCGGAATGATTTCTGCCCCCGAGTCGCGCCCGAGTCGCGACTCGGGAGGCGTTTTGAGAACACCTCAGGAATGAGTCTAGTCCTGGGAGGGCGCGCCCCGACTCATCCACAACATCCGGTGGGGGTTGGGCTTTTGGGTAGGGGCTTGCCAAGCGTCTGATGTTGCTGTTTTGTTTACGGAGCGCCGGGCGGGCGTTCGGGTTATTTTGAGGCGCCTGTGGGGGTCGCGGGCGGGTCTTTAGAGGGAACTTGAAGCTCGTGCAGCAGCACAATCCTCGCCTCGACCGGCTCGGCGATTACGCCTTCACGAAGCTGAACCAGCTCCTGGCGCCGCTCTCGCCGCGCGCCAACTCCACGCCCATCGTGATGTCGGTGGGCGACCCCATGCACCAGCCGCCGCCTTTCGTCGCCGAGGTGATCGCGAAGAACGCGCACCTCTGGAACCGCTATCCCACCATGATGGGGACCCAGGCCTATCGCGAGGCGGTGGCGGCGTGGCTCACGCGGCGCTATGCGCTCCCCGCCGGGATGATCTCGCCCGAGCGCCACATCCTGCCGCTCGCCGGCACCAAGGAGGGCCTGTTCCTGGTGGCGCAGGTGGCGGTGCCCGAGACCAAGGCGGGGAAGACGCCGCTCTGCCTGCTGCCCAACCCCTACTACAACGTCTACAGCGGCGGCGGCGTGATGGCGGGCGCCGAGCCCTATTACATGGACGCGACCGCGGAGACCGGCTTCCTGCCCGATCTCGACGCGATCCCCAAGGACGTCCTGGCGCGCGCCGCGATCTTTTATCTCTGCAGCCCCGCCAATCCCCAGGGCGCCATTGCGAGCCTGGACTATTTCAAGCAGGCGATCGGCCTCGCGCGCGCCCACGATTTCCTGCTCGTGGTCGACGAGTGCTACGCCGAGATCTACGACAAGGCGCCGCCGCCGGGCGGGCTCGAGGCCGCGGCGAAGCTCGGCACCGACTTCGCCAACCTCGTGGTGTTCCACTCGCTCTCGAAGCGCTCGAGCGCCGCGGGGCTCCGCATGGGCTTCATCGCGGGCGATGCCGACGTGATCAAGCGCTTCGCCGAGCTGCGCAGCTACGGCGGCTGCCAGGTGCCGCTGCCGATCCAGGAGGCCGCCACCGCGCTCTGGCGCGAGGAGAGCCACGTCACCGACAACCGCGCGCTCTACGTCAGCAAATTCGACACCGCCGAGCGCGTGCTCAAGGGCAAATTCGATTTCTACCGTCCGCCCGGCGGATTCTTCCTGTGGCTCAATGTCGGCGACGGCGAGAAAGCGACACTCAAGCTCTGGCAGGAGGTGGGCGTGCGCACCTTGCCGGGCGGCTACCTCGGCCGCGTCAACGAGCGCGGCGTCAACCCGGCCTCGCCGTACATCCGCGTGGCCCTCGTGCACGACGACGCCACCATCGCCGACGGCCTCGAGCGCATGGTCCGCGTGCTCCGATGACGGCAATGGCATTGTGCGTCCTTCGACGTGCTTCGCTTGCTCAGGATGAGGGCCATCTTTGCTTGGCCCACACAATGCCCCTCATCCTGAGCAAGCGAGCCATTGGCGAGCGCGTCGAAGGACGCACCCCGCCCGCGAGCCCCCCATGGCCGTAAGCGAAAGCATCAAGGGCCAGAAGCCCTCGCCTCTGATGGAGGCGCTGAGGAAGCGGCTCACGGAGGGGGCGGGGGTGCTGCTGGTGTTCGCGAGCCTGCTGCTCGCGGTGACGCTGGCGAGCTTCGACCACAACGATCCCTCGCCGAGCCACGCGATCAACGGGCCCGTCAAGAACATCGCGGGCCCCGTGGGCGCGGTGGTGGCCGACGTGCTGCTGCAGGCGGTGGGGCTCGCCGCGGCGCTGCTGCCGGCGGTGCTGCTCGCCTGGGCGTTCCGGCTTCTGCTCAACCGCGGCGTCTCGCAGCTCACGCTGCGCTCGGCGCTGCTGCTGCCGCTCCTGGTGCTGGGCGCGATCGCGCTCAATCTGATTCCGCCGGGCGTGCATTGGCCGATCTCGCCGGGGCTCGGCGGCGTGGTGGGGCTGATGGGCCTCGACGTGCTCGCCCACACCGGCGTGCCGCGGCCCGCGCTCGCCATGACGGCGGCGGCGCTCGGCGGCTTGCTGCTGCTCTATGTGCTGGGCCTGACGCTCGAGGATTGGGCCTTGATCGGCCGCGGCGCCGGTCGGGCGGCGCGCGTTTCCGGCCGCGGCGGCCTCGCGTTGGGCCGGCTCGGCCTGTGGTTCCGCGCGAGGCTCTTCCGCTCGCCGGACAAGCCAGCGCGCGCGCCACGGAAAGAACCCGCGCTTGGGCCAGACGGCGACAACACGCCGGAGGATCCGCTGGTGGACGCGGAGGCGCTCGAAATGCCGCCGCGCCCGCGCGCCGCCGCCGACGTGGTGCCCGCCAAGAAAGTGGCGAGCGAGAAGCGCCGGCAGCGCCAGACCGCGCTCGACCTCGGCCCCGGCGGCCAGCACGTGCTGCCGCCGATCGATCTCCTGACGGAGCCGCCGGCCTCCGTGCGCAGCACCATCGTGAACGAGGACGCGCTGCAGCAGAACGCGCGCATGCTCGAGACCGTGCTGGAGGATTTCGGCGTGCGCGGCCAGATCGTGAAGGTGCGCCCGGGTCCGGTGGTGACGCTCTACGAGCTGGAGCCCGCGCCCGGCATCAAGGCCTCGCGCATCATCGGGCTTGCCGACGACATCGCGCGCTCCATGAGCGCGGTCTCCGTCCGCGTCGCCGTCGTGCCGGGCCGCAGCGTGATCGGCATCGAGCTCCCGAACACCAAGGCGGAGATGGTCTTCCTCCGCGAGATCCTGTCCTCCGACGCCTACGACCGCAGCGGCGCGCAGCTGGCGTTGGCGCTCGGCAAGGACATCGGCGGCACCGCCGTGATCGCGGACTTGGCGCGCATGCCGCATCTGCTGATCGCCGGCACCACCGGCTCCGGCAAGTCGGTCGGCATCAACACCATGATCCTCTCGATGCTCTATCGGCTGCCTCCCGACCGCTGCAAGTTCATCATGATCGACCCCAAGATGCTGGAGCTCTCGGTCTACGACGGCATCCCGCATCTGCTGGCGCCGGTGGTGACCGATCCGCGCCAGGCGGTGGTGGCGCTCAAGTGGACCGTGAAGGAGATGGAGAACCGCTACCGCGCTATGTCGAAGCTCGGCGTGCGGAATATCGAGGGGTATAACGCGCGCCTCAAGGAGGCCAACGCCAAGGGCGAGACGCTCATGCGCAAGGTGCAGACCGGCTTCGACCCCGAGACCGGCCAGCCCGTCTTCGAGGAGCAGCCGCTCGACATGACGCCGCTGCCGCTCATCATCGTGGTGGTGGACGAGATGGCGGACTTGATGCTGGTCGCGGGCAAGGACATCGAGGTGGCCGTGCAGCGACTGGCGCAAATGGCGCGCGCCGCCGGCATCCACCTGGTGATGGCGACCCAGCGGCCCTCGGTCGACGTGATCACCGGCACCATCAAGGCGAATTTCCCGACCCGGATCAGCTTCCAGGTCACCTCGAAGATCGACAGCCGCACCATCCTGGGCGAGAGCGGCGCCGAGCAGCTGCTGGGCCGCGGCGACATGCTCTTCATGGCGGGCGGCGGGCGCATCACGCGCGTCCACGGCCCCTTCGTCAGCGACGAGGAGGTCGAGGCGGTCGTGCGCTTCCTCAAGGAGCGCGGCGGCGAGCCCGTCTATGTCGACGACGTCACCGAGGATCCCGACGAGGCGCCGACCGGCTTCGAGGCCGAGGAAGCCGGCGGCTCCGGCGACCAGCTCTACGACCAGGCGGTTGCGCTGGTCTGCCGCGAGCGCAAGGCCTCCACGTCCTTCATCCAGCGCCACCTGCAGATCGGCTACAACCGCGCCGCCCGCATCGTCGAGCGCATGGAGCAGGAAGGCGTCGTCAGCACCGCCAACCACGTCGGCAAGCGCGAGGTCCTCGCGCGGAACATCGAGTAGCGCTCGCTCGATCAAGCGAACTCAGTCCGATGCCGTCCCTCTCCGCCCCTCAGGGGCGGAGAGGCAAGGTGAGGTGGGGCGGTGCCATCACGCGGCGCATGATCGGCGCGAGGAATGAGAATGGCTTTCAAGAGACCGAGATTCCCCCACCTCACCTATCCTCTCCGCCCCCAAGGGCGGAGAGGGATTGGACTGAGTGGTTTCGTTGCTCTCGCGCTCTCTCTCATCGCACTCCCCGCGCTCGCGGAGCCGGCGTTGTGGGTGGCGACGCAGGGCGGCGCCACGGTCTATCTCTTCGGCACCGTTCACGCGCTCAAGAGCGAGACCGACTGGGAGACGCCGAAGATATCCGCGGCCTTCGCGGAGAGTCAGGAGCTCTGGCTCGAGGCCGACGACGCCGACCCCGTGACCATGCAGCCGATCGTGGCCCAACTCGGCCTCGACCGCGCGCATCCGCTTTCCACCAAGGTGGCGCCTGCCGACCTGCCGCGCCTCGATGCCGCCGCCAAATCCGCGGGGCTGCCGGGCGAGGCGGCGCTCGAGCCGATGCGGCCGTGGCTCGCGGCGCTCACGCTGGCGGCGCTGCCGATCGTGAAGGCCGGCTATGACCCCGCCAAGGGCGCCGACAATATCCTGAAGGCCAAGGCCGCCACGGCGGGCAAGCCCGTGCACGGCCTGGAGACCGCCGAGCAGCAGATGCATTTCTTCGCGGACCTGCCGCAGGCGCGGCAGGTGGAGATGCTGCGCTCTGTGCTCGACGAAGTCGCGAGCGGACCGGCGCTCGTCGCGGAGATGCTGGACGCCTGGGAGAACGGCGATCTCGCGGCCATCGACAAGGATATGAACGAGGACGACGCGGAGAAATACCCCGACCTCCACGCGATCCTGATCGTGAACCGCAACCGCGCCTGGGCTGCGCGGATCGCCGAGCGGCTCAAAGCCGGAAAGGGCGTCACCTTCATGGCCGTGGGCGCCGCGCATCTCGTGGGCCATGATAGCGTGCAGGAGGCCTTGAAGGCGCGCGGCATCTCCGTCGCGCGCGAGTAGCGCGGGGAGCTCTCTCGCATGAGCATTCTCACCGGCGGCTGCCAATGCGGCGCAGTGCGCTACGAGATCGCGGTCGCGCCGGTTGCGACCTACGTCTGCCACTGCCGGGAATGCCGCAAGCAGTCGGCCTCGGCCTTCGGCATTTCCGTGATCGTGCGCACGGGCGATTTCCGCCTCATCCAGGGCGCCCCCAAATCCTGGACCCGCGGCACCGACAGCGGCCGGCGGCTCACGTGCGTGTTCTGTCCGGACTGCGGCTCGCGGCTCTGGCACGAGGGCGCGCCGCCCGGCCCCACCGTCAGCGTCAAGGGCGGCTCCCTCGACGAGGCCGTCGACCTCGGCCAGGCCCGGCACATCTGGGTCTCCCGCAAGCTGCCGGGGGTTGTGATCCCCGCCGGCCGTCCCCAATTCCCGGAGGAGCCGCCGCGCCTGCCCGACGAGGATTGGTAGCGGCCATGGTGTTGCCCCATTCTGGTGGCAGCACAGGCGATCTCGAAACGACCCGAGCCCTTTGATGATCACGCGACGCCGTTTTCTGGTTCATGCCGGTGCCCTGACGCTGGCCTTCAGCCTGATGCCGCTGACCCGCCTCTGGGCCGCGGCACCGCCGAAGTCCGCTGCGCTCAACGCGCAGCAGAAAGCCGACGTCGAGCGCGTGCAGGCCTATTTGAACGGCATCCGCACGCTCAGCTCCCGCTTCGAGCAGTATTCCGGCGAGGGCGGCAGCGCCCAGGGCCAGCTCTGGCTCGCGCGGCCCGGCCGCATGCGCTTCGAGTACGATCCGCCGGTGCCGGTGCTGCTGGTCGCCAACAGCAAGAACATCTTCTATTACGACAAGGAGCTGGAGCAGGTCTCGGAGCTGCGCGTGGAGGACACGCCCGCGGGCTTCCTCCTGCGCGACCAGATCACGCTCTCGGGCGACGTCACGCTGACCCGCTTCGAGCACAAGCCCGGCGCCATCCGCCTCACCATGGTGCAGACGGCCGAGCCCGGCCAGGGCTCCGCGACCTTGGTGCTCGACGACAAGCCGCTGCAGCTCCGCCAATGGACCATCGTCGATCCTCAGCAGAAAGAGGTGACGGTGGCGCTCACCGACCCGCACTACGGCGCGCCCGTCGACGAGAAGCTCTTCTACTGGACCGACCCGCGCCCGAACGGCGGCGCTGGCGGCAGGAACAGCATCCGCTAACTTTCCCTCTCCGCTTCAGGGGAGAGGGAGGGACCCACTGCGAAGCAGTGGGAGGGTGAGGTGCGCCGGCGTCGCATGGTGCCTGGGATCGAGTTTGCCGCTGCGCCCCACCTCACCTTGCCTCTCCGCCCCTGAGGGGCGGAGAGGGACTCGCGAGGAATGGAGCGGCGATCAGATTGAGCACCGGCAATTCCTCCCGCCCCTCGACGCCGATCTCGAGATCGGGCGTGCGGCGCGTCTTCGAGCGCGAGCGGAAGAGCGGGTCCCAGATACTGAGCACGGTCGAGTAGTTCGAGTCCGTGTCCGCGCGAGTGCGGTGGTGGTGCACCCAGTGGATGGACGGAGTCACGACCACCCGCGAGAGTGCGCGTTCCAGCCCGGGTGGCAGCCGCAGGTTCGAGTGCTGGAAGATCGCGGCGATCAGCACCAGCGTCTCGAACGCCAGCACCGAGACGAGCGGCACCGCGAGCGCCAGCACCACGCCCGCGCGCGCCAAGGCCGAGAGCGCCACCTCGCCGAAGTGAAAGCGCAGCGCTGTCGTGGTGTCGAGCGTGCGGTCGAGGTGGTGCACGCCGTGGAAGCGCCAGAGCACCGGCACCACGTGGTTGGCGCGGTGCCACCAATAAATCAGCCCGTCGAGGATCAGGAGGTCGAGCGCGAGGCCGCCCCAGCCCGACCACCACTCCGGGCGCCACTGCGGCGCAGCATTCGCGGCCCAGGCCGTCACCGGCACCACCACGGCGACCGACAGCGCGGCGTTAATCCCCCAGAGCACGCCGTTCCCGAGGAGCCGCGCCCCCGGTCGCACCGCCTTGACCGGAAAGGGCGCCGCCGGCCGGAGCCGCTCGGCCGCGAACAAGACCGCGAGCCAGAGCAGGACAGCCATGCCTTTGTAAGCGAGGAGGTGCGCCGCCGCGTCTTGCATCCCGCCCCATCTTGCCGCATCGTTCTCCCGATCCCAACCACCGACCGGGCGCGCTTTGCCCTCCGACCCAGACCCGACCCCCCATGCCGACTGACACCATCGCCGGCGCCTATCCCAGGCCCGCCGTGGCGATCCCCTGCTGCACGCGCCGCGAGGGCGACCACATCGTGCACCAGGTCTCCGAGAAATACGTGACCACGGTGGCCGAGCGCGCGGGCGCGGTGCCGTTCCTGATCCCCGCGCTCGCCGAGCACCTGACGCCCGACGAGATCCTGTTCCGCTTCGACGGGCTCCTGCTCACGGGGAGCCGCTCCAACGTCGAGCCGCATCACTACGGCGCCGAGAAGGTGCCCGACCTCGCCCACGATCCCGCGCGCGACGCCGTGACCCTGCCGCTCATCCGCGCCGCGGTGGCGGCGGACCTGCCCGTGATCGCGATCTGCCGCGGCATCCAGGAATTGAACGCGGCGCTCGGCGGCACGCTCTTCCAGCAGGTGCAGCACGTCCCCGGCCGGATCGACCACCGCTCGCCGCGCCAAGGCAGCTTCGTCGAGAAATACGATCACGTCGCACACCCGGTGTCGCTGACGCCGGGCGGCCGTTTCGCGGAATGGGCGGGCGGCACGCACCTGATGGTGAACTCGCTGCATCAGCAGGGCATCGACCAGCCCGCCGAGGGACTCGTCGTCGAGGCGGTCGCGCCCGACGGCCAGATCGAGGGCGTGAGCCTGCCGGGCAAGAGCTTCGTCATCGGCGTGCAGTGGCACCCGGAGTTCCGCTGCTGGGAGGTGCCCTTCGCCTGCAACCTCTTCGAGGCCTTCGGCGCCGCCTGCCGCCGCCGCGCCGCCGAGCGCCACCGCAGAGCGCAGCCGGCGGCGTAGTCTCGGGCTCAGTTCCTCGGCGACCCTTTCTTCGTCGTGGCCGGGCTTGTCCCGGCCATCCACGGTTTCGCTTACCACAGAAGAACACGTGGATGCCCGCGACAAGCGCGGGCATGACGGACGACAGGGGAGACTTAGTGCAGATCAGCCAGATGCTCAGCTACGAATGTTGGCGGCGGCAAAAGCCGAGTCGCGGCTCATCAAACCGAGCATTACCAGCTGGTTCGTGTCGATGTACTTGAGTGAGATCGACGGATCGTAGAAAGACTGATGGGAGTTGCGTTCGATAGACGCGATCAGCAGCTTGGCTGCCGCAGATTTGTTGAAGCCCTGCTCCCGAACCGCCTCAATTCGAGACTCCTCATAAAGGTCGTCAAGCATCTTGAAATGCAGTAGCGCACCGCGCATGGGGGCAAGTCGCACTGGCTGGCGGATGAAATGAGTAGAGCCGGTGAACGCTTGGCCGCGTCGCCAGTGGATTAGCGGTAGCTTGCTGATCGTCGGAAAATTCCCGGCCGAGTTCGGCAAATCGCGGTACATGCGCTGCCGGATGCCACCGAGGATTCGGCAATGAGGGAAGGCGTTAAAAGGAGCGAGCACATAGCCATGCCGATCAAAGAACGGCGCATAAGCGAGGAAGCTTTCTCCAGCCGTATATCCGATCGTCCCGAACGCGCGATCCGAATACATTTCCAGCATCATCGTAAAGAGCGCCTCAGCGCCGATGCTGTCCATCCACAACGTCAATTGCCGTAGTGTCTGCGATTCGCAATCTGGCCACACCAGGCATTCGTCGGCGTCGGCCACGAGGACCCAATTGCCGTCGCAGAAGTGATTAAGCAATGTGTTGACCCAATCCATACCAAAGCTGCTCGCGGCGTAGCTGTCCTCCGTCCAGAACACCAAGGTGTCAGGTTGCGCCAATAGCATGTCGCGCGAGCCATCGGTCGAGCCATTGTCGATTACGAGAAACCGATCAGCGCCGAGCCGTCGATAATAGGTCAGCAGATATGGCAGTCTCAGCGCTTCATCGCGCTGTGTTATTACCGCGACGATATGGTTCGCATGAATGTCGAGCGGCCGACCACTGAGGTACACCAACTTGAACTCGCTCATTACGGCGCTCCCTACGTGCCGTATTAGGTGCTGGGAGTGAACCACACTTCTGCGGCCGTTGCTCTCAGCGTATCTGCGGTTCCTCTACCGCATTAAGGCGTGGCTGTCGGAGTAAGACGGTCATTTAGAGGTCGCCAAGTGCGTGATGGCACCCGCGATGTACCACACCCGGTTATGCGAGCCTGAGCACCACGCGCCACCGTCCGCACGCGCGGCCCCGGAACTGGGCTGACCCATTTCGTCGTGTCCATATCCTGGGTTGCTCTCACTTCCCCTCTCTCCTTACCGCCCACTTCACCGTCGCCCCCTGCGTGCCCACGTGGCCCTGGAGCACGACCTGCTGCGTCTTTCGGATCTCGCCGGTGCCGAGGTAAATGCTCTCGGCGAGGCTCAGCACCGCGCCCTGGGCGCGCAGCCGCCAGCCGGTGCCGCTCGCGAGGCGCAGGAGCGCGGCGCTGCCGTCTTGGGTCAGCGAGGCCTGCACCGTCGGGTGCAGGTGGAAGCGAATGGCGAAGCTCTGGCCGGGCTTGCCGGTGAGGCGGTCCTCGCCGCGGAGATCCTCGCCGTCCTCGGCGAGGAAGAGCTGGCGGCCGTGGGTCAGGCCGAACTCCGCCTTGTAGCCGTCATGGGTCGCCGAGATCCATTGGCTGCCGTCCTGCTCGGCGCGCTCGCGGGTGATCGCGCGGGGGTGCTTGTGGATGCGGCCTTCGGCGTCGAGCTCGGAGCTCGGCTTGTCCGCCACGATCAGGGTGGAGTGCGCCGCCGTGGTGCGGAGCGCCGTATGCCAGGCGACCTTCGGCCCGCGATAGGCGCCGCAGTTCACGATCAGCCGCTCGCGCCCGTGGCTCATCTCGAAGGAGAGCGTGCCGGCGTGCGGCCAGGCGCCCCAGTGCGGCGAGACGGGCGCGCCGCAATCGGCGATCACGATGGACTTGCCGGCGGCGAGCCGCTCGAAGCCGGACATGGGCGCGCTCGCGGGCGGCCGCCCTTTCGCCTCCGAGCGCGCGAGCACCAGGTCGATCGCCGCGGGCTCCTGCTCCTGGCTGTCGTTGAAGAGGGCGAGCCGGCCGTCGCCGTGGCGGAAGAAGCGCAGCATGGGCGCCGCGCGGTCGATCGCGCCGTGGAGCGGCTGCGGCACCTCGATGCGGGCCGCATAGAGCGCCGCACGGGCGTCGATCAGGTGCCGGAGCGCCGTCAGCTGCGCCGCGGGGCTGCGCGCGCGATGGCCGCCGTCGGGCAAGATCTGCTCCTTCGCGGCGATCTCCAGGAGCTCCAGCACCGCGTCCAGCTCGCGGTCCTTCGCCGCGAGCGCGATCTCGGCCGCGAGCAAGCCCTTGAGCGCGGCGAGCCGGCCGAGGCCCATCGCCTCCCAGCCGGCGCTGCGGCGGAGGTGGCGCGCCTGCCGGCCGAGGCTGCGCAAGAACGCGCGGCGGAGCGCGGCATCGCCCGCCTCCGGCGCCAGGAACTCCGCTTGCGCGATCCAGGAGTAGAGCCGCTCGCCCATGACGTCGGCGCGCCAGACCAGGGGATGCCAGCGGTCGTGCCGCTCGAGCCAGCCGCGGAGCAACGCGCGGGCTTTTTCCGCCGCGGCTTCGCTGGCGACGGCGGCCACGTCGGCGAGCCAGGCGAAGCCGTGCAGCTCCGCCTGCCACTCGGGGCCGGCGAGGCCCGTGTCCCAGGGCGGCTCGGCGCTGGCGATAGTCTCGCCCGCGAAGCGATAGCTGCCCTCGATGATCGCCTCGCCGCGGCGGGGATCGCCGGGCCAGCGCTCGTCGAGCGTGAGCGCGAGGGCCTTGGGCGAGCGCCCCCAAAGCCGCACGCGGTGCGCCGGCGTCCGGCAATAGGCCGCCCAAAGCCGATACCGCAGCCGGCGATCCCCCGTAGCGACGGCCATGGGCGTGCGCGGGACTCCTATTTGCCGGCGCGCAGCCGGCGCATGTTCTCGGCGTAGCGGGGCGGGCCGCCGGCGAAGGTCGCGGTGCCCGCCACCAGCACGTCGGCGCCGGCAGCGATGGCGGCGCGCGCGGTCTCGGGATTGAGGCCGCCGTCGACCTCGAGGTCGATCGCGCGGCCCGTGTAGTCGATGCGCTTGCGGAGCGCGCGGATCTTGTCGAGCTGGCTCGAAAGGAAGCTCTGCCCGCCGAATCCGGGGTTGACCGTCATCACCAGGATCAGGTCGACCTGGTCGATGACGAAGTCGATGGCCTCCGCCGGCGTCGCGGGATTGAGCGCCACGCCCGCGCGCTTGCCCGCCTGCTTGATCGCCTGCAGGGTGCGATGGAGATGCGGTCCCGCCTCGGGGTGCACGGTCATGATGTCCGCGCCCGCCAAGGCGAAGTCGTCGATGAAGGGATCGACGGGCGAGATCATCAGGTGCACGTCGAGCGGCAGCGTCGTATAGGGCCGGATCGCCTTCACCACCACCGGTCCGATGGTGAGGTTCGGCACGAAATGCCCGTCCATCACGTCGACGTGGATGTAGTCCGCGCCCGCCTCGGTGACGGCGCGCACTTCCTCGCCCAGCTGCGCGAAATCGGCCGACAGGATCGACGGCGCGATGCGAATCGGCTGCTGCATGGCGATGTCAGTAACAAGGATCGCGCCGGGGGGCAATCATTGAGCGCTAAGGGGGTTCTCGATCGTCGTCATGGCCGGACTGGTTCACGACAAGCGCGGGCATGACGTGCGCGGAAAAGGGCTGAGAACTGACGGCCGGCCGCCGGCTTATTCCGCCCGCACCAGCCTCGCGGCGTAGAAGCCGTCGAGACCCTCGGTCTCGGCCAGGTGGCAGGGGAACGTGCGGAGGTCGCCATCCTCGGTGAGGCATTCCTTGAGACCGCCGATTTCATCGGCGGCGATGGGACGGCGGCGCACCGGCGCCTCGCGGGCGAGGAGCCGCTCGATCTGCTGTGGGCCCTCCTCGGGCTCGAGCGAGCAGGTGCAATAGACCAGCGTGCCGCCGGGCGCCAGCATGGCGACGGCGGCATCGAGCAAGCGCTCCTGCACGGCCGCCAGCCGATGCACGTCGTCCATGCTCTTGAGGTGCGGCACGTCGGGGTGCCGGCGGATGGCACCGGTCGCGGTGCAGGGCGCGTCCAGCAGCACGTAGGGCACGGGCTCGCTCGGCTGCCAGGTGCCGGCATCGCCGCTCACGCACTCGGCCTCGAGATGCAGGCGCATCAGGTTGTTCTTGAGCCGCTGCAGCCGGCGCGGCGAACGGTCGATGGCGATGACGTTGGCACCGGCTGCGGCGAGCTGCGCGGTCTTGCCGCCGGGCGCCGCGCAGAGATCGATGACGGGCTTGCCCGCGATCGGCCCGAAAAGCGTGGCGGGGATCGCGGCGGCGGCGTCCTGCACCCACCAGGCGCCTTCCTGATACCCCGGTAGCGCCATGATCGCGCCGCCGCTGCCGCGGCGGAGCGTGCCCGTCGGCAAGATGGCCGCCTCGAGCGCCGCCGCCCATCTCTGGCGGTCGCCCCGCACGGAAATATCGAGCGGTGCTTCCTTCAGATGCGCGGTCGCGATGTCGCGCGCGATGGTCTCGCCATAGGCTTGGCTCCAGGCTTGCCAGAGCCAGTCGGGCGTGTTGAGTCGCGGCGCATCCTGCTGTGCGGCGAGGCCCGGGCCCTCCAGGCTCAAACGGCGGAGCACCGCGTTGACCAGGCCCTTGTAGGTCAGGAAGCCGCGGGCGCCCGCGAGATCGACCGTGGTGGCGACCGCTGCATGCGGCGGTGTGCGCAGGAACAGAAGCTGCGCGATGCCGAGCCGCAACATGTCGTGCACGGCGGCGGCTCGCGGCGGCAAGGGCGAGTTGAGGCAGTGGGCGATCAACGCGTCGATCTGGCCGAGCCGGCGCAGCACCGTGGCCACCAGCAGGCGCGCAAAGGCCCGGTCGCGCGGGGCCAGCGTGCTCATGTTGGGGCTGTCGTCGATGGCGTCATCGAGCGGACGCCTGCGCCGCAGCACCGCGCCCACGAGGTCCACCGCCACCGCGCGCGCGGAGGGAAGATCCATCACTGTCGGAGCTGGCTCTACCACCGCAAAGTACCCAAAGTTCCCTGCGGCCGCGCGACCCGCGTGCGGCCGCATATCCCAGTTCCCAGACAAATCAAACTGGCACCCGGAGGTGCCAGCTTCAAGCCTCTCCCTCGGAGGGGTCTTGGCACGGCGGTGCCGGACTGGTCCTATAGAGGCATGCCGAAAACCCCGCCAGCGCCCGAGCCCGCGTCAAAATCCGTGGCATCGACGGTACCCGCGCCCGTGAAGCCCGCTGATAAATCGGATCAAAAGCCGGTTGAAATCGGCGGCCCAGCCGGGCCCGAGCCCACGCGCTACGGCGATTGGGAGCAAAACGGCCGCTGCACGGATTTTTAGCGCGCGTAGGCTTGGATCACGTTCGAGAGAGGCCGAACGGACGCTCGAGATTTCTCCGGGTCTTGCGGCGGCGGATGCCGGTCCGGCTCGATTCCGGTCGCGGCGCCAACGTTAGTCAGACGGCAATGTTTTGGCGGCGCTAATTGCGGATGCTACCATCGTCCTCAGCGATATTGGGGCCGGCGCTCGGGAGCGCCGGCTTCCGCATTCAGGGGGTTAGCGTCGCATGAGTGCCGTTCGGCGCGAGTTCGGTTTCGCGATTGCGGACGAAAAGATCCGACGGTTCTTTCGGTATTGGCTCGACAAGCGCGGCGCGCGACGATACCCGGCGCGCGCCTCGCTGGACCCCGTCGATTTCCCCTATGTTCTTGGGGACGTGGTCGTGATCGAGGCCGAGAGGTCGCGGGCGGGAAGCCCATGGCCCTGGACCTTCCGGTATCGTTTGGTCGGCACCAAGATCGTCGAGCGGGACGGTTATGACCTCACCCGCAAGACGCTGGACGACCTACCCGAGCCACAATACCGAGAGCGCATCCGGGCGACCTGGATCGCCGTTTGCGAGACCGGTGTCCCCGCGCACCACGTGAGAGAGCTGCTGCTGGATCGCCGACTGCGCCGCTACGAAGTCCTGGTCCTCCCTTTGGCCAGCAACGGCGAGGATATCGATATGCTGATCTCCGTGCAGCGCCAGCTACCCTCGCGGCCCGAAGCGGTACCGGACTGAGTCTTATTTGAACGCACAGCTCCAGGCCTGGATCTCGCACTTGGTACCACCGTGGCGGGTGCAGGCGGCGAGGGCGCTCGATTGGGCATCCTCGCTCTTGGGCGCCTGGCCCACGGCAAAGCGCTTGTTGTCGCCCGCCGCCACGGCGCCGCAGCTGTTGAAGAGGCTCACGACGAGCTTGCAGTCGTCGCCGTGCTTGGCGCAGTCAGTGAGCGCCCGGCGCTCAGCGTCCCGCTTCGTCTCGTAGTCGTAGGACCAGCCGACCGCGGCGCTGTCCGCACCATAGGCGATCGCGCCATAGGGGCGCTCGTGCTTCTCGCAATATTGCCGACTACAGGTGTTGACGCACTCGTCCGACGTAACATGGCCTGAAAGATCTCGGCACGTGTCCTGGCAATCCTCGAAGCAATTGGCCCACGACGGCCCGATCGGTGCCGCCAAGCCGAGACCGACGCCCAAGGCGGCGGCCAGGATCCACCGAGATGTCATGGATCGCGCCCCTCTCAAAGGCGGCGAGCCGCCTTCCCTGAATCGGTTCCTATATCAAACTCCATCCGGACACTCCATCTCGTGCGATTGGGGAGTCGACGGGCCACGTGGTGCGCCGGCGCTTGATCGCATTACGCCCGCGCCCTATCGTCGATTGAGCTCATCAAGCTTAGGAATTCGGATGCCCGATGACGCGCTCCGCCCGGTGAGGCGGGCCTTGCTCTCCGTGCACGACAAGACCGGGCTGGTGCCGTTCGCGCGCGCGCTGGCGGCGCGCGGGGTCGTGCTGATCTCGACGGGCGGCACGGCGAAAGCGCTCGGTGATGCCGGCCTGAAGGTCACGGAGGTCGCAAGCATCACGAGTTTCCCGGAGATGCTGGACGGGCGCGTCAAGACGCTGCACCCCGCGGTCCACGGCGGGCTGCTCGCGCGGCGGGATCGCGCGGACCATCTGGCGGCGATCCGGCAACACGGCATCGAGCCCATCGACCTCCTGGTCGGCAATCTCTACCCCTTCGCCGCGACGGTTGCGCGCGGCGCGGATTTCGCGGAGTGCGTGGAGAACATCGATATCGGTGGACCCGCCATGATCCGCGCCGCCGCCAAGAATTTCGAGGGCGTCGCCGTGGTGACCGACCCGGCGGAGTACGAGGCCGTGCTCACGGAGCTCGCGGCGCACGAAGGTGCCACGTCGCTGACGCTGCGCCGGCGGCTGATGGCACTCGCCTATGCGCGCACCGCCGCCTATGACGCCGCGATCGCGGAGTGGCTGGGTGCGCAATCGGGAGAGACGTTCCCGGAAACGCTCGGCATCGCCGCGCGCTTGAAGCAGCGCCTGCGCTACGGCGAGAACCCGCACCAGCAGGCGGCGTTCTATATCGGCGGCGCGCCGCGGCTCGGCGTCGCGACATCCGAGCAGATCCAGGGCAAGGAGCTCTCCTACAACAACCTCAACGACACGGATGCCGCCTTCGAGCTGGTGGCGGAATTCGATGCGCCGGCGGTCGCCATCATCAAGCACGCCAATCCCTGCGGCGTGGCGGTGGGCCGTGATCTCGCCGACGCCTATGCGAAGGCGCTCGCCTGTGATCCCGTCAGCGCCTACGGCGGCATCGTCGCGGTCAATCGCCCGCTCGATGGCGCGACGGCGGAGCTGGTGGGCAAGCTTTTCGCGGAAGTGGTGATCGCGCCGGACATCGAGTCGGCCGCGCGCGAGGCGCTCAAGCGGAAAACGGCGCTGCGGGTTTTGCGGACGGGCGGCATGCCCGATCCCGCGGCGGCGGGCGTGACGCTGCGCTCGCTCGCGGGCGGATATCTCCTTCAGACCCGCGACAACGGCCGCGTCAATGTGGGCGATCTCAAGACCGTGACCAAACGTGCACCGAGCCCGCGCGAGCTCGAGGATCTGTTGTTCGCGTTCCGCGTCGCCAAGCACGTGAAGTCGAACGCCATCGTCTACGCCAAGGCCGGTGCCACCGTCGGAATCGGCGCGGGTCAGATGAGTCGGGTGGACAGCTCGCGGATCGCGGCCTGGAAGGCCGCTGAATCCGGCAAGGCCGCGGGCCTCGCCGAAAGCCCCGCCAAGGGCTCGGTGGTCGCTTCCGACGCGTTCTTCCCGTTCGCCGACGGGCTACTGGCTGCCGTGGAGGCCGGCGCCACAGCCGTGATCCAGCCCGGCGGCTCCATCCGCGACCCCGACGTGATTGCCGCTGCCGACAAGGCGAGCATCGCCATGGTGTTCACGGGACTGCGGCATTTCCGGCATTAGCCGTCGGCTCGCTCTTAGGAAGCCCTTCGGGCTGCTGACGGCCTCCACCTCACACACACCGTCCGCCATCCACCTCGAGCGCCACGCCGGTGATGAAGTCGGCTTCGTCGGAGGCGAGGTAGAGGGCGGCGTTGGCGATGTCGCGGGGCGTGGAGAGGCGGCCGAGCGGGATCGAGGCGATGAATTTCTTGCGGTTCTCGGGCGTGTCGCCGCCCATGAAGCTCGCGAGCAGGGGCGTGTCGCCGGCCACGGGACAGAGCGCGTTGACGCGGATCTTGTCGGGTGCCAGCTCCACGGCCATGGCCTTGGTGAGGGTGATCGCGGCACCCTTGGAGCCGTTGTACCAGACCAGGCCGGGCCGCGGCCGGAGCCCCGCGGTCGAGGCCGTGTTGATGATGCAGCCGCCGCCTTGGCGGCGAAAGACCGGCACGGTGTGGAGCGCCGAGAGATAGATCGACTTCACATTGACGGCGAAGACGCGGTCGAACAGCGCCTCGCTCACCTCGAGCATGGGCCCGTTGACGTGGGTGACGCCTGCGTTGTTCACGATGATGTCGAGCCTGCCGTAGCGGTCGAGCGAGGCGCGCACCAGGCGCGCCACGTCGGCATTGACGGCGACATCGGCGCGCACGAAGAGCGCGCTCCCCTGTCCCTGGGCCTTCTCGATCTCGGCCAGCACGCGCTCGCCGCCGCGCTCGTCGATGTCATTCACGACCACGCGGGCGCCTTCCTCGGCGAAGCGCCTGGCGATGCCTTCGCCGAAACCGGAGCCGCCGCCGGTGACGATCGCGACCTTGCCTGCGAGCCTCATGATGCGTCCTCCCTGAATTTCGCGTGACTGTCTCACGCGCTCCGGGAGTTCGCCAGCGCTAGACCAGGATGTTGAGGATCTGACCGCGGGGAATGGTGGTGCCGGTGGAGGCCTGCTGGGCGAGCTTGTCGCTCGCCTGCGCCACCATGTCGGCGATGTTGCGCTCGGCGTCGGCGGCGCTCTTGATCGAGCTCAGCGCCGCCCCGTTGCGGGTCTGCAGGACGCTCAGCGCCGCGGCGGACAGATTGAGAGAGGTGAGGGAATTGCTCATCAGGCGCGGCGATCCTACCAGCAAACCGTGAACGCCGCGTAAAACCCGCGTGATCCCAAGGTTCGGGCTGCCCCAATCGGCTCATTATTCCAATGGAATGCCGGCGATCCCCGAGATTCGGGCTGATTGGATGAAATACACTCTTCACAAAGGGTGAGAAAATGGGAAACTCTATGACCCAATATGCGGGGGACCCCCCGGAAGCGGGCGGGAGTCCACCGGTCATTTGGCAGGAGAGGGAAAGCATATGGACCGGACGAACGAGGGCATCGAGGTCAGGGCGGCGCAGCAGGCGGCCGACACCCGCCACGGTGCCCCGGAGGCGCAGCAGGACAGCGTGATGGCGCTGGTGGACCAGAGCCGGCTCCGGCGGGAGTGTCTGAAGCTCGCGCTGACCGAGCACGAGGCCGCCTGGCGCATCCTCGACCTCGCCTCCGCCGAGGACGTGCTGCGGCTTGCCGAGGGCGGGCAGAAATTCGATCTCCTCCTGCTGGGCGCCGCGACCGCGGAGCTGGTCGACTTGGCGCAGATCGAGATGCTGCACCAGGCGCTCCCCGAGACGCCCATCGTGGTGGTGGCCGAGAACGACAACCCGCATCGTGCGCGGCTCATCCTCAACGCGGGCACGCGCGGGTTCCTGCCGGCCTCGCTCAGCCTCAAGGTGCTGCTGGGCGCGCTCGACCTGGTGCTGGCGGGCGGCGTCTATGTGCCGTCCTCGCTGATCGATGCGGGCCCGCCCCGCGCCAGCTCCGCGCAGATGCCCAAGCGCCAGAACGAGCCCTGGTCCGAGCTCACGCGGCGCCAGCGCGACGTGCTGGCATTGATCGCGCAGGGCAAGTCGAACAAGCTCATCGCCGACGCGCTCACGATGTCGGAGAGCACGGTCAAGGCGCATGTGAAGCAGATCATCAAGCGCCTCCACGTCGCCAACCGCACCCAGGCGGCGCTCCTCGCCACCGGCAGCCTCGCGCCCCAATCCGCCGCGGCCCGCGCCGAGAGCGAGAAGCCCAGCGCGGCGGTGGCGAAGTAGTTCCTCGGCGATCCGCCGCTAACCGATTTCTGCTTCGTCATGGCCGGGCTTGTCCCGGCCATCCAGGTTTCCCTTGGCCGCAGAAGAACACGTGGACCCCCGGGACAAGCCCGGAGGTTACGTAGAGGGGAGCGGTGCGGCGAAGCGGACCCTCGTGGAAAGCTGACAGCCGGGAGCCGGCGGCTTAAGCTTATGGCCAACAGCTCAATGCGATTTCCCGGGAGCGAACGCCATGTCGAACACGACCCTCTTCCCCGTGCCGGAGTCCGTCGCCCGCAACGCCTGGGTCGACGAGGCCGGGTATTTCAAGATGTACGAGGCCTCGCTCGCCGATCCCGGGAAGTTCTGGGCCGAGCAGGCGAAGCGGCTCCATTGGATCAAGCCCTTCACCAAGGTAAGGAACACCAGCTTCACCGGCGACGTGCACATCCGCTGGTTCGAGGACGGCGTCCTGAACGCGTCGCAGAATTGCATCGACCGGCATCTCGCCACCCGCGCCGACCAGACCGCGATCCTCTGGGAGGGCGACAGCCCCAGCGAGCAGCGCCACGTCTCTTATTCGGAGCTGCACGAGAACGTCTGCCGGCTCGCGAACGTGCTGAAAAAGCACGGCGTCAAGAAGGGCGACCGCGTCACCGTCTACATGCCGATGATCCCCGAGGCGGCCTTCGCCATGCTGGCCTGCGCGCGGATCGGCGCCATTCATTCCGTGGTGTTCGGCGGCTTCTCGCCGGAGAGCCTGATCGGAAGAATTCAGGATTGTAAATCAACCGTGCTGATTACGGCGGATGAGGGTCTTCGGGGTGGCCGCAAGGTGCCCTTGAAGGCGAACGCCGACGCCGCGCTCAAGGCGTGCCCCGAGGTCAAGACCGTGATCGTGGTGCGGCGCACCGGCGGCGCCGTCGAGTGGCAGACCGGGCGCGACCACTGGTACCACGAGGAGCTGGGCTCGGTCGCGAAGGACTGCCCGCCCGAGCCCATGAGCGCAGAGGACCCGCTGTTCATCCTTTACACCTCGGGCTCGACCGGAAAGCCCAAGGGCGTGCTGCACACGACGGGCGGCTATCTCGTCTACACCGCGATGACGCATCAGTACGTCTTCGACTATCACGACGGCGAGGTCTTCTGGTGCACCGCGGACGTCGGCTGGGTCACCGGCCACAGCTACATCGTCTATGGGCCCCTCGCCAACGGCGCCACCACCATGATGTTCGAGGGCGTGCCGAACTATCCGGACCCCGCGCGGTTCTGGCAGGTGATCGACAAGCACAAGGTCGACATCTTCTACACCGCGCCGACCGCGATCCGCGCGCTGATGCGCGAGGGCGACGCGTTCGAAAAAAACCTCGCGGAAGTCGCTGCGCCTCCTCGGCACGGTGGGCGAGCCGATCAATCCCGAGGCGTGGCTCTGGTACTACAATGTGGTGGGCGAGCGGCGCGTGCCGATCGTCGACACCTGGTGGCAGACCGAGACCGGCGGGATCCTGATCACGCCGCTGCCGGGCGCCACGCCCTTGAAGCCGGGCTCGGCGACGCGGCCGTTCTTCGGCGTGAAGCCCGAGATCGTCGACGGCGAGGGCAAGCTGCTCGAGGGCGCGGCCGAGGGCAACCTCTGCATCGCCGACAGCTGGCCCGGCATGATGCGGACGGTCTATGGCGACCACAAGCGGTTCGTGGAGACGTACTTCTCGACCTTCAAGGGCCGGTACTTCACCGGCGACGGCGCGCGGCGCGACGAGGACGGCTACTACTGGATCACCGGCCGGGTCGACGACGTCATCAACGTGGCGGGCCACCGGCTCGGCACCGCGGAAGTCGAGAGCGCGCTGGTGGCGCACCCCAAGGTCGCGGAGGCCGCGGTGGTGGGCTTCCCGCACGACATCAAGGGCCAGGGCATCTACGCCTACGTGACGCTGAAATCCGGCTACGACCCGACCGAGCCCTTGCGCAAGGAGCTGGTGCAATGGGTCCGCAAGGAGATCGGCCCGATCGCGACACCCGATTTGATCCAGTGGGCGCCGAGCCTGCCCAAGACGCGCTCGGGCAAGATCATGCGCCGGATCCTGCGCAAGATCGCGGCCAACGAACAGGGGCAGCTCGGAGATACGAGCACGCTGGCGGACCCCGCGGTGGTGACGGATCTGGTGGATAACCGGATGAACCGGGGGTAGGGCGCGGTGGAAGCCGCCAACTCGGAGCTCTCAGCAGCGAGCGAAGCCGAGGCCTTCCGCCGGCGTTTCAAGACGATGCTGCGCGCGGCAGAGCGTGAGGCCGATCGGAGAGGCACGCTGGCGGCGAAGCGCGTGCTGGCCGAGGCGGATACCATGATTCGCGATCTCGGGTCGAAGAAGTCCCATTGCTAGAGCAGGCCGCGACGAGTCGTCTACCTCACCCGGCTCGCGCGTCCCAAACAACCTAGGAAGCGGCGCGCTCCTCGCTGACCAGAACGGTGCGCAGAACGCCGAGGATGTGACCGAGCTGATCGGACGGCAGGCGTCGTCCTGGGAATCCCGCCGTATTGAGATCCCAGCAGTGAATGGCGTGGTTGATCTTGCTCAGCGAATCGCCCATGCGCCAATAGAGCTCGCGAGACCCGCGCAGGAACGTGATGAAATCCGCGACCCCGTCGCGCTCGGACAGGAACCGCGCGTAGAGCGTCTCGTATTTGCGCGAGATGTCCTCGACCGCGGACCAGTGCCAGCGCAGCCTCCGCACGGTCTCCTTGAGCATACCGCCGATATGCTCGAAATGCTTTTCGGCGACGTAATTGCGCGGCAGCGCGTCGTCGCGCAGCCAACGGGCGAAGCTCTCGCGCCTTTCCTTCGCGCGGGCATACTCGAACGTGTAATAGGTGATCCTGTTCCAGGATCCGAAGATCGTGAGCGCCTCGTGGTCGGGGAACCGGAACGCCTCGATCAGCGGGGCCAGCGCCTCCTTGTCTCTCGCCTCCCAAAGCTTGTCGATGAGTTGCGAGACCTTGCTCGCGGCCGCGGACTCGCTGCCGAACGCGGCCTGTACCAGGGGCTCGAGCTTGCGCCGTATGTACTGGACGATGGCGGCGCGCTCATCGTCGGGTATCTCGAAGTAGCTCTCATGCACCGTGATGTTCTCTTGCTCCAGTGCGTTCCGCATCAGAAAGCCGTCGAGCGATGGAAGTTGATCCAGGATGCGCAGGATCTTCAGGTCGCGTAGAAGCTGCTCCTGGGTGAGGGGCGTCGATGCCAGACCGAACTGCTCGCGAAGCACGCTCATCGCCTGCGGATGATGCAGAAAGACCGATCGGCCACCCTCGTAGACGTCGTCCCCATTGTAGGGAAAATAGAGCTTCGTGCCGACGATCTGACCTTTCGGCGACACGCCGCGCGCACCCTTGACATTCGTTTCCTTGATCAAGACGAGCGAGTGCAGGCGCGGGTTTGTGAAGAACTGCGCCGCTTCCGATGGCTTACGAGCGTGCTTTCTCCAGATGTCATTGCAGTTGAACACCCGAGAGGAGCCCGCATCGAGCATTGGTTTCAGGTATCGGTCATTCAATGCCACTGCTGGCTCCCTGACCAAGAGACTGGCTCGTTTCCAGACAAGTATTCGGGGTAAAAACCGCAAAGGGGGCGAGGCTGGAACGAAATGCTTAAGTTTTGATAAAGCCAATTTCCCGCGTCTCGCGCCGATATCGCGGATTTTAGACATCATTGATCGCGGCGGGCCGGCGTCCGCTCTAGGCTTTCGCATCGCACGCATATGGCCGCGCCAGCGCTCTGGCGGTTGAGCTCCGAACCTTTATCCCGGAACAACCCGCACCAGGAGGAATCGCGCCATGCCCGCTTTTCGCTTCGGAAAGCATCCGCCCAAGCACGACTATCGCACCCTGCGCTTCAGGAGCTACGCCACGGCCGCGCTCCCGGCGCCGCCGTCCTCGTTGAGCGTGCTGCCGCGCGTCTACGACAAGCTCCACTCGAGCGACCCGACCAAGCTGTTCCCGATGGACGGCAACGACACGCTGGGCGACTGCACCATCGCGGCGCTCGCGCACGCCGTCACGACCTATCGCGGGCTGGTTGGGTCGAAGGACATCATGGCCAAGACCGCCGTCGTCAAGCTCTACATGCACCTGACGGGCGGCGTCGACAGCGGGCTCAACGAGCTCGACGTGCTGAACTACTGGCGCCAGAACGCCGTCGCCAAGGACAAGATCCTCGCCTACGTCAGCATCGATCCCAAGAACCACACCCACATCCAGCAGGCGATGCAGCTGTTCGGCGGCGTCTATCTGGGCTTCCAGGTGCAGCAGAACGCGATCCAGGACTTCAACAACCACAAGCCCTGGACGCCGGGCCCGCTGACCCAAGACGGCCACGCGGTGTTCGCCGTCGGCTACGACCAGAACGCCGTGACCGTGCTGACCTGGGGCAATACCCAGCAGGGCACCTGGGCCTGGTGGGACGAGTGCGTCGACGAAGCCTACGCGATCCTGCCGCCGGAGGCCGCCAAAACCGACTTCGCGCCCGGCTTCAACCTCGCGCAACTGCAAACCGACCTCGGCGACGTCGCGAGCTGACGCAGAAGATGCGGCCAAATCAAACGAACATGCTCTAGCTGCCCGGCGTCGCATCTCCGCTCAGGGCCGGGCCCAGCCGCGCGAGCGATTGCCGTTGGCGATAGGCCCTGGCGAGCCGGTTGAAGAAGGCGCGCCCCGGCTGCTCGACGAGGCGGTGCACCACGTCGGTGCATACGAGGACGATCGCGACATAGACCAGCACGAACAGGTCCGTGGCGAAGCGGTCATGGATGAACACCATGTCCGCGACGCCGTCGGGTCCCGCCATCGGCGTCACCGCGCGAAACCCCGTGATGCCGCCCGCGACCAGGAGCACGCGGTTCAGGATCTCGATCACGAAGGCATGAACCATGTAGATGGAGTAAGAGCGGTCGCCGAGCCAGGTGAATCCCGGCGTCAGCAGCAGCCGGCTGAGCTCGCCGGACTGGAAGGCGAAGACGAACACGACGCTCGCGAACACCTCCGGCGCCAGCATCGTCAAGGCCGGGCTCGCGCCGCAGCCCAGAACGAAGCCGACCACCAGCACCAGGCTGAGGGACTCGAGGGTCGTCGGCATTGGCAGCATCCATTCGCGCCGCTGCAGCGCGCGAAACGCCAAGGCGATCAGCACGCCCACGAAGAATCCATAGAGGCAGCGCGCCATGCCGAACTCGACGGTGGTGGCGAGATAGGCGGGGGCCCACAGGCACAGCACGAGGATGCTGAGCGCGATCAGGCTCAGCGCCACGGCGACGATCCGCCGGCGCGCGAACAGGCAAGCAACGGCGAAGATCAGATAAGTGTAGAACTCGACGCTGATGCTCCAGCTCGGCCCGTTCCACGTATCGAGATGGTAGACGCCGAGTGAGTGCACCAGGAGCAGGTTCGCGGCGATCGCGTCGATCGTATAGCGCCCGCTGAAGGGCGGCTCGTGGGTCGGCAGCCCGCCGTGGCTCAGCGCCAGCTTCAGGCACTCAGACGCCACGAACAGCAGCAGGACGAACGCGTGGAGCGGCCAGACGCGGCCGAAGCGCCGGACGACGAACTCGACCAGCGCGGCGGGACTTCCGATCTTGTCGAGATAGGCGAAGGCGATCACGAAGCCGCTGAGCACGAAAAAGAAATCGACGAAGAGCCAGCTCTCGCGCACGAAACTCGCTGCCGAGATGTGGCTCGCGGAGTTGATGTGCAGCAGCACCACCATGAGCGCGCACAGCCCGCGCAGGGAATCGAGGGCGACGAGGCGCATGAGACAGCCGCTCCTCCGATCGGCCAGGACGATCGAAGTAGACCGGCGGCGCGCGGGAAAGCGTCATTCTTGGTTCTGCCGCGGAAATTTGGGGCAGGTCTTGACGAGGTACCGGCGGTCGGCCGGGCGCCGCCCGCATCCGCTTGATGGCTCGGCATTTCCCACCCTATGGTCCGCCGCATGACGGCGGACTATGTGGCGTATCACGCGGCCGAGCGTCCCGATGCGGTCGCGATGATCCACCACGGAAGGGCGGTTTCCTATGCCGGGTTTTGCGGAGACATCCGCAAGGTCGCGCGGGCCGTGAGCGCGCTCGGCGTGCGCTCCGGCGGCTCGGTCGCGGTCGGCACGGACGATCTCTACGCGCATTGGCTGCTGCTGCTCGCCTGCGAGCAGCTCGGCATCGCCGCGGCATCGTACTTGAGCGGCGAAGGACCGATCTGCACCCCGCTGTTGGCCAGCGTCGACCTCGTTCTCGCCGCGCCGGATTTTCCGACCACGGGGGCGCGGCGTTGCCACCCGCTGACGCAGCCTTGGATCCAGGGCGTGCTGGCGCCGCCGGACGACGGCGAGGCGCTGCCCTCGACCAAGGCGCCGGATGATCCCGTGCGCATCGTGCGGACCTCGGGCACGACGGGTGCCAACAAGCGTTTCCTGGTCACGCGCCGAATGCACGACTCTGTGAGCGCACAATGGCAATGGGGATTCGCGCTCTCCCGCCGGTCGCGCTACCTGCAGACCCTGCCGCTCATGGTGCGCGCCGCCTACGATCTCGGCAGCGCTTGCCTGCGGTCGGGCGGGACCGTCGAGCTCGAGACCCGCACGGGCGCGATCGAGGCCGTGGCGGCCCACGCGATCACCCACGCCATTCTCCTGCCGGCCCATCTCAAGAGCGAGCTCGACCGGTTGCCGCCGGATTTCGCGAAGCCGCGCGAGCTCACGATCGTGTCGTTCGGCGCCGCGGCTTCGCGCATGCTGCGGGAACGCGCGATCGCGCGCCTGGCGACAGGCCTGTGCGATCTCTACGGCACGGTCGAGGTCGGCTGCGTCAGCGCGATGTGGCAGCACGATCCCGACGGCTTTGGAGCCTTGTGGCCGCAGGCGCAGGCGGAGGCGGTGGACGAGCGCGGCGATCCCGTGCCCTCCGGAGAGATGGGGCGGATCAGGGTCAAGACCGAGGGCATGAGCGAGGCCTATATCGGCGATCCCGAGACGACGCGGCGCATGTTTCGCGATGGCTGGTTCTATCCCGGCGATGCCGGGATCCTCCGACCGGACCGGCGATTGAAGATCCTCGGCCGGGCCGACGATCTCCTCAACATCGGCGGCCAGAAATTCTTGCCGGCGGTGCTGGAAGACCTGCTCGTGAACCGGGAGGTCGCGGGGGACGTCGGCGTCTGCGCGATTATGAATGCCGACGGCATCGACGAGCTGTACATCGCGGTCTCCAACGTCGCGCACGACGACAAGGAGCTCATGGGTCGGATCGAGCATGCGATGCGCCCCGTGCAAATCGGGCGCTTCTACGTCGTCAAGCTCGACCGCATTCCGCGAAGCCCGAACGGAAAGCTCCAACGCGAGGTTCTGAAGGAGGATGTCGCGCGCTCACTCCGCGTCCGGTAGGGGTCGGCGTGGGCGGCGCCCTAAAACAAACCGCCCGCGAGGGGCTGCCTCGCGGGCGGTTGGTCGTCTTAGGACGGCGCCTCGTCAGTCGCGGCGCTGGCCGAGGAACTGCAGCATGAACAGGAACAGGTTGAGGAAGTCGAGGTAGAGCGCGAGCGCGCCCATGATCGCCTTCTTGCCGGCGATCGTGCCGTCATCGTTCGCGGAATACATCTCCTTGATGCGCTGCGTGTCCCAGGCGGTCAAGGCGGTGAACACCAGGACGCCGATCACCGAGATCGCGAACTGCAGAGCGGGCGAGGCCAGGAACATATTCACCAGCATCGCGACCACCAGGCCGATCACGCCCATCATTAAGAACGAGCCGAAGCCCGCGAGGTCCCGGCCCGTGGTGTAGCCATAGAGGCTCGTGCCCAGGAACATCGCCGCGGTGATGAAGAAGGTCGAGGCGATGCTAAGGCCGGTGTAGACGAGGAAGATGCCGGCGAGAGACAGGCCCACCAGTCCCGCATAAGTCCAGAAGCTCGCCTGAGCGGTACCCAGGCTCATCTTCTGGATGCGGAAGCTCAGGAAGAACACCATCCCGAGCGGGGCGAGCATGACCAGCCACATGAGCGGCGTGCGGTAGATCGCCTGGTAAAAGCCCGAGGCCGCCGCCGCGTAGGCGACCAGCCCGGTGAGCGCGAGCCCCGCGCCCATGTAATTGTAGACGCGCAGCATGTACTGGCGCAGGCCGGTATCGACATCGGCCCAGGCGGCCGGACGCGCCGTCGCGCGGTTCTGCCAGTCGTAAGCCATAAAAGTCCTCTCTAATTAACCCCAACGGGTCGGTGGGATCTCTGGGCGAGATATTGGCACAAAGCGCCGAACTTTCAATGACAGCCCCAACCGCTAGTCGTTCCGGAGGTATTCCGCCGGCGAGGCGCCCAGCGCCCGCCAGGTACCTGCGTACCCGAGCACCAGGGTGAGCGCCAGCGCCGTTCCCGCCGAGAGCACCACCGCGCCCGGCAGGAACACCCAGTCGGTGCGCATGACCTGCGTCAGCACGAGGTAGGCGGCGACCGTGCCAAGCAGGCTCGCCACGGCCGCCGCGAGCAACCCCAGCAGGCCGTATTCCAGCAGGAATGCCCGAACCAGGTCCCCGCGCGTGGCGCCCAGCACCTTGAGCACCACCGCCTCATAAAGCCGCCGTCGGCGCGAGGCCGCCAGCGCACCCGCCAGCACCAGGCCGGCAGCGCCCAGCGCGATCGCCGCGGTCACCTGGAGCGCCACGGCGACCTGCGAGACCATCTGGCTCACCGCCTGGAGCGCGTCCTTGACCGGGATCGCCGAGACATTGGCGAACCGGTCGGTGACCGCGGCTTGCAGCGCCGTCTCCCGGTCCGGCGGCACCCGCGCCGTCGCGATGAAGGTCTCCGGTGCGCCCGCGAAGGTGCCGGGCGAGAACACCAGGGCGTAGTTGATCCGGAGCGAGGTCCAGTCGATCGCGCGCAGATTGGCGATGGTGGCGGTGACGTCGCGCCCCAGCACGTTGATGGTCAGGGTGTCGCCGATCTTGAGGCCCATGCCGCGGGCGAGCTCGGCGTCGAAGGAGACCAACGGCGGGCCCTGATAGCCTGCGGGCCACCAGCTCCCCTCCACGAGCCGCGAGCCCGTGGGCACGGTCGGCGAGTAGGTGAGCCCGCGCTCGCTGCGCACGGCCCATTGCGCCCCCGGCGACACTTGCGCTTCATCGACCGGTACACCGTTGAGCTTCACGAGCCGGCCGCGCAGGCTTGGCACGCGCTCGACGTCGCTGGCGCCTGCGAACCCCGCCAGCAGCTGATCGAAGCCCGCCACCTGGTCCGGCTGAATATCGATGAAGAAGAACGACGGCGCGCGCTCCGGCAGGTCCTTGTCCAGGGTCAGCGCAATGTTGCCCTCGACCAGCGTCAGCGCCACCAGCACGGTGAGGCCGAGGCCGAGCGAGGCGATCACGCTCGCCGTGTTGGCGCCGCGCCGGCCGAGGTTCGCGAGCGCCATCCGGAGCAGCGGCTGGCGCGGCCGGCCGATGCGGCGCACCGCGGCGATGGTCAGCGCCGCCGCCAACCGGAATACCGCCAGCACCACGAGCGCGCCGAGCACGGACCAGAACGCCAGGCGATGATCCACCGTGGTCGCGATCACCAGCGCGGCGAGCAGCGCCGTCACCAAAGCTTGCACGGCGAGCGTGCTCTTGCTGGGCCACGAGCTCGGCGCATCCGCGGCCTCGCGGAACAGTGTCGCCGGCGGTACCGCCTGAGCGTTCGAGAGCGGCCCCAAGGCGAAAGCCAGCGTCGTGAGCGCGCCCGCCGCGGCCGCGATCAGCAACGGCAGCGGATAAAATCCGAGCCGCGCCGTCACTGGCAAATCCGCCGGCAGGAGTTGCGCCGTCAGCGCCGGCGTGAGCGCGCCCAGCAGCAGGCCGATCGCGATACCGAGCGCCGCCAGAACCGCGATCTGCAGCAGGTAGGTCCAGAATACGAGCCGCCCGGGCGCGCCGACGGACTTGAAGATCGCGATAGAGAGCGTGCGGCTCGCAAGATATCCGCTGACGGCGTTCCCGACCCCGACTCCACCCACCAGCAGCGCCGTCAGTCCCATGAGCGTCAGGAACAGACCCACGCGATCCAGCAGACGCCGCAGGTTCGGCGCCGCGTTGGCATAATCCCGCACCCGCCAGCCTGCGTCGGGGAATGCGGTTTTGAGGCTCTCGGTCCAGGCGTCGACGGTCATTCCGGCCGGCAGCCGCACGCGGTAGCTGTAGCCGATCAATGCGCCCGGCGCGAGGAGCCCGGTGGCGGCGAGCGCGGGCTTCGCGATGATGAAGCGCGGACCCAGGATGAAAATCCCGGTGGCAGCGTCGGGCTCGTGGGTGAGCGCGGCACGCAGCTGGACGCGCGCCTCGCCCACCCGCACGACGTCGCCGACTTTGAGGTCGAGACGGTCGAGGAGCGCCGGCGCCGCGACGGCGCCCCAGAGGCCGTCGCGTTGCGCCAGCGCGTCGGCGAGCGAGCCGGCCGGGTCGAGCGTGACGCTGCCGTAGAGCGGATAAGCCCCATCCACCGCCTTGAGCTCGATCAGGCTTCGCCGCGTGTTGTCGTCCCGCCGCGCCATCGAGCGCATGCCGATCACCTCGGCGACGGCGCCGTTTTGATCGAGATAGCGCCGCTCGGCGTCGCTCGCGGGACGCAGCACCAGGTTGAGCTCGACGTCGCCGCCCAGCATCGCGCGCGCGTCGCCCTCCAGCCCCGCGCGCACGCCGGCGGCGAGCGAGCCCACGCCCGCGATCACCGCGACGCCCAGCGTGAGACACGCGAGGAAGATCCGAAACCCCCGCAGTCCGCCCCGGAGCTCCCGGCGCATCAGGCGGATCGCGAGCGGCAGCATGCTCATGCCTTACCGCGCGGCCGTCGCCGGGAGCGGCTGGGCGCCGTCGCCGACGATCTTGCCGTCCGCGAGCTCGATGATGCGGTGGGCGCGGTGTGCCAAATCCGACTCGTGCGTCACCAGAAGCAATGTGGTGCCGCGCTCGGCCGCCAAGCGAAACAACAAGTCCATCACCTGTTTTCCCGTGGCGCCGTCGAGATTTCCGGTGGGCTCGTCGGCGAGGATCAGCTTGGGCGCCGCCGCGAAGGCGCGCGCGAGCGCCACCCTCTGCTGCTCGCCGCCGGAGAGCTCCGCGGGATAATGCTCGCGGCGGGCCGCGAGTCCCACTGCGGTCAGCGAGTCCGCGGCCACCTCGAACGCATCGCGCCGACCCGCGAACTCCAGCGGCAGGGCCACGTTCTCGAGCGCGGTCATGGTGGGCACGAGGTGAAAGCCCTGGAACACGATGCCCACGGCATCGCGGCGGAAGCGGGCGAGCCCGTCCTCGTCGAGCGTCGAGAGATTCGTACCGGCGATCTCGATGCGGCCCGCGCTGGGTCTCACAAGGCCGGCGGCCGTCATCAAGAGCGTGGTTTTGCCGGAGCCCGATGGCCCGATGAGGCTCGCGGTCTCGCCCGCCGCGACGCGGAGCGAGACGCCGCGCAGCACATTGACGGCACCGGCCGCGCTCGTCAGTGTAACCTCGATACCCTCAAGCAGGATCATGGCGGCGTCGGCCGGGACACTCATGCGAACATGGATGGGCTGTAATGAGTCGATGGGCGCGCGCAAGTCTGCTTATGGACTGTGGCGGAAGCTTGTCAATCTCGCCTTGGCTCTTGTCGCCTTCGTAGGTCTCGGCGGCCTTGCCCCGGCGGCCAGCGCTACGACCCATATTCTGGCTCTCGGCGACAGTCTGACCGCGGGATTCGGGCTGCTCTCTCTCGAGGAGTCGTTCCCCGCGCGGCTCCAGGCGTGGCTCAGGGATCACGGCGTCGACGCCGAGGTGACCAACGCCGGCGTTTCCGGCGATACCAGCGCGGGTGGACTCGCCCGTCTCGACTGGTCCCTGGCCGAGCCCGCCGACGCGGTGCTGGTCGAGTTCGGCGCGAATGACGTGCTGCGCGGCGTCGATCCCAAGGAGACCTATAAGAATCTCGACGAGATGCTAAATCGTCTGGATCGCCGCCACGCGAAGGTGCTGCTGCTCGGCATGGAAGCGCCCACCAATTGGGGCGCGGACTATCGAGCGGCGTTCGACGCGATCTTTCCGGCGCTCGCCGAGCGCCATCACGCGCTGCTCTACCCATTCTTCCTGGACGGCGTGGCCCTCGATCCCGCCCTCAATCAGCCGGACGGGATGCATCCCAACGCGCGGGGCGTCGATGCGATCGTGAGTCGCGTGGGACCTTACGTGATGCGGCTGCTCGGCGCGGCGGGCAACGGATGAGCGGCGCGCGGTTCCGCGCGGCCCACGGTGCCGGCGCCGGTTGGGCCGAGGCCGCGAAGGCCTGCGCCGATGCGCTGCTGCCGCTGCCGGAAGGCGCGAGCCTCGGTTTCCTCTATGCGACCGAGGCGCTCGCCGACGATCTCGGCAGCATCCTCACCTTCCTGCGCGAGCGCACGCGCGTGCAGCACTGGGTTGGCAGCGTCGGGCTCGGCGTCTGCGGCGCGGGGCGCGAATATTTTCAGGTGGCGGCGGTGAGCGCGCTGGTGGCGTGCTGGTCGGAGGACGCGTTCCGCGTGTTCGGGCCGCAGACCGCGGGCGGCCGGGCGCTGGTCGCCGCTGAGGCGAGCTGGTTCGCCAAGACCCATCCCGCGTTCGGAGTCGTGCACGGCGATCCCAGAGACGGCCGCGTCGTGCAGACGCTGGCCGCGCTCAGCGCCGAGGCCGGGCTCTTCCTGGTGGGCGGGCTTGCGGCCGCCTCGGGGGCGGCACCGCGCCAGATCGCCGAGCGCGTGGTCGAGGGCGGCCTCTCGGGCGTCGTGCTATCGCCTGAGATCGCCGTGGCGACGGGCTTGACGCAAGGCTGCTCGCCGATCGGACCGGTCCGCCGGGTCACCGAGGCGCGCGAGAACGTGGTGATGGCGATCGACGAGCGCCCGGCTCTCGAGGTGTTCAAGGAGGACATCGGCGAGCTCCTCGCGCGCGACCTGCGGAAAGTCGGCGGCCGCATCTTCGCGGGCATTCCGGTGCGCGGGTCCGACACGAGCGATTATCTCGTGCGCAACCTGATGGCGATCGACGCCGAGCGGCAATGGATCGCGATCGCCGAGCGCATGGCGCCCGGCGACTCGATCTTGTTTTGCCGTCGCGATGCCGCGAGCGCGCTCGAGGACTTGAGGCGGATGCTGGAGGGCCTGAAGCGGCGCGCGTCGACACCGGCCAAGGCGGGGCTCTATTTCAGCTGCGTCGCGCGCGGGCCCAACTTGTTCGGCGCGGATTCGGAGGAGCTCAAGACCATCCGCGAAACGCTCGGCGATTTCCCGCTGGCCGGGTTTTTCGGCAATGGCGAGATTGCCCACGATCGGCTCTACGGCTACACCGGCGTCCTCGCCCTGTTTCTCTGAGCGATCTCCGCGAGGAGAGAGCCGTCATGCTGCGCCTCTTCGTCGGAATCGACCTGCCGCCCGCGCTCAAGCTTCGTCTCTCCACGCTCTGCGTCGGCGTCCCCGAGGCGCGCTGGGTCGACCCCGGCAACTTTCACGTGACGCTGCGCTTCATCGGCGAGGTCGACGAGGGCCTGGCGAGCGACATCGACGCGGCGCTCCTGCGCCTCTCGGTGCCGCGCTTTCAGCTGGCGCTCGCGGCCGTCGGGCAGTTCGGAACGCGCATGCTGTGGGTCGGCGTCGAGAAGTCGCCGCCGCTGTTGCAGCTTCACGGCAAGGTGGAGAGCGCGCTGCAGCGCATCGGACTCCCGCCGGAGACCCGGCGTTTTACGCCCCACGTATCGCTGGCCCGTCTCAGGCAGCCCTTGGGGCCGAAAGTGCAGGCATTCCTGGCGGCCAACGCGTTGTTTCGCGCCGAGCCGTTCGACGTGAGCGGGTTCAGTCTGGTCGCGAGCTATCTGACGAAAAGCGGCGCCATCTACGAGGATCAGGCGGAGTATCCGCTTGCTTGAGGGCGGCGGCTCAGTGCCAGAAGTGCAGGGTGTAGGCGAGGCCGCCGATCATCAGCGGCATCATGGCATTGAGGAGGCCCACGCCGGAGAACGCCAGCGCGAGCGCCAGGCTGTTGGCGGGGCTATGCGCCTCGTCGTGGCGCTCGGTGAGCTTGGGGAAACGGGGCATTGGAATCTCGGCGCGGCACGTTTTGCGACGGTGCCGATGATAACCGGCGAGGGTTACGCGCGTATTAAGAGGACCCGTCCGCGGGCGAGTCGGCCCATGTTGCGGTCGCGGCCGTTTTTGCCCCCGGCAACCCAAAGTATGGGATTCCCGCGTAATACGGGGACTTCTTGCGTTGGGCGCCCCGTTGTGATTCTCTCTTTGTGGCCGACACCAGTCGGCGTACCAACAAGAGGGAAACAGGAATGGCGACGCAAAAGGCGGGCACCCCGACGACGGTGACCCTCAAGCATCTCGCGGCCTCGCTCGCCGAGGCTCACGAGATCGCGAAGAAGCAGTCCGAGGCGATGCTCGGCGATTTTGTCGGGCTCATCGTGAAGCACCTCAAGAAGGGCTCGCGCATCCGCATCGGGGGTCTCGGCATCCTCGCGGTGCGCCACCGGGCCGCGCGCATGGGCCGCAACCCCGCGACCGGCGAGCCGATCAAGATCAAGGCGAGCAAGAAGGTGGCGTTCCGCGCCGCGAAGGACCTCAAGGAAGCCATCTGAGCGCTGGGCTCGCCTAGGGCCAATAGAGCGCAATAAAGAAGGCGGCGCCGGGCTCGGCGCCGCCTTCTCCTTACGTACTGTGCAAAAAGCTAGGGTTGCGGCGTGACGCGCAGGTAGGGCTTGAGCGTCTTGAAGCCCTTGGGGAAGCGCGTCTTGGCTTCCTCGTCGCTCACCGCGGTGGTGATGATGACGTCCTGGCCCTGCTTCCAATCCGCGGGGGTCGCGACCTTGTGCTTGTCGCTGAGCTGCATCGAATCGATCACCCGCAGGATCTCCTGGAAATTGCGCCCGGTCGCCATCGGGTAGACCAGGATCAGGCGGATCTTCTTGTCGGGCCCGATGATGAAGACGTTGCGCACCGTGAGATTGTCCGCGGGCGAGCGCTTGCTGGGATCGCCCGAGACGGCCGCCGGCAGCATGTCGTAGAGCTTGGAAACCTTGTAATCGCCGTCGCCGAGGATCGGGTAGTTCGGCGCGGCACCCTGGGTCTCCTTGATGTCGTTGGCCCAGCGTGTGTGGTCGCCGACGGGGTCGACCGAAAGGCCGATCACCTTCACGCCGCGCTTGTCGAACTCGCCCTTGAGCTTGGCGACGGTGCCGAGCTCCGTGGTGCAGACCGGCGTGAAGTCCTTGGGATGCGAGAACAGGACGCCCCAACCGGTGCCGAGCCACTGATGGAAGTGGATCGGCCCCTCGGTCGAGTCCTGCGTGAAGTCCGGTGCGATTTCACCAAGCCTGAGCGTCATATCTCCTCCTCCTCTTGGGTTCTCTCTGAGTGTTTCGTTGATCAAGACGCGATGGCGCGCGTCGGTTGCGCCAGTTGCCGTAGGACCGTTGTCGCAGCCTCTGATTCGCTTGGCAACTGACCGTGTCGATCGACCCAGGCCTCGGTCCACGCACCGACCGTCGACGGGTCGGCGCCCGCTTCACGCCACTGCTCGCGCAGCGCCGAGAGGTCCTCGAGCCGTGCTTGCCATTCTGGCCCAAAAATCGCGCCAAGGAAACGGCCGAGACGGCGGGCGAGCGCTGGGCTGCGTCCGCCGGTGGAGACTGTCATCAAGAGGTCGCCCCGACGCACCATGGCGGGCGAGTGGAAATCCG
>DATNIT010000170.1:0-10261 GCA_035604335.1 Allostellaceae bacterium | reverse complement strand
CTCCTCAAGATCAACGTAGGAAAACAGCTCGCCCGACCGCTCGTCCGATCCGCGCATCGCTTCCCTCGACGAAATCCACCCGTCGAGTGAATCATGCAAACGACGCCGCCGCTACGGGATTTTCAACAGCCTGCTAGCGGGCCTTGTCGACCGGCTCGCACCGGGCAGCCCTGGTCAAATTTATAGCACAGCTAGACGCAACGATCAGCCGTATCGCAAGCCCGGGTGTTTTGGGCAGCGGCTGAGCGTGACGGCGGGCAGACCGTGCGGGCGCTGACCGACGGGGCCAACGTGCCGCAGCCGGCGGTATCCATGTACCTGGGCGTGCTCAAGCCCGCCGGCCTCGAGCGCGACCGCTTCGATCGCCTCGAGGCGCTGTTGGACAGGATGGAGCAATGAGCGCACCGCTCATTCGCACCGGCCGGCCCGACAAGGTGGCGCGGTGTCAGGCGATCGACCAAGCGGCTCGCTCGCGATACGCGACACTCCCGGGCTTCGAGTTCGTCGCGCAAGCGCCGGCGATCGCTGCCGAACGCTTCGATGCAAGCGAGGTATGGGTGGCGGCGTTGGACGAGACCATCCTTGGCTTTGTCCTGCTGCAATCGCACGGCGACACGATTTATCTCGCTAACATCTCCGTCATTCCGGAAGCCTTCGGGCGCGGTATTGGCAGGATGCTCGTGACCCATGCGGTATCGCGAGCCCAAGCGACCGGGGCCATTGCGGTGACGTTGGCGACGTTCCGGGCGCCGCCCTGGAACGGGCCATGGTTCCGGCGCCAGGGATTCACGCCGATACCCAAGACGAACATCGGGGCCATGTTGCGGGCGATCCTGGATCGCCATACCGAGTCCCTCGATATGAGCACGCGGGAAACGCTCTGGCACAGAACCTGACCGGCGTCCTAGGGACCGGTTGGAACCGTAACCCCGCAACGCCACTGGCCGGGCTTGACCGCTTTCTAACCAGATGAGCGATGCGCCCCGGAATCGTCACGACCGGGCTTGTCCCGGTCGTCCACGTGTTGATAGGTGCAGCCGCAACTCGTGGATGGCCGTGACAAGCACGGCCATGACGACCTTGGAGTGTCCAGCGAGGGCGCGTGGCTCCTCAGTAGTGGCGCGAAAATGCTGATCGCATCTGAACCGGTCGGGCTTTAGGCCCGACAGCATTTCGCCAATGAAGTGGCGATACTAAACGGCAAAATATATTGTATAAACAACGCATTATGATAGAGTTGTAATAATCCGCTTCATGTAGCTTCGGCGATGGCTTTGAGAAATTCCTTCACCGCGGCGGCGGGGCCGGCGGGGTGGTTCCACACCGCGGAAATGACGGCGAGAAAGTCCGCGCCCGCCGCGACCAGGGGACCGCAATTCGCGGGCGTGATGCCGCCGATGGCGCAGCTCGGCACCGTCATGGTCTCGCTCCACCAGCGCAGGATTTCGGGGTCGGAGCGGAACTTGCCGCCCCCCTTGGTCGGGCTGGGATAGAAGCCGCCGAAGGCGACATAGTCGGCGCCCTTGTCGGCCGCCTCGATGGCGAGATCGCGGCTGGCATAGCAGGTGACGCCGACGATCCGCCCCAGCCCCAGGATGCGCCGCGCCTCGTCGTAGGTCGCGTCCTCCTGGCCGACGTGGACGCCGTCGCAGTCTGTGGCGAGCGCGAGATCGGGCCGGTCGTTCATCACGAAGGCGACGCCGCGACCCTGAACGATGGGGCCGAGCAGCTCGGCGGCGCGGCGAATCGTGTCGTCGTCCACGTCCTTGAGGCGGAGCTGGACGCAGCCGACATCGCCGGCGTCGAGCGCCTCCTTGAGGCGCTCGGCGAAGACCGGCGGGTCGAATTCAGGCGGGGTGATGAGATAGAGCCGCGCCGCCATCCCCTCTACCCTTCGCCGCGGTAGATCTTGACGATGTGGTCGAGCATCTTGAGCGCCTCCTCGCGCGGGCGCTGGAAAGTGTTGCGGCCGATGATCGATCCGTTGCCGCCGCCGTCGCGGATGGCGCGCGCCTCATTGTAGACGCCCTCGATGTCCTTGGCCTCGCCGCCCGAGAACACGACGATGCGCTTGCCGTTGAAGCACGCCTGCACCACGTTGCGGACGCGCGCGGCGGCGCTCGAGATGTCGATCTTGCGCTCGAGATAGACCTTCTTGGCGGCCTCGAGCTCGAGGAACTGGGTGGGCGGCTTGACCTTGATGATGTGGGCGCCCAGGAGCGCCGCCATGTGCGCGGCATAGGCGCAGATGTCGATCGCGGTCTCGCCCTCCTTGGAGAGGTTGCCGCCGCGCGGATAGGACCAGATCACCACCGCAAGCCCGTGCGCCTTGGCCTCGCGCCCCATCTCAGCGATCTCCTCCATCATGGTGTAGGCTTCGTCGGACCCGGGATAGATGGTGAAGCCGATCGCCGCGCAGCCCAGCCGCAGCGCGTCCTTGACGCTCGCCGTCACCGCTTGCGACGGGCCTTCCTTGGCGCGCGCCAGGCTGTTGGCCGAGTTGACCTTGAGGATGGTCGGGATCGCGCCGGCAAAGGTCGCGGCGCCGCCCTCGATGAAGCCCAGGGGCGCGGCATAGGCCGAGAGCCCGGCATCGAGCGCGAGCTGGAAATGGTAATGCGGATCGTAGGCCGGCGGATTGGGGGCGAAGCTGCGCGCCGGCCCGTGCTCGAAGCCCTGGTCCACCGGCAGGATGAGGAGCTTGCCGGTGCCGCCGAGCTTCCCCTGCATCAGGATGCGGGCGAGGTTGGCCTTGGTGCCGGGATTGTCGCTCTCATAGTGGTCGAGGATCTTCCTGACCGGTTCCGTCACATGCATGGGGCGGCTCCTTGCGGGCGCGGAAACATGGGCCCGTTCTAGCAGAAGCCGCGAGTTAACGCCCTACCCATTAGAGGTATGTTAATTGGCCCCCACGCCTCGGCGCGCTCATCTTTTGCGGATCGGGGGCAGCATGGTGGTTCGATGGGCCTTGACGGGCGCGGCGAACACGATGTTCTCCTGCCTTTGGTAGATCGCGGTGTTCGACGCGAGCTTGTCGAACGCTTTCTGTCGAAACTGCGTGCCAGGCGCGATCTTGGTGGGAATCGCGAACTGCGACAGCGGCGGTTCTGGCGCAAGTTGAGGAAAGGATTCCGCGTTCGATTCCGTGAGCGGGGACACAATAGGCGGCAACGTCTGTGAGTGAGCGCTCAAGGCGGCCACGATGAGGGCCGCGACCGCGGCTGGCAACAGACGAATGGCGCGGCTCATGGCATTCCTCCTCCGGTTCGACGCCATCACAAACGATGCAGGAGAAATATCACGCCTCGCGGGCGCGACGATGTGAGCCCCGCCACGCCAGCGTACAGTTAAATCCAGCTCGAACCGTGAGCCAGGTCACCGCTCCCGCTTGTGCCCAAGATAGGCGCGGCAGGCGGCCTCGGGGTCGCGCTGGTCGAGGAGGTCGAGCGCGTCCCGATCCCCGCCCTCGATCTCGGCCCCAAGCGCGGCGGCGATCTCGCCGAGTTTCTCGCGCGTGTCGGCTCGGCCGGTGAAGTGCACGCGCTTGCAGCCGGCGCGCAAGGCGGCGAGCGCGGTGCCGGCCTCGTCGGCGCAGTCGATCACCGCATCGACGGCGACGCCGGGATGCTCCCGCGCGGCCTCGGCGACCAGCGCCAGGAACCAGTGGGGGCCGGCGTAGGTCCCGGCGCCGGGCGCGCTCGCCAAGGTCACCGGCAGGCCCAGCGCCGATGCCGCAGCGAGCGCGGCGCGCGCGTCGGCCAGCGAGTGGACGATGATGCGCTGGCTCACACCATCTTGCCGACGAGGGCCGCCGCCTCGACCATGCGGTTCGAGAAGCCCCACTCGTTGTCGTACCACGCGAGCACGCGGCAGAAGCGCTTGCCGAGCACCACCGTTTGCGTGAGATCGAAGGTCGAGCTGTGCGGGTCGTGGTTGAAGTCGCTGGAGACGACCTGGTCCTTGACCACGCCGAGGATGCCCTTGAAGCGGTTGGAGCCCGCCGCCTTCTCCATCATCGCGTTGATCTCGTCGGCGGCGGTGTCGCGCGCCGACGTGAAGGTGAGGTCGATCAGCGAGACGTTCGCGGTCGGCACCCGGATCGCCGTCCCGTCGAGCTTCCCCTGCAAAGCCGGGATGACCAGGCCCAGCGCCTTGGCCGCGCCGGTCGAGGTCGGGATCATGTTGAGCGAGGCCGCACGCGCACGGCGCATGTCCTTGTGCAAGGTGTCGACCGTGCTCTGGTCGCCGGTGAAGGAATGCACCGTCGTCATGAAGCCCTGAGCGATGCCGATGCCCTCGTTCAGGACGTAGGCCACCGGCGCCAGACAGTTCGTCGTGCAGGAGCCGTTCGAGATCACGTGGTGCTCGCGCGTGAGCCCGTCGTTGTTGACGCCCATCACCAGCGTATAGTCGGCGCCGTCGGCCGGCGCCGAGACGATGCAGCGCTTGGCCCCCGCCTCGAGATGCTTGCCCGCCGCCGCGCGCGAGGTGAAGAGCCCGGTGCATTCGAGCGCCACGTCGATGCCGAGTTTCTGCCACGGCAATTTCGCGGGATCGCGCTCGGCCAGCACCGCGATCTTGCCGCTTCCCACATCCATCCAGTCGTCGCCGGTGGCGATGGCGCCGCCGAAGCGCCCATGCACGCTGTCGTATTTCAGGAGCTGCGCGTTGGCCGCGACCGAGCCCAGATCGTTGATGGCGGCGACCTGGAGATCGTCCCGCCGCTGCTCGTGGAGCGCGCGCAGCACCAGGCGCCCGATGCGGCCGAAGCCATTGATCGCGACGCGAACCGTCATCCTCGTCCTCCGGTGATTTTCTTGCCCAGCCTAGTGGTCTTCGCCGCGCAACAGCCGGTCCGCCGCGTCGGCGATCGCCTCGGGGGTGAAGCCGAAATGGCGGAACAGGGCGTCCGCGGGCGCCGAGGCGCCGAACCGCGTCATGCCGACGACGCGGCGGCGGTCGCCGACATAGCGCTCCCAGCCGAACGGCACCGCCGCCTCGATCGCGAGCCGCGGCGCCGCGCCGAGAACCTCGCGGCGATAGCTCTCGTCGCAGGCATCGAACAGCTCCCAGCACGGCATCGACACGACGGCAGCGGTAAAGCCGCGCTCGGCCAGAAGCTTGCGCGCGGCGAGCGCGGCCGACACTTCCGAGCCGGTCGCCAGCAGCGTGATGTCGCGCTCGCCCTCGCCCTCGAGCACGTAGGCCCCCTTGGCGGAGCGGTTCTCGCCGGCATCGCGCCGCAGCGCCGGCAGCGCCTGGCGCGACAAGGCCAGGACCGAAGGCTGCGAGCGGTGCGACAGCGCCAGTTCCCAGCACTCCGCCGTCTCGACCGCGTCGGCGGGCCGGAACACCAGGAGGCCGGGCATGGCGCGGAGACTGGCGAGATGCTCCATCGGCTGATGGGTCGGCCCGTCCTCGCCCAGGCCGATCGAGTCGTGCGTCATCACATAGATGACGCGCAGGCGCATCAGCGCCGAGAGCCGGAGCGCCGGCCGGCAGTAGTCGCTGAAGACGAGAAAGCTGCCGCCATAGGGGATGATGCCGCCATGCACCGCCATGCCGTTCATCGCCGCGGCCATCGCATGCTCGCGCACGCCGTAATGGATGTATGTGCCGGAGTAGTCGTCGCGCGTGATCACGCGCTGGCCCTTGGCCTTGGTGTTGTTGGAGCCGGTGAGATCGGCCGAGCCGCCGACCAGCTCCGGCATTGCCGGGACGAGCGCGTCGAGCACCAGGCCCGAGGCCTGCCGCGTCGCAATGGTGGGCCCCTCCGCCGCGAACTTGGTCCGCACCGCTTCGAGCGCGCGCCGGATGCCGGGGGCGGTCAGCCGCTCCATGCGCCGGGTGAACTCGCTGCGCGCGGCGCCGTCGGCGGCCTCGAAGCGCTCGCGCCACGCCTGCATCGCGGGCGTCCCGCGCCGGCCCACGTCGCGCCACGCCGCAGCCACGTCGTCGGGCAGCTCGAACGGCGGATAGTCCCAGCCCAGGCGCTTGCGTGCGGCGGCGATCTCGGCCGCGCCCAGGGGCGCGCCATGGGCCGCGCTGGTGCCGGCCTTGGTCGGCGCGCCGAACGCGATCACGGTGCGGCAGGCGATCAGCGAGGGACGCGGGCTGTCCTTGGCGCGGGCGATCGCGGCGGCGATGGCGTCGGTGTCGTGGCCGTCGACGGAATCGGTGTCCCAGCCGCAGGCGGCGAAGCGGGCCAACTGGTCGTCGGATTCGGCGAGGTCGGTGCTGCCGTCGATCGAGATGCCGTTGTCGTCCCACAGCACAATGAGCCGCGCCAGGCGCAAATGCCCGGCGAGCGAGATCGCCTCTTGCGACAGGCCCTCCATGAGACAGCCGTCGCCGGCGATGACGTAGGTGTAGTGGTCGACGAGGTCCTTGCCGAAGCGCGCGGCGAGCATGCGCTCGGCCAGCGCCATGCCGACCGCGTTGGCGAGCCCCTGGCCCAAGGGGCCGGTGGTGGTCTCGATACCGCCGGCGTGGCCGCGCTCGGGGTGGCCGGGGGTGCGGCTGCCGAGCTGGCGGAAATGCTGCAGCTCGGTGCGGGTCATGTCGTGATAGCCGGTGAGATGCAGGAGCGCGTAGAGCAGCATCGACCCATGGCCCGCCGACAGCACGAACCGGTCGCGGTCGGGCCAGTCGGGATGGGCGGGATCGAATTTGAGGAACTTGCTCCACAGCACGGTGGCGACATCGGCCATGCCCATGGGCATGCCGGGATGCCCGCTCTGCGCCTGCTCGACCGCGTCCATGGCGAGCGCGCGAATGGCGTCCGCCATGTGCCGCAGGATCGGATCGCGCGGCGCGGGCAAGGGCGAGGCGGAAGTGTCGGCTGCGCTCATCGGCGGATCGAGGGGCCGGTCACGGAATGGCGGAGGGTCGTGTGGCGCACCTTGCCGGGCGCGATGGGCGGCGTCAAGTTGCCGCCGCCATCCTTTGCCGGTAAGGTCGCCGTCACAAGCCGTTGGGGCGTAGCCAAGAGGTAAGGCAGCGGATTTTGATTCCGCCATACGGAGGTTCGACTCCTCCCGCCCCAGCCAGCCAGTCTCGAGGTTCAGGCATTCTCTTCCCAATGCCGCGAAAAGCCCCGTAACAGGGCCTTTCTCACGACCTGAGCCGCACCTGAGAATACGGAATCGGGCGAAACAGAGGCCGACCGACCCGTTTCTCTCTGTCGGCCGTTTCGGTGCTCCGGTTTGGGGGAAGGATCGCGCGGCGAGTCGGCGGATTCGCGTTATTCGAAGCCGAGCTGACGCTTTTGGGCGTTCCAGTCGAGGGCCAGGTCGATACGCCTGACCAGCTTCGTGGCATTGAGATCCGCTGGCTGGGTCCCCTGGATGATCGCCTCGACGATCTCCGGCGCCAAGAAAGCCAAAGGCAGCACACAGCTGACATAGCGATCGTCGACTCCTTCGCGCTCGGCCAGCTCGGCGATCGATGCTTTACCGGTGCGCAGTGCGTCGAAGCAGCGATGCGCCCGGATGATTTCCTTCAGGAGGGTTGGGTCCGTTTTCGCGGGCGCAGGACGATCGCTGGCGATGACGAGCCGCATTTCGACGCCGCGCCGTTTGATCGTCAGCGGGATGTCGCGTGTCAGCTCTTCCTTCATGCCGGCAAGCGGCCGCAGCGTGATCGTGAGACGAAGGATGTTGGCTCTCAGTTCCACACGACCGATCAAAGCGGCGAGCGCTTCATCGCACTCGGCTTCCGAGCGCAGCCGCCGCTGAAAACTGTCGGCAGCGTTGAAAGCGGCGGACAACTTATTGGGAGGAAGACCCGCCTTCTCTAATGCCGTGCCGATCGCGGCCCGATCTGCAAGCATGGTGGCGGATTCGGCGGCGACGATCTTTTCGATCTGCGGCGCGGGCAGGCGCCAGCCCGGCTTCTCGGAGGTTCCGGTCCCCAACCCGCGTGTGATGTAATAACGATAGCGCCGTCCGTCCTTCAGAGCATGGCTTGGCGAAAGCCTGTTCCCCGCGTCATCGAAGAGCTTCCCCATAAGCGGACTGGGCACGACCTTGCCAGTCCGCGCGCGGCGGCTCGACCCCTGGTCGCAGAGCTGCCGTTGGACAGCGTCCCAAAGATCGTGGTCGATGATCGGCTCGTGCAAGCCTGGATGCCGGAGATCTTTGTGGCGGATCTCGCCGATATAGACGGGATTGGAAAGGAGCGCGTAGAGCGCGCCTCGCCCGAACGGCAGTCCTCCAGCGCGAGTGCCATCCTCGTAGATCCTAAGCTTCGAGCGAATACCTTCCCGATCGAGGTCCTCTTTGAGGCGCCGAACGGAGCCCTGTTCGAGATAGCGCTTATATATAAGGTGTACCGTTCTCGCCTCATCCGGCTTCACGATCAGCTTGTGGTTCTCGGCCTCGTAGCCGAGCGGCGTAACGCCACCCATCCACATGCCCTTCTTCTTGGAGGCGGCGATCTTGTCCCGAATCCGCTCGCCTGTGACCTCACGCTCGAACTGGGCGAAGGAGAGGAGGATGTTGAGGGTGAGACGACCCATCGAGGTCGTGGTGTTGAAATGTTGGGTGACCGCGACGAAGGAGACGCCGTGCCGGTCGAATAGCTCGACGATCTTGGCAAAGTCCATCAGCGAGCGGGTCAGCCGGTCGACTTTGTAGACGACGACGGTGTCGACATGGCCCTGCGCGATGTCCTCCAGGAGCTGTCGCAGGGCTGGGCGCTCCATGGTCCCACCCGATAGGCCGCCATCGTCATAGGCGGTCTCGATCAGCTTCCAGCCTTCGCCCTGCTGGCTCCTTATATAAGCCTCGCACGCCTCCCGCTGGGCATGGAGGGAGTTGAAGTCTTGCTCCAGCCCCTCCTCCGACGATTTACGGGTGTAGACCGCGCATCGCCGAACCCTCGCCTTAGGTTGCGTCATGTCGCTGCGCCGGTCCCTTCTGCTTCAGACCGAAGAAGGTCGGCCCGGACCATCGGCTGCCGGTTATGAGGCGCGCGACCTCGGACAGCGAGCGATGGCGTTTGCCGCGATAGAGCACACCGCCTTCGACGATGGTGGCCTGATAGGTAATGCCGTGCCATTCCCGTAACAGTACCGTGCCGGGACGAGCCTCGGGTGGCGCCACCGTCGTAGCGGTTGGACTCTTGTCGGCGAGCGCACGCCGGGTCGAGGCACTCAACCCGCCATAAACGCGTTCCTGCATCTTATAAGCCACGGCTCGGATCATGAGGCTCCGGGAGGTGCGAGGCGGTGGCGCTCCGCCATAGAGCGCCACCCATCGTGCAATCAGGTCTTCGCGGCTAAGCCCGGTCAGAGTCTTCAACTCCTCGGCGAGCCCTTCCGCGCGTGCCGCTCGGCGCATTAGGCGGCACGCTTTGCCGTGCCCTCGTTGATGCGATAGACCCGCCCCCGTTCCGCTTTCTCCGAGACCACGCGAAGTCCAAGCTTCTTCTTGAGCGCGCCGGAAATGGCACCGCGCACCGTGTGCGGCTCCCATCCGAAAGCCTTGCTCAGCTGCGGAATGGTCGCGCCCTCCGGGCGGCGGAGCATGTCGATCATCCGCTGCTGTTTGGTCGGGCGTTTCGATTCGGACGCAACGGGTTTGGCTGCCTTGGCTGTTGCCCCACGCTTGCGTATTGCCATGGATGCTCTCCCTGCAGAAGCCGGCAGGAATGCCGACGCTGCATGCACGCTCTGGTGGCGTCCCGCATCAAGCGAATACGGGATCATTCCATTGCTTTCACAGGCCCCACGCGATCACAGTGTTGCTCGCTGGCGGTCCACTGCGACCCCTCAGGGCCAGTCACGCGCCGCGCGGCCATGTTGCGGCGCGCGCTCGATTTGCCCGGCACCGACGGTCGGCAAAGGTTTCCTCTGATGCCGCCCGAAGGTCTCCGCGATTGGCCCCGTGACGGCGATGAGCGAGTAGGTTCAAATCGGGGACCTGCAACCAATTTTATCTACTCTTTGCAGTTCAAGGACTTAGGCCAAATACGGCAGGCTGTCGGGCTTAAATGATCGGCTCACCTTCCTCGTCTGAGCGAGCGCAGGCCATACGCTGTAGGTTTTCATGCTCAGCCATAAACTCGGGCGGCTCAAAGCAGAATTCGTGGGTTTCAGCCACCTTCAGGGCTTCGATCACGGTAGCGGCGGCAGGCCTTCTCCTGCGGATGAGTGTGAAAACGCGCCGAACATTGACCCCGCCCAAAGCAACGATGAACGTCCTGAACTTGCTGAACTTTTCCTGATCCTTTGAGGGGTCACGATCGGCGCCGATCGTGA
>DATNIT010000169.1:0-7059 GCA_035604335.1 Allostellaceae bacterium | reverse complement strand
GCGGCGGGGCCTTGCGCATGAGGACCCAGCATGTGAGCTCGTCCGGCGCCGATTCAAGGAGACGGCGATACTCTTTCAGGAGCTTGGCTGCGTCGTCGAACGGATGCACGACCAGACCGGCCAATACCTGTGGTCCGAGCTTGTGAAGCTGGAACTCGAACGCGGTGACCACTCCGAAGTTGCCGCCGCCGCCGCGGAGCGCCCAGAACAGATCCGGGTTTTCTTTCGTGGTCGCATGCACCAGCTCGCCGTCTGCCGTGACCACGTCGGCAGAAAGAAGGTTGTCAATGGTCAAGCCGAATTTGCGCGTGATCCAGCCGAAGCCGCCGCCGAGCGTCAGCCCAGCGACGCCAGTGGTCGAATTGATGCCCGTGGGTACGGCGAGGCCAAAAGCCTGTGTCTCCTTGTCGAGGTCGGCGAGCGTTGCGCCGGGCTCGACCCACGCTCGCTGCGCTGCCGGATCAACCCGCACCGACTTCATCTGCGACAGGTCGATCACGACGCCGCCATCGCAGATCGCGCTACCGGCGATATTGTGACCGCCGCCTCGAACCGCGACCAGCAATCCATTGTCGCGGGCGAATCGGACGCAATGAATGACGTCCGCGGCTCCCAGGCAGCGCACGATGAGGCCGGGCTTCCGGTCGATCATCGCGTTCCAGATGGTTCGCGCCTCGTCATACGCCGGCGAACCTTGATCGAGTATTTTGCCGCGCAACGCCCCTCCCAAGTCGCGGATCGTGGCGGCATCGAATGCCTTCTTGCCGACATCCAGCGTCTCGAGGGTTACGTCGACCATGTTCGCTCCTCCCGGCTATCGACGAGTTTTAAATCTTATCGCGGGACGGCCCTTACCCATATTTGGGCGTTCTTCGTCGGCGCGCTGGTCATGCTCTGTGCCCTGTTGCTGACCTTGCGCCTGCCCAGCGGCGGCGCGCGGCCCGCCCCCAAGCTGGAGGCGGCGCAGGCGCCGGACGCGATACCTAACGGCCCCCGGCGCTACTCCGGCAGGATGTCGCCCGAGCCGCCCATCTCTTTCGGCAGATCCTTCATCTTCGGCAGCCCGTCGTGAATGGCCATCACCTTCTCGGCGTAGTGAACATGGACCTGGGGCTGGAAGGCCAGATCGGGAATGATGGCGGCATAGACGTCAATCAGGTTCCAGCCGGGATGCATCGTCATCAGATGACCGCCGCAGATCCGGCAGAACTGCCGATGGCTGCGCTCGGTCTTGTGAAAGGTCCCGATGCTCTCGGCTCCCTTGGTTACCTTTACCTTTTCGGGCTTCCACAAGGTGAATCCATTGACGGGCGCCGCGGCCCAGGACCGGCAGGATTCGCAATGGCAATAGCCCATGGCCTCGGAGCGGCCAGTCACCGAAATCTGCACCTCACCGCAGAAGCAACCGCCATTGATGGTCTTATCGGTCATGACAGGCTCTCCCAAGAGGATGGTCGCGGTCGAACCTCATAATCGGGCAAGCGCCTCCGCTAACACCCACCCGATGGGCGGCTTGTTGAGCTGAGATTGAGGCAATGGACCGGCACTGGCAAGACCAAACTCCCGGCCGTGGGGGCTGCCATGCACCAAAGCCGGTCACGTCCCTTCGAGTGGTGTAGGAGGTGTGGATAAGCGGCCCGCCGGATCGCTCAACCGCCCAACGCGGCCTTTGTCACGAGGCATCGGCCCGGCAGGTCGCCCCACTAAGCAGCTCGTCAGCTACCGGACCTTACCGACAACTCTCCGGGTGGCGTCTTCCTCCACTGGTGTCTCGCGCCGTCGGGGCGCACCGAATAATGCAGGTCAGGTCGGGTGGACGAATTGAGCGACTAACGGCGTGGTGTTTCTTTACCTAGCCTTGCATCAGGTGCCGATCACTCCGGCAGCCCGGCCTTGCATAGGCCTTCGCGATGGTGCACACGGTCGCTGTCGCGCTTGTAATGCAACGTTGCCAGATAACTTTGCACGGAGAATGTGGGTTCTCGTTTCAACACCGCCTGGGCGTGGGCCGCCGCGGTGGTCTGGTCGCCCATCTGAGCCAAGGAGGCCGCGAGAAATGCGTGATGCGTGTGATCCGGCTTGGCGATGCGACTGAAAGCCTCGACCGCTTCGGCGTAGCGACGCGCCACAAAATACGCCCGGCCCAGGTGATTCCAGAAGCGCTCGGGGTGGTACGGGTTGAGGCGCATCGCCTTCTTGATCCAGTCAATGCCCTCCTCCGGCCGTCCGAGCCACGTAAGAAGCTCGCCCTGCTGCACCACGACGAGGTCGTAGTTGGGATTGAGCGCGAGCGCCCGCTCCTGATGGTACGCGGCCTTGTCGTGGTTGTCGTGCAACAGGTTCACGGCGGCGAGGATGCGGTGCACGTCGCTGTCGTTGTCGTCGAGCGCCAGAGCGATCTCCAACTCCTCGGCCAGCCCCTGGAAGGTCGCGTCGCGCTCCGCGCACCATCCATGGATCCACGCCTGGCCCAGCACGCATGCCTTCCAGGCGTGAGCGTGGGCATAGTTCGGGTCGAGTGCAAGCGCACGGTCGAGCAGGCGCTGCGCCTCGGCGTTGTCCTCCCGGACCGAGCGGTGGTGCAGCACCTTGGCAGCGAGCACGCACTCATAGGCCGCCATGTTGCCGGTCGTCTTGCGCTTCGCGCGGTCGTGCGTGGCGGCCTCGACGCGGCCGGGCAGCGTGGCGACGATCGCCGCGGTCACCTCGTCCTGGACGGCGAAGATGTCCTCGAGCTTGCGGTCGTAGCGCTCGGCCCAGATGTGCCGATCGGCCTCGGCGTCGATCAGCTGCACCGTGACGCGGACGCGGCCGCCCGCCTTGCGCACGCTCCCCTCCACGACGTAGTGGACGCCGAACTCGCGCGCAACGTCCTGGACCCTGACCGTCTTTCCCTTGTGTACGAAAGCCGAGTTGCGGGAGATGACGAGCAGGTCGTGGAAACGGGACAGCTCGGTGATGATGTCCTCGGTGAGGCCGTCGGCGAAGAACTCCTGCTCGGGATCGCCACTCATGTTGACGAAGGGGAGCACGGCGATCGACGGCTTCTCGGGCAGGGGTAAGGCCGACTCCGGAGATGCGGCACGCCGCGCGGTTGGCCCCAATATGACGCGATAGACATGGACGGGCCGGTCGATGTTCTTTAGCGCCTGCACACCCGCGTCCTCGGCTTCGAGCGGCACCTTGCCGTGCGCATGGTTGAGGACGGTCTGCGATATGCAGATGCCACCAGGTTGCGCCAACCCTTCCAGCCGGGCCGCGATATTGACGCCATCGCCATGGATGTCATCGCCATCGACGATAATGTCCCCGAGATTGATGCCGACCCGGAACTCGATCCGACGGTCCTTCGGTACGTCGGCGTTACGGATGACCATACCTTCCTGGACCTCGACGGCGCAGCGCACCGCATCGACGACGGAGGGAAACTCGATCAGCATGCCGTCGCCGGTGGTCTTCACGATCCGCCCGCGGTGTTCGCTGATCTTGGGATCGACGAGGCCGCGCTGATGCGCCTTCAACTGGGCAAGCGTGCCCTCCTCGTCGGCGCCCATCAACCGGCTATAGCCGGCGACATCGGCCGCGAGAATGGCTGTAAGGCGTCGCTCCACCCGCTCACCGACCACGGCTTGCCTCCGCGAGAGCTGGCAGACAGTGTACGCCTTACCTAACCACTTTCGAGCTCAAACGACCATAGGCGTCTTGCGCCCGCAGGGTGCCCAGTTTCGTCCCGCGGAGCCTGAGGCAAGCCCTGGATGTGGCAGCTATTCCGAATTTGAGGCGCCGGGGGCGATTCGAACTCCTGGAGCTGTCGTTCTACGCGGCCGGCCGGAAGAGTAAATTGAAATGGGTGCGTGCCCCCCATTTTAGGCTTCCACAACAACCTGATGTCGACGGTCGGGGAGTCCGCTTAGGGTCATTCCCGACCTTTGGTGCGCGCGTCCCAATCGTCCGGCCGACCCCAATGAACGGAGCTTGAACCCCCGTTTCGAGCAGAGACGGAGCGATCCCGCGAGGCGGCAGCCTGCGTCACCCAAGAATCCGGCACGACATCGGCGTCACCCCGGCTGGAAGCCTTTCGCTTTGAACACGGGTGCCGCGGTGGGCCCGGTGAGGAAGCGGATGAGCGACTTCGCCTCCTCAGGCACCTTGGTGCCGGCCCCGATCGCCGCGGAGAAAAGTGTCACGCTCCCGAGCTCACCCGGCAGCGGGCCCACCAGTTCGGCACCCGCCACGGGAACGATCTCCGAAGTCTGTCCGATGCCGATCTCGGCTTCGCCCTTGGCCACGGTATCGGCGGCCTGCGCACCCGGCACCAGGACGGTCTTGGACTTCACCTGCTCGGCGATTCCGAGGCGGTCGAGGACATGCGCGAAATAGACCCCGCTCGCCCCGCCTTTTGCCGGATCCGCATAGACGATCGATTTGGCGGCGAGCAGGGTACGCTTGAGCGCATCGACGGAGCTGATGTCCGGCTTCGGGGCCCCCGCCCGCACCGCCAGCGCCACCGCCGTGCCCGCGACATTTACTATGGCGCCGGGTGCGAACTTGCTCTGCTTCTCGAGCTCGTCCATCACCGGCCGCGACAGAATGATCACGTCGGCGGCCTCGCCCGCGAGCATGCGCTTTCTGATGTCGGCGATGAGGCTGTAGCCGATATTGAGCTTGTTCCCGGTCGCGTGCTCGAATTGCGGAGCAAGCTCGTCGAGTGCTGAGGTGAGCGCCACGGAGGTCAGCACTTTGACTTCGGCCGCTTGCGCAACCGCCGCTCCGCTCGCGGCGAGCACGGAAAATAGCAATCCCGCCATTAGCGCCGCCGCCGCTCTTGCCGTGAACGACATCCTGGTCATGGCCGTTTCCTCCCCTGGGATGGAATTGATCGGCATGCGTTGCGGGAGAAGGTAGCAAATCGGTTCGGCCCCCACAATGGAGTGCCAGGCGGCCGCTCAATCGAGGCTCAGCTCCATGTACGCCGTGCCCGGAATCGGGCTCGCGTAATAGGCCGGGATGTCGACGAAGCCGCGCGCGCGGTAGAGCGCCACGGCGGCGGGCATTTTCCCGACGACGGTGTCGAGGCGCATTGCGCGGTAGCCGATCGTCCGCGCGTCCGCGATGACGCGCTCGATGAGCGCCTCGCCGATGCGCTCGCCGCGGAAGGCGGGGCGTACGTAAAGCCGCTTCATCTCGCAAATGCCGGCCGCGAGCGGGCGCAGCGCCACCACGCCGGCAACCGCCTCGCCGGCGCGCGCGAGGAGGAGCCGTCCCGCCGGCTGCGCGTATTTGCCGGGGAGTCCGGCGAGCTCCTCCTCGAAGCCCTGGTAGGCGAGGCTGAAGCCGAGCCAGCGCGCATATTCGCGGAAAAGCTCGCGCACCGCCGCCATGTCGTCGGGCCCGCGCGCGTCCTCGATCGTCACCGTCATCGTCGCCGCCGCTCTCACAGCGTGATCGTGCCTGCCATGAAGCGCGCGCACTCCCCCGCGATCTCGACACGCTCGCCGCGGTCCTCGCACCAGAGCTCGCCGCCGCGCTTCGAGACCTGGCGCGCGAAGAGCTGCTTCTTGCCGAACTTCCTCGCCCAATAGGGGATGAGTGTGGCGTGCGCCGAGCCCGTCACGGGGTCCTCGTTGATGTTGTGCTTGGGAGCGAAGAAGCGGGAGACGAAATCGACGCCGCTGCCGGGGGTGCCCGGTGCCGTCGCGATCAGGCCCATGCAGTCGAGCTTGGCCACCTTGGCGAAGTCGGGCTCGAGCGCCTTGACTTCCGCCTCGCTTTTGAAGACGGCGAAGCCATCGCGCGCGGCGAGCACCTCGATCGGCTTGGCGCGCAACGCCGCCGCCGCGTCGCCGAGCGCGGGCTTGGGGCCCGGCGGGCGCGCGGGAAAATCCATCGCGAGCCTGCCCTCGGCACGGCTCACGGTGAGCACGCCGGACTCGCGCGTCTGGAAGCGCACGCGCTCGCGCCGCGGCTCGAGGATCTCGAGGATGACGTAGGCCGTGGCGAGGGTGGGATGGCCGGCGAGGTCGATCTCGGCGACCGGCGTGAACCAGCGGATCTCGAACTCCTCGCCGCGCTTCACGAAGAAGGCGGTCTCGGAGAGATTGTTCTCGGCGGCGATCGCCTGCATCGTCGCGTCGTCGAGCCAGCTCTCGAGCGGACACACGGCGGCCGGATTGCCGCCGAAGGGGTGCTTGGTGAAGGCGTCGATCTGGTAAAGCGCGATGCGCATTGGGACCTCGGCAGTCTTAGGAGTCGTTGGGAAACAAGCGCTACATGCTCTTTCCGACTGTCGTCACACCCGCGAAAGCGGGTGTCCAGAAGTCTCACACAGCGCGCCGCCCTGCTGGCCCTGGATGCCCGCTTTCGCGGGCATGACGACAACAAAACGATTCACTTATTTTTCAGCGAGCCCTACTCGTCGAACGCGATGTTGACGCGGCGGTTGTGCTTGCCCTTGCTCTCGATCTTGGTGATGACCACGCGTCCGATCTCGCCCGTGCGCGCGACATGCGTGCCGCCGCAGGGCTGCAAATCGACCCCCTCGATGTCGAGCAGGCGCACGCGCCCCTGGCCCGAGGGCGGCTTGACCGACATGGTGCGCACGAGATCGGGCTTGGCCGCGAGCTCCCCGTCGGTGATCCAGCGCACGCCGACCGCGTGGTCCTCCGCGATCAGCTTGTTGACCTGCTCGGCGATCGCGTCCTTGTCGAGCGTATCCTGGGTGTCGAAGTCGAGCCTTCCCTTGCCGTCGCCGATCTGACCGCCGGTGACGCCGGCGGGAATGACCGCGCAGAGGAGATGGAGCGAGGTGTGGATGCGCATGTGGCGGTGGCGGCGCTGCCAATCGATCTCGGCCACTACCTTGTCGCCGGGCTGGGGCACCGGCTGCCCGGCCTCGGGGACATGAAGGATCTCGCCCTGCCCGTCGCCCTTGCGCGTGTCGGCGATGCGCACCACGCTGCCTCCGGCGAGCGTGAGTGTGCCGCTGTCGCCGGGCTGGCCGCCGCCCATGACGTAGAAGACGGTGCGGTCGAGCTGAATGCCGCGCGGGTCGACCGCGGT
>DATNIT010000168.1:0-5047 GCA_035604335.1 Allostellaceae bacterium | reverse complement strand
CCCTGGTCGTTGATCATCTGGAAATAGGACGCTTCGGACGTGCCGATCACGGCGTAAGCGGAGGCCGGGCCGCTATAGGGCATGATGTTGCCGACCTTGATCTCGGTATCGCTTGCACCCGGATCGTATTTTTTTTGGGCCGCAGCCGAACCGACCGCCCCGATCGCTATGGTCGCCGCGGCCAGCACTGAAATTTTGAGCCAACGCAGCATGATCGCCTCCATTATTTCGGAAATTTTGGAATTCTCTTGGGTCCAGCTAACAGAAAAGCCGTTGAACCGCATTGAGGTGGATCAATTCTGTCACTTGCGCCAGCGCCGCACCGGGCCAGCCGCGCGCCGTTTTCCGCCCGCCTCGGTCAGGCCAGCGGCCACGCTCGGCCCGCTTTGCGAATGGACGCGAGCGTCTGTCGGGCGAGGCCGGCCATTCCCGACGGCGCGACGTACATGCAGGCGATCAGCAGCAGGCCGTAGACCGCCCAGGGCGCCGCCTTCGAGACTTGGCCGGCGAAATCCGGCACGAACTCGATGAACAGCGCGCCAAAAATCACTCCCGGGATCGAACCGAGACCCCCCACCACGACCCCAAGCAAGAGGCTGATCGACAGCAAAATGTTGAAGGCGTCGGGTGAAACGAACTGGACGGCGATCGCGCCCAGCGAGCCGGCGATCCCCGTATAGAGCGCGCTCACGCCGAACATCAGCGACTTGAAAAGGCTGATGTCGACCCCCATCGCTGCGGCGGCGGTTGGATGATCGCGGATCGCTATCATGGCGCGGCCAATCCGGCCGCGTAACAGGTTCCACGCGAGCACGAACATCGCGATGGTGATGGCGAGCGTAAACAGATAGAGCCACTGGTCGGCGTTGACCGGCAAGCCATGTGGCGGGTCCGGCTTGATGATGACGATGCCTTGCACCCCGCCGGTCCAAGCACTGATCCCATTATATTTGAGGATCTGCGGTGTGGCGGCCGCAAGGGCGAAAGTGGCAAGGGCGAGATAGAGGCCCTCGAGCCGCAATGCGGGCAGTCCGAACAGAAAGCCAACAATCAAGCAGGTCAGTCCCGCGATCGGGATCGTCCACCAATAATCGACGCCGAACCGAGTCATGAGAATTGCGGTAGTGTAAGCGCCGATCGCATAAAATGCGCCATGGCCCAGAGAGATCTGCCCGCTGTAGCCGGTGAGCATGTTCAGCCCAAGAATTGCAATCGCGTAAACCAAGGTGAGGGTTAGTTGAAACACCAAGTAGCCGCTCGCAACAAACGGCAGCGCAATGGCGACAACGAGCAGCAGCAAAACGCCGATGATCAGTCGGGCGTGGAACACGACCGGGCGGGTGGCCGGAATGTGCCGCATGGTGTTGCCGAATGCCATCGCTACACCCGCGTGAGCACGGTCCGGCCGAACACGCCGGACGGTTTGACAACCAGGACCAGAACGATGATCGCCAACGCCACCGTCATCTTCAGCTCTGTGCCGATCAGATAAGCGCCAAGCAAGTTCTCCACGATGCCCAGGCTGAATCCGCCCAACACTGCGCCCCAGGGATTGTCGATGCCGCCGAGGAGCGCCGCCGCAAAGGCATAGAGCAGCACGCCCGACATCATATTGGGGTCGAGGAAGATAATTGGCGCCACCATCATACCTGCGACGGCGCCAAGCGCTGCTGCAAGCCCCCAGCCGAGCGCTACCATGCGAGCGACGCGGATGCCGACCAATCGACTCGACACCGGGTTCTCGGCAGCCGCCCGCATGGTGAGACCGAGTTCCGTCCAGCGAAAAAAGGCAAACAATATCGCGAGAAGGGCGAGGGTGACGCCGATCGCGCCGACTTCGTGGGTCGAAATATAGCTGTTCGCCCAGAGCGGCTCGCTCGGAAACGGGCTGGGAAAGGTCTTGATGGTGTAGCTGAATATCCAACCGGCGATGCTGTTGAATACTAGAAGCAGGCCGATGAAGACGATGACGGAGGCGAGAATGGGAGCGTTTGCGAGCGGCCGGATGATGGCAAGCTGAATGACGGCTGCGGCCAGGAACGATACGCCGATCGTCAACAAGAATGCCGGCCAGTAGGGAAGTCCGGCATTGATCATCGACCAGGCCAGGTACGTCGAAAACATCGCCATCTCGCCCTGCGCAAAATTCACGAGCTCGGTTGCTCGGTAGATCATGACGAGAGCGAGCGCGAGGCTCGCGTAGATTCCACCGGTCGCGAGGCCGGAAAACACCTGATGCAAGAGGCCATTCATGGTTGACCCGCTTCAGTAGCCCAAATACGACCGGCGTACCGCCTCGTGCTTCCGCAGCTCCTTGCTGGGTCCGGAGAGCGCGAGGCGGCCAGTCTCGAGAAGGTAGGCGTGATCGGAGAGTCCCAGCGCAAGGTTGACGTTCTGCTCCACCAAGAGGATGCTCATGCCTTCTTCGGCATTGATGCGGCGCATGATGCGGAAAATCTCCTGCACCACGATCGGCGCGAGCCCTAACGACGGCTCATCGAGCAGCAGCAGCCGCGGCCGTGACATGAGCGCCCGCGACAGCGCCAGCATCTGTTGTTCCCCTCCCGACAATGTACCGGCCTGTTGGCGCCGTCGCTCGGCGAGGATGGGAAAATAGCCGTACAGTCGGTCGACATCGGAACGCCGCTGGCTCTTGTCACGTCTGACATGGGCGCCGAGCTGCAGATTCTCCTCGACCGTGAAGCTGAGGAAGGTCCCGCGGCCTTCGGGCACGTGAGCGATCCCCAGGCGAACGATGTCTTCGGTCGCCCTGCCGCCGATAGGGGTGCCGGCAAAGCGCACCTCACCGGAACTGCGCACCAGCCCGCAGATCGCCCGCAGCGTGGTCGTCTTTCCGGCGCCGTTCGCGCCCAGCAGTGCGGTGATGGTGCCCTCGCCGACGCTGAAAGCCAACTGGTGGAGCACCTCGGCGGAGCCGTAGAAAGCTCGTAGATCGCTAGCTTCGAGCAGCAAGGTCATAACCGTCCTCCCCGAGATAGGCTCGGACGACCTCGGGCTCGTTCCTCACCTCCGCCGGGGTCCCATCGGCGATTTTCCGGCCAAAATTGAGAGCGACAACCTTGTCGCAGACACGCATCACGAGGTCCATTTGATGCTCGATCAGCAGCACGGTCACGCCGAGCTGCTCGCGGACCTCGATAATTCGTCGGCGCAACTCGTCGATCTCGGCTGTGTTGAGACTCGCTGCCGGCTCGTCGAGGAGCAAAAGCTTCGGCGCGGATGCCAGAGCCCGCGCCAGTTCTACCCGTTTCTGCATGCCGCGCGGGAGATCATGGACTGAAATATCCGCGATGGTGCGCAGGTCGAGGAAATCCAAAAGCCAGCCCACGCGGTCGTGGAGCATGTTCTCCTCGCTGCGCACCGCTGGCAGCCGCAGCGCATTCTCAACGAACCCCGTCCGCGTGCGGCAATGGCCGCCAAGCAGGATGTTCTGCAGCACCGACATGGTGCGAAACAGCCCGAGGTCTTGAAAGGTGCGTCCGATCCCGAGTGCGGCGATGGCGTGGCGCGGCTCGCGCAGCAGCGACTTTCCCGCAAATCTGAGATCGCCGCGTCCACAAGGATGGATCCGACTGATGCAGTTGAAGAGTGTGGTCTTGCCTGAACCGTTGGGTCCGATCAGCCCGCAGATCTGCTGTTCGTCGACCGAAAAGGTCACCCCGTCGAGGGCGACGATGCCGTCGAATTGCACTGCGACATCGATGAGTTCCAGCAACGGGCGCCGGCCGGCGGAAATCTTGGGCGGCACAGCCGCGCCGGCTCCCGGATCCAGCGAGAGATCGCCGTGTAGCCACATCGTGCCACGCTCGGTGTCTGATTGACCGTCCGGCACGGCGCGGCAAGCATGCGACGCTCGGTCCATCGTCAAATTGCCTATCGTCAGCCAGGGGGCATGTGCCGGCGGTTTTGCCGTGATGCGGGCACCAGCCATCTCAGATTGGAGACTAGCGGATGGTGCAGCAGTTGGTTTACGAGAAGCCGATATGCTGCGGGGCTAATCTCGATCAGATTGACCGACATAGGGTTCCTCTCGCTAGCAGCGTATGACCGCTCCAGCAAGATTCATTGATCGAGATCAACGCGGCAGGAGGAGCGCATCGGCCGTGGTATGATCGCCAGCGCCGGCCGTTGTTCGCCGCGGCGCTGAAGGCGGCGAAGGCGACCTTGGATCCGCAGGCCTTGCTCAATCGCGGCGTGCCGATCGATCCGTAGCCGACGATTTTGAAGATGCGAACATCAAACGCTGCGCGCGTCTTGAGTATTGGCGCGCCCTACGGGACTCGAACCCGTGTTACCGCCGTGAAAGGGCGATGTCCTGGACCGCTAGACGAAGGGCGCGGACCACGCGCGAATGGCGCTGTGGGAAGCGCGCGACATATAAAGAGGTTTGGCTTAGAGCGCAATCGAAGCGATTGCGCTCTAATGTTTTGATGGAGCATGATCTTTTCGGAAAACCGGTTTCCACTTTTCCGGATCATGCTCGATCGGCAAGCAACCGATCGTGCGGTGGACTTGAAGGCCCTAGAGGTTAGGCCGTCACCAGTGCCCGGTATTGGGCATCGACATCCAGGGCTCCTTCGGCGGCAGCGCCGCGCCTTTCTGCAGCAATTCGATCGAATGCCTGTCAGGCGAGCGCACGAACGCCATCATGCCGTCGCGCGGCGGCCGGTTGATGGTGACGCCCGCCTTCATCATCCGCTCGCACAGCGCATAAATGTCGTCGACCTCGTAGGCGAGGTGGCCGAAGTAGCGCGCTTCGCCGTAATCCTCCGTGTTCCAATTGTAGGTAAGCTCGACCAACGGGGCCGAGCGGCCGGCCGGTCCCTTGGCCACGAGGTCGGCGTCCCCCGGCGCCGCCAGGAACACCAGCGTGTACTTATTCTTTTCGTCAACCCGGCGGCGCATCTCGTTGAGGCCGAGCTTGTTGCAATAGAAGTCGAGCGCCGCGTCGAGATCGCGTACGCGCAGCATAGTGTGCAGGTACCGCATGGTCATGGACCTCCGCTGATGGGCGTTGCCGCTCTTT
>DATNIT010000167.1:0-31566 GCA_035604335.1 Allostellaceae bacterium | reverse complement strand
CGCGCGCGCTTCGGCGTGCGAGCAAGGCCTCAAGCCGCTGGCTTGAGGCCGCCGTCAGCTCGATTTCCGGGAATCCTAGCACCCGCGCCGCATCCCAACCGAGCGCCGCCGCAAGCAGAAGGCGCGCCTCGCGGCGCGCGTCCGTTATGCCGGCGGCGCTCAGGCGCGCGGCCGCGTCCGCCAGCACGGACTTCACGGTGATCTCGACCGCGACGCTCATTGCACCTCCGCCAGCTTTGCCGCCTGGTCCTCCGCCAGCAGCGCATCAATGATCTCGTCGAGTGCCTCGCCGTTCACGACCTTGTCGATTTTGTAAAGCGTCATATTGATGCGGTGGTCCGTGACCCGGCCCTGCGGGAAATTATACGTGCGGATGCGCTCCGACCGGTCGCCGGTGCCGACCTGGCTCTTGCGCTCGGCGGCACGCGCGGCCTCGCGCGCCTGGCGCTCGCGCTCATACAGGCGAGCGCGGAGCACCTTCAACGCCTTGGCCTTGTTCTTGTGCTGCGACTTCTCGTCCTGCTGGCTCACCACAATTCCGGTCGGAATGTGCGTGATCCGCACGGCGCTGTCCGTCGTGTTGACGGATTGGCCGCCGGGACCGCTCGAGCGGAATACGTCGATGCGAAGGTCCTTCTCGTCGACGTGGATATCGACTTCCTCGGCTTCCGGCAGCACGGCGACGGTTGCCGCGGAGGTGTGGATGCGGCCGGAGGCCTCCGTCTCGGGCACGCGCTGCACGCGATGCACGCCCGATTCGAACTTGAGCCGTTCGAACACGTTGCGGCCCGTGACCTCGGCGCTCGCCTCCTTGATCCCGCCGAGACCCGTCTCGGAGACGTCGAGCATTTCGAATCGCCAACCCCGAATTCCCGCGTAGCGCTGATACATGCGGAGCAGCACGGCAGCGAACAACGCCGCTTCCTCGCCGCCGGTACCGGCGCGCACCTCCAGGATGGCGTTGCGCTCGTCAGCCTCGTCCTTCGGCAGCAGCATCACCTTGATCCGCTGCTCGATCTCGGGGATGCGGCGCTGCAGCGCGGGCATCTCCGCCTCGGCGAGCGCGCGCAGTTCGGCGTCGCTTTCACCGGCCTGGAGCTGCTCGAGATCCGCGAGCTCGCGCTGCGCGTTGCGCAGCTCGGCGATCGCCTCGACCATCGGCGTGAGGTCGCTGTACTCCTTGGAGAGCTTGCCGAATTCGCCGGCTGCCGTGCCGGGCCGCGCCAGCGTGTCCGCGAGCTCCGCGTGGCGCCGCACCACCCGGTCGAGTTTGGCATCGAGTGAGGCGAGCGACGTCACGGTCCTTCATCTCCTTCGTCGCGGTCGAGGCGGAACAGGCGCCGCGCCAGCGCCTCGGCCTCGGTGGCATCGCCAGCGGACGAGGCCAGACCGCGCAGCACCTCCGACGGCGCGTGCAACAGGCGATTGACGAGAAGCCGGGTCGCCGCCTCCGCGTCAAGTCCGGGTTGGTCGCGCAGCAGGGCTGCCCGAACGGCTTCGAAATGGCTCCGGAGCGCCGTCACCGCCGGCACCGCCGCCCGCTCCGCCTGGCGCCGATTGAAGGCGGCAAGCTCGTCGTCCAGTACGGCCCAAGCCGCCGCCGCCGTCTCGCGCGCGGTTTGTCTGGCGGTCGCCGCGCGCTCAAGGTCGTCCAGGGTGTAGACGAAAGCGCCATCGAGATCGTTGACGGCGGGCTCGACAGACGGCGGGATCGCCGCGTCGATCACGAAGACCGGCCGCCGGCGCCGCTGGCGGAGCACGGCCGCCATGGTGCTGGCGGACAGCATCCGAGACCCGCCAGCCGTCGCCGCGACGAGGATATCGCCCTCTGCCAGCAAGGTCTCCGACGGCGGGAACGGCACCCAAGGACAGGATAGCCGCGCGGCGACGAATTCCGCCGCCGGTGGCGCGCCCGACACGATCGCCCTGCCAAGGCCCGCGCGCCGGAGTTGATCCAGCATCAGCTCGCCCATCTCGCCGGTCCCGACCAATAGGCCGACGGCGCGGTCGAGATCGCCGTGGATCTCGCGCGCCAACTCGACCGCGGCGGCCGCGAGGGAGCCGGGGCGCTCGCCGATCCGCGTCTCGCGCCGCACACGGCGTGCCGCGGCAAACGCCCCTTGCAAGGCAGCCTCGAGGCCACCGCCTACCAGGCCCGCCTCGCTGGCGATCCGGTGAGCGGCACGGAGTTGGCCCAGAATGTGCGGCTCCCCCGGAACAAGGCTCTCGAGCGAGCTCGCCACCGCGAAAAGATGGCGCAATGCCGGCGCGCCTTCATGCACGTAGAGCGCGGACGCCAATTGGTCGGGCGAGGCGCCCAACCGTTCGGCAAGATGCACCGCGAAGGTCCGCCGTATCGGCTCTGTCTCGGCACCCAAGGTGATGAGCTCGACGCGCTCGCAGGTCGCGAGCAGCGTCAGATCACGGAACCCCTTTGCTCGGAGCCGGTCCAGCTCGGACGCAAGATTCGCCTCGATGAGCGCGAACTGGTCGCGCCACGCCGTCGGTGCGGTTCGGTGATCGGCGCCGACGACGAGCAGTCTCCCGCCCGTCCCGGCTGTTTCGCCGGGCATGGCGGAATGACCCCTAGCGATAGGGCGCGAGGCGCTCTGCAAGCTGCGAGAGTGGCACCTCGGATTGGCTGCCCCCGTCGAGGTCGCGCACGGTCGCGACCGCGCGGGCGAGTTCGTCCTCGCCGATCAGGACCGCGACGTGGGCATGGATCTTGTTCGCGCGTTTCATGCGCCGGCTCACGTTCCCGGCATAGCCGAGGTCGACATGGAACCCGGCCCGGCGCAGGTCTCGCGCGATCCGCGGCGCCGCCGTCTCGCCTTTCTCCCCTACCGGTACCACGGCGACCGGGCGGTGTTCCGAGGGCGGCTCCCCCGTCAGCATCGCCAGCCGCTCGATACCGGCAGCCCAGCCCACCCCAGGGGTGTCCGGTCCGCCCATCAGCGCCATCAGCCCGTCGTAGCGCCCGCCGCCCAGGACCGTGCCCTGCGCGCCCAGATGCTCGGTCACGAACTCGAAGGCGGTGTGGCAGTAGTAGTCGAGGCCGCGCACCAGCCGCGGGCTTAGCTGATAGGCGATACCGAGGTGATCGAGGCCGGCGCGGACCTGGGAGAAGAACTTTCTGCTCTCGTCGTTGAGGTACTGATCGAAGCTCGGGACTCCCGCGGAGATTCGCCGGTCGCCCTCGTCCTTGGAATCGAGGATACGGAGCGGATTCACCTCGAGGCGCCGGCGGCTATCCTCGGAAAGATCCGCCTGATGCTTGCTGAAATAGTCGATGAGCGCGTCGCGATAGGCGCGCCGGCTCTCGGTGTCGCCGAGCGTGTTGAGCTCCAAGACGGTGCGATCGAGGATGCCGAGCTCGCGCAGGACCTCCGCACCCAGCTCGATCACCTCCACGTCCGCTTGCGGCTGCGGCACGCCGATGAGTTCCACGTCGATCTGGTGGAACTGGCGGAAGCGGCCTTTCTGAGGGCGCTCGTGGCGGAACATCGGCCCGCTCGCGAAAAACTTCAGCGGCAGGCTTTGAGTAAGGCCGTTGGAGATGATAGCGCGGCAGATGCCGGCTGTGTATTCCGGCCGCAGCGTGATCTCGTCGCCGCTGCGGTCGCGAAAGGTGTACATCTCCTTGACCACGATATCCGTGGTCTCGCCGATCGGACGCGAGAATACCTCGGTGAACTCGAAGATCGGCGTGGCGATCTCCTGATAGCCGTAGCGCTCGGCGATCAGCCGCGCAGTTTCAATGACGCGGCGATGCCGGCTTTGCTCGGCGGGCAGAAGATCCTGTGTGCCGCGGACCGGCTGCAGTGTGGGCATCAGATGCGATCGAGCAGGCGGCGCTACTGCGCGGCCTGCGACGGTGCCTCGGCGGCGGCCTTGCTGGCCTCGATCTCCTTGACCTTTGCCTCGACGAGCTGGGCCAAGTGCTCGACGATGTCGGCGTCCTTAAGGCGGTGATGGGGCACGCCGGCGACGTAGACCTGATGCGTGCCATTGCCCCCGCCCGTGAATCCGACGTCAGTCTCGCGTGCCTCGCCGGGCCCATTGACGACACACCCGATGACGGAGAGCGTGATCGGGGTCGTGATGTGAGCGAGGCGCTCCTCGAGCGCCGCCACGGTCCCGATGACGTTGAACTGCTGGCGCGCGCAGGACGGGCACGCGATGACGGTGACGCCGCGCCGGCGTAGCTGCAGGGACTTCAGGATCTCGTACCCGACCTTGATTTCCTCGACCGGGTCCGCGGAGAGCGAAACCCGGATGGTGTCGCCGAGGCCGCCCCACAGCAGCATGCCGAGGCCGACCGACGATTTCACCGTGCCGCCCACGAGACCGCCCGCCTCGGTGATGCCGAGGTGCAGCGGATAGTCGCAGGCCTCCGCGAGTTGCTGATAAGCGGCCACCGCCAGGAACACATCGGAGGCCTTGCAGGAGATCTTGAACTCGAAGAAATCGTTGTCCTCGAGGATTTTCGCATGCGTGAGCGCGCTCTCCACCATCGCCTCGGGACAAGGCTCGCCATAGCGCTCCAGCAGATCCCGCTCGAGCGATCCGGCGTTCACCCCGATCCGCATGGAGCAGCCGTGATCCTTGGCGGCCTTCACCACCTCGCGCACCCGCTCGGACGAGCCGATATTGCCGGGATTGATGCGGAGGCACGCGGCACCCGCCTCGGCGGCCTCGATCGCGCGCTTATAGTGGAAGTGGATGTCGGCGACGATCGGCACCTCCGAGCGGCGCACGATCTCCTTGAGCGCGGCAGTCGAGCCCTCGTCCGGACAGGAGACGCGGACGATATCGGCGCCCGCGCGGGTAAGTGCGTCGATCTGGCGTACCGTCGCCTCGGCGTCCGTCGTAAGCGTGTTGGTCATGGACTGGACGGTAATCGGCGCATCGCCGCCGACCAGAACCTTCCCCACCCGGATCTGGCGGCTCTTCCGTCGTAGAATCTCTCGATAGGCTCGCACCGTCATGGGGAACTGCTCCTCGCTGGAGGCTCGTCCGGCACCGGCTTAGGGGGACCGATATGCGCCGCCTTATAGCGCGTTTCAACGACGGCGGCAAAAAGCGAGAGCTGAGCGCCGAACCCTATTGGACGCCCTTGGCGCTGGAGCCAGCAGCCAAGATCTCGCGGGGGTCAATGGCAACCGTCTTGCGAAGCAAATCAACCACCTGCAGGGCCGGCAGGGGCTTGCCGTCGACCGACACTTCGACCCCTTTGGCATTCCCAACCCGCATCGTCAACCCGGCCTTATCCGGCATCCGATACACGTCTCCCGTGCGCAGCATGCGCTTGAACAACGTGTTGTCGCCATCGCGAACCTCCAGCCAGCAATCCGCGGTCGCCCGCAATCCGATGCGATAAGGGCCCTTGGTTTCACCGAAGAGATGCGCGGGATCGACGGGCGGGGCCGGCGGCGCGGCGGCGGTGGCGGAGGGCAGGCTCGCCATTTGGCTGTCGGGAGCCGGCGGCGGCAGACCGCGCGGTTGCGGTTGCGGCGCCGGGGTCCTCGCCTGGGCCAACAGGATCGATTGAGAAACAGCGCTCTCAGACGCCGATTGCGGAAGCGCTGCAGGTGCGGCAGGTGCCGTCGGTTGAGCGGCCGGCGCTGCGCTCGCCGCCGCCACGGTTGCCGGCGCTGCCGCCGCGGCATCGCTCGGCGGCGCCGAGGTCGTGGCGTCCGAAGGCGGAGCCAACAAGGCCGTCGGCACGGCCGCAACCTGCTCCGACCGGCCGCGATCGCCGGAGGACGTGTAGTACCAGATGCCGTATCCGCAGAGGGCGATGATCACGCCTCCCAGCAGGATGGTGCTGCCCGGCACGCTCCGCTCGCTCACCGGCATCGGGAAGCTCAGGTCATTCTTGAATTCCTGGCCCTCGATCTCTTGCTTGAAGCGGCGGACCATCTCGGGACCGTCGAGACCGAGATACTCCGCATAGGTGCGGATGAAGCCGATCGCGTAGGTGCCGCCCGGCAGCTCCTCGTAGCGCCCGTCTTCGATCGCCTGGAGGTGGGAGGCCCGGATGCGGAGCGCGGCACCGATCTGCCCGACGTCGCGCCCGAAGCCCTGGCGCGCCTGGCGCAGCAACGCCCCAACGCTGTGCGAGCGCTTGAGCGCGGCGTTACTAAGATCAAACTCGTCCTCGAATTCGGTATCGTCAGCGTCGTCGCGACTGAACCGCGAAAGAAACCCCATTCGCGCGAACCTCTCCGCTCTCCCCCGAGGTAGTATTTCCTGGATCCTCGTCGGCCGGGTTTCCCGCCCCAGCCGGAGCCGGAATTTTTATCAGTTAAAGTGGTTTATCGCAACGCCCGCGGCGGCCTTGAGCGCAAATCTTCTCGGGCAATGCGGCAATCCGACCCAGGGATTGAGCGACGGCAGCCTAGACCGCAACCCCATGGTCCCGGGCAAAGGCCTTCAGCTTGGCGCGCAGGCTGTGATCGGAGGCGCCGAGGTGGTGGCCCAGAAACTCCTGCAGGGGCGCGAGGGTTAAGCTGCGGATCATCGCCTTTACGGGGCCGATGCCTCCCGGGTTCATGGAGAGCGCACGCAGGCCCAACCCGACCAATGCCATGGCGTCGAGCGGCGAGCCCGCCATCTCGCCGCACACGCTGAGCGCGACGCCGTGCTCCTGCGCCGCGCGCGCAACTTCCGCGATGGCGCGCAGGAACCCCGGCGCGAGCGTGTCGTAGCGATCCGCGAGGCGGGGATTGCCTCGATCGCTCGCGAACAGGAACTGCGCGAGATCGTTGGTACCGATGGAGACGAAATCGACCCGTGAGAGCAGCATCGGCAGCTGGAACAGCAGCGCCGGCACCTCGAGCATCACGCCGACCTTCACCGCGCTCGGGACGCCGCCGCCGCGCTTGCGCTCGCGTTCTACCTCGGTCTCCAGGATGGCGCGCGCGGCCTCGAACTCCGCAACTTCCGCGACCATCGGGAACATGACGCGGAGCGGCAGCCCGGCGCTGGCGCGCAGCAGCGCGCGCACCTGCTGGCGCAGCATCGCCGGACGATCGAGCGAGATGCGGAGCGCCCGCCAGCCCATCGCGGGATTCTCGTCCTCAGTCTCGGGCAGGTAGGGCAGCAGCTTGTCGCCGCCGATGTCGAGCGTGCGGAACACGACCGGCCGCTCGCGCGCTTGCTCGAGGACGCGGGCATAGAGCTCGACCTGCGCTTTGACGCCCGGAAACGCATTCCGGATCATGAACGGCAACTCGGTGCGAAAGAGCCCGATGCCGGCGGCGCCGGTCTCGTCGAGGTAGGGCAGGTCGAGCGTAAGGCCGGCGTTAAGGTGCAATTCGACCGCGACGCCGTCCCGCGTCGCCGCCGGGAGCGCGCGCAGCGCCGCGTAGCGGGCGCGCTCGCCGAGCCGCACTTTGATCGCCTGTTCGACCGCCTGCAGGATGTCATCGCCCGGCCGCACCAGCACCTGTGCCTCGTCGCCGTTCACAACCAGAAGGTCGCCCGTCTCGATCCGGTTCACCGCGCCCCTGAGCCGCCCGACCATCGGGATATCGAGCGCGCGCGCGACGATCGCGACATGGGCGGTGGCGGAGCCCTCCTCGAGCGCCACGGCGCGCAGCCGGCGGCGGTCGTAGTCCAGGAGCTCCGCGGGTCCGAGCGAGCGTGCCACCAGCACGAACTCGTCCGGCAGCTCCGAGAGCGAGGCCGAGATCGGCTTGCCCGCAAGGTGCTGGAGCAGGCGGTTGGTGAGATCCTCCAGATCCATCAGCCGCTCGCGGATATAGGGGTCGCTCGCCTGGTTCATGCGTTGCCGGGTGTCGTCCTGCACCTTCTGGACCGCGGCTTCGGCGGTCAGGCCGCTGCGCACGGCCTCCCGGATCCGCTGGATCCAGCCGCGGTCAGCGGCGAACATGCGGTAGGTCTCGAGGATGTCGCGATGCTCGCCGCCGCGGGCGACGTCGCTCTCGGCGAGCAAGGCGTCGATGGCGAGTTGCATCGAAGAGACCGCCGCGCGCAGCCGTTCCAACTCCGCCTGCGGGTCTTCGGCCACTACCTGCTTGATCAGCACACGGGGCTCGTGGATCACCGCCGTGCCCAAAGCCAGGCCGGGATTGAGCCGCACGCCGTCGAGGCGCACGGGCAGCAGTCCGATGCCATCGCCGGGCGCTCTCTCGTTGGGGCTGACGAGCTCGCCGCTGGCAGCGAGCTCCGCCAGGACCATGGCGATGGTCTGCAGCGTCTCGACCTCGTCCTCGGCATAGTGCCTTTGCGTGCGGTTCTGCACGGCGAGGACGCCCAGAACCCGATCGGCGCGCACGATCGGCACGCCCATCATCGAGTGGTACACCTCCTCGCCCGTTTCCGGCCGATAGGCGAAATCCGGGTGCGATTGCGCGTCGGCGAGCGCAAGCGGCCGCGCGGTGGCGGCGATCACGCCGACGATGCCTTCGCCGACGCGGAGCCTGGTGCGGTGCACCGCTTCTGGTCGCAAGCCCTCGGTCGCGAACAGCTCGAGCACCTCGCCCGCCCGAAGGACGTAGCAGGAGCAAACCTCCGCCACCATGTCGGCGGCGATCAGGCGCACGATGGTGTTGAGACGCTCCTGCGCGGTCCCCGAGCCGGCCATCACGTCCCGGAGGCGGCGAAGGAGCCGTCGGGAGCCGGTGATGGCGGGACTCGGCTCCATCACCCGCCAGCCCTGGCCCGCCCTACGTCGGGGGCTCGTCGCCTTGTACCGGGCTCCGTCTCCTCCGGCTCGAGATCGCGCGCCATCAGCATCGCCACCGCCTGCTCCACCAGCTCGCCGAGGATCTCCGCGGTGGATTGCTCGCGCGTCACCATGCCGACGCTCTGACCTGCCATGACTGAGCCTGTCTCGACGTCGCCCTCGATTACCGCACGGCGGAGCGCGCCCGCCCAGAAATGCTCGATCTCAAGCTGGCCGTCCTTCTGGGAGACCTCGCCGCGATTGAAGCGGTCGACGACGCTTCGCTGCGCCTCCAGGAAGCGCTGCGTTCCCTGGTTCGCGAGCGCGCGCACAGGGATCACCGGGAACCGGGCATCGAGCTGGGGCGAGGGCACCGCGTCCCGCGCGCCGGCGCGGATGAAGGCCTGCTTGAAGCGCGCATGCGCGATCGACTCGCGAGCGCAGACGAAGCGCGTTCCGAGTTGCACGCCGGCAGCCCCCATCTCGAGATAAGAGACGATCGCCTCGCCCCGCCCGATGCCGCCCGCCACGAAAACGGGCACGTCACGGATGTGCGGCAGGATCTCCTGCGCCAGGACGCCGGTCGAGACCGGGCCGATGTGGCCGCCCGCCTCCATGCCCTCGATCACGATGGCATCGGCGCCCATGCGCGCGAGCTTGCGTGCGATCGCGAGGGCCGGCGCAAAGCAGAGGAGCTTGGCGCCGCCATTCTTGATGCGCTGCACCGCCGCCGCGGTAGGGAGCCCGCCGGCGAGCACCACATGGCCCACCCGCTGGCGCGCACAAACATCGATCAGCTCGGCGAGCTGAGGATGGAGCGTGATGAGGTTGACCCCGAACGGCCGGCGGGTCAGCGCGACGGTGCCGACGATCTCGGCCTCGAGCTGTTGGGGATTCATCGAGCCGCAGGCGATGACACCGAAGCCGCCGCCGTTCGAGATCGCCGCCACCAGATTGCGTTCGGAGACCCACGTCATGGCACCACCCATAATCGCGAGCTCGGCGCCCAGGAACTCGCACCCGCGATGCCAAAGCCGATCGAGCCGCCGCCGCGCGCGCTCGCGCGAGCCGCCGCCGGACCCACCGTGCCCGTTCGTCTCGGGCTTGGTGCCGGCCTGGCGCTCAGCGGTCTTCGTCATGCCTTCAATCAGCGTCCAGGCCGTATGCCGTGTGGAGTGCGCGCACCGCCAGCTCGGTGTAGTCCTCCGCGACCAGTACGCTCACCTTGATCTCGGACGTGGAGATCACCTGGATATTGATGCCCTTGTCCGCGAGCGTCCGGAACATCTCCTTCGCGACGCCGGCGTGGCTGCGCATGCCGACGCCGATCACCGAGATCTTCACGACGTTCGGGTCGGGCTTGAGGGCGGCGAAGCCGAGCTCGCCACGCTTCGCTTCAAGCACCTTCACAGCGCGATCGAGGTCCGCCTTCGCGACCGTGAAGGTGAGATCCGTGAAGCGGCCGTCCTCGGAGACGTTCTGCACGATCATGTCGACGTTGATCGAGTGATCGGCGAGCGGACCGAAGATCGCCGCGGCGACGCCCGGCCGGTCGGCGACCTTCTGCAGCGTGATCTTCGCTTCGTCGCGATTATAGGCGATGCCGCTTACGACACGCTTTTCCACGATCTCTTCCTCGTCTACCACCAGGGTTCCCGGTACGTCCGTGAAGCTCGACAGCACCTGCACGCGCACGCGATGGTTCATCGCCATCTCGACCGAGCGCGTCTGCAACACCTTGGCACCCTGCGAGGCGAACTCCAGCATCTCCTCATAGGTGATCTTATCGAGCTTCCTGGCCTTCGCAACGATACGGGGATCGGTGGTGTAGACCCCGTCAACGTCGGTGAAGATGTCGCACCGGTCGGCGCGGAGCGCTGCCGCGAGCGCCACCGCCGAGGTGTCAGAGCCGCCGCGCCCCAGGGTGGTGATGCGGTTGTCGGGCCCCAGTCCCTGGAAGCCTGCGGCCACGGCCACCTGCCCCTCGCCCATGCGGCGGACCAAATCTTCCGTCGGGATCTCTTGGATGCGCGCCTTGCCATGGACGCCGTCGGTGCGGATCGGCACCTGCCACCCGAGCCAGGAGCGAGCGTTGACGCCGAGATCCTGGAGCGCGAGGGCCAGCAGCCCGGCGGTCACCTGCTCGCCCGACGCCACCACCACGTCGTACTCGCGCGCGTCATGCAGACGGCTGGTCTCGCTGGTCCAAGCGACGAGTTGGTTGGTGACGCCGGCCATCGCCGACACGACCACGGCAACCTCGCTTCCCGCGTCGACCTCGCGCTTCACGCGCCTGGCGACGGCCTTGATGCGCGCGACGTCGGCAACCGAGGTGCCGCCGAATTTCTGCACGATGCGCGCCATCAGCCGTCGATTCCGCGGGGGTGAGGTGGTGTCAACAAAGGCCGGATTGCCCGCCAAAGGGCGCCCATACATACTCTCGCGGGCGCCAGCGAGGCAAGCTTACGCAACATACGGATCGGTCTCAGAGATTCCCGATGACTTCAGCGTCCCCCAGCATCGATCCCGCAGAGGTGGAGCGCTTCTCCGCGCTGGCCGAGACTTGGTGGGATCCCGGTGGCTCGATGGCGCCGCTCCATCGGCTCAACCCCGCACGGCTTGGTTTTCTCCGCCAGACGTTGGCGGCGCATTTCGATCGCGACGGGACGAGCCTCAGGCCCTTCCAGGGCTTGCGCATTCTGGATATCGGCTGCGGCGGCGGTCTGATCTCGGAGCCGTTGGCGCGGCTCGGAGCGGCGGTGACCGGCATCGATGCCGCCGAGGCCAACATCGCGGTCGCGCGCGCCCACGCCCGCGGAGCCGATCTCGAGATCGACTATCGCCAGGTGAGCGCCGAGGAGTTGTCGGCCGCGGGCGAGCGCTTCGACGCGGTGCTGGCGCTCGAGGTCGTGGAGCACGTCGCCGACGTCGACGCGTTCGTTCGGGCCGCAGCCGCGCTCGTGCGGCCCGGCGGCGCTTTCGTCGCCTCCACTCTGAACCGCACGCCCAAGAGCCTGCTCTTCGCGGTCGTAGGCGCCGAGTACGTGCTGGGTTGGCTGCCGCGCGGGACGCATCGGTGGGACCGGTTCCTGCGGCCCTCGGAGCTCGTCGCGGCCTTGCGCAAGCACGGCCTACAGACGCGGAAAATCCGCGGCCTCGTCTACGATCTTCTGGCCGGCGAGTGGCGGCTCGGCCGCGACCTCAGCGTTAACTATCTGGCTTTCGCGGTGCTGCCCGCGGACTGATCGTTTCGCAGACGCGCAGGAGCGCCGGGGGTGCTCTACCCTTGCCCCAAGCGCGTTTCACCCGTAAGAAAGATGGTGGCGCCGGCCGGCAGCACGCCCCCCGACGGGTGCCGGGCGAAGCGCCCAGGGGGAGGGCGGAGAGCCGCTGGTGAGGTCATGACCAATTTCCGGCCGCCCGAAGGCGATTTGCCGCCCGGCGATACCACGCGCCTGACCGGTACTATCAAGTGGTTCAATCGCAATAAGGGGTTCGGCTTCATTGTCGCCGCGGATGGCGGCGGCGACGTCTTCCTGCCCTTGGCCGTGCTCGAGCGCTCCGGTTTCACCCAGGCCCCGGAAGGCGCCACAATCACCTTCGATTGCGCTCAGGGAGCAAAGGGCCGAGCGGCGGTCGCGGTACTGAACATCGACACCTCCACCGCCCAGCCCTCGCGGCCTAATCCGCGCGAGCGGGGCGGCGAGAGCCGCGGCCCCGCGGAATCGCTGGATGGCGTAGTGAAGTGGTACGACCCGGCGCGCGGCTTCGGCTTCGTGGTGGCAAACGACGGCGGCAAGGACATCTTCGTCCACGTCACGGCACTGCGCCGCTCGGGCATCGAGATGCTGGCGCCCGGCCAGCATGTCCGCATGATGGTGTCGGAAGCTCCGCGCGGCCGCGAGGCCTCGTCGGTCAAGCTGATCTGATCCCTCCGGGCCGACCGACGCCCCAGACCCGCAGCCCGCCCAAGAGCGCGCCAGCCGCCACGATCGAGAATCCCAGCGTGTAGCTGCCGCTGAGGCTCACCACTGCGCTGAAGAGCGCGGGCCCCAAAACGATGCCGAGGAACGTGACAGAGAGTGCGCCGCCCGTGGCGGCGCCGGCCGCACCGGCCGGCGCGAGCGCCGCGACTTCGGCGAGGTAGACGCCGTTCCAACTGAGCCCGGTCAAGCCCAGCATCGCCGTCACCGCGAAGATCGCCGGCAGCGGCCACGCCGCCGAGATGAGACCCGTGGCGATCGAGGCCGCCGCCATGCCGACGCCCAAGAATGCCAGCACCCGCCCCGCCCTGAGCAGGCGATCGGCGACCCAGCCGAGCAGGATGCGGCCGACGACGCCCGAGGCTTGCGCCACCGCCATGACGACCCCCGCGGTGACCAGCGGAACCCGGGCGCGCTCGGTGAGAAAGGTCACGAGGAACGTCGCCAGCGAGAGCTGGGTCGCTGCGAAGGTCGTCGAGGAGAGCGCGAGGCGCCGGAGCGCGGGCGTGCTCAGCACCAGCCGAATGCCCGCGAGCGGGCTCCGTGCCGTTACCGGCCCGGCGTTGTCGCCGGCGTCGAAACGCGGCCGCAGCGGCTCGACGGCGAACGCCAAGACGAGGCTGGCGGCAGCGACAGCCAGCGCCGCGCCGCGCCAGCCGACCATCAGAGCCAACGGCGCCGCGATGAAGCCCGCGAGCGCGCCGCCGACGGGCACGCCGGTCTGCTTTAGCGAGAACACCAGGGAGCGCCGGGCGGGCGCCGTCTGGCGGATCAGGATGTGCGAGCTCGCGGGCGTCACCGGCCCGTAACCCAGCCCCATCAACACGGCGCCCAGCGCGACGGCGGGAAGGAACGCCATCGATGCCGTGGCGATCCCAGCGGCGCAAAACAGCAGACACCACTGGCTCAAGCGGAGCGGACCCGTCCGCGCAAGCAAGGCGCCGCTGCCGGCGGAGGACAGGATCGCACCGGCGTAGACCAGCGCCGTGAAGAGCCCGATGCGCTCGCTGGCGACGCCAATGTCGGGCGCGGCCAGCGCGGCCAGCACGGGCGGCGTCAGCACCGTCATGGAGACGAGCGCCTGGATGGCGAGGGTGGCGATGAGGGCAAGCATTGGGCGGGCCGGCAAGTTTGTGCGGCGCGCTTCACCGGGTCAACGTTGGTTGGTCGCGGGAACGTCAGGCCCTCTATCTAGGGTATTGCCATCGCGGCGCGCGACTATAGGCTCAAAGGTCATGATGGCACTCCGCCTGCGACGCGACATCACGACCGTGCTCGTGCTGAAGCTGGTGCTGCTCACCGCCCTCTATCTCACGTTCTTTCGCGGGGATGAGCGGCCGGCGATCGATGCACAGCGCGCGGCCCGGCATCTCCTATTGCCGGAGGCGCCGCGATGACGGACCCGGGCATCGTCGATCTCTCGCGCCTGCAGTTCGCGCTCACCGCGCTCTATCATTTCCTGTTCGTGCCGCTGACGCTCGGCCTTTCGCTGCTGCTCGCCGTAATGGAGAGCGTCTACGTCATGACGGGGCGGCGGATCTGGCGCGTCATGACGCGGTTCTGGGGCACGCTGTTCGGCATCAACTTCGCCATGGGCGTCGCCACCGGCATCACTATGGAATTCCAGTTCGGCACCAACTGGGCCTATTACTCGCATTATGTGGGCGACATCTTCGGCGTGCCGCTCGCGATCGAAGGTCTGATGGCATTCTTTCTCGAGGCGACCTTCGTCGGGATCTTCTTCTTCGGTTGGGATCGGCTCTCCAAGGTCGGGCATCTGATCGTCACATGGCTCGTCGGCATCGGCGCCAATTTCTCGGCGCTCTGGATCCTGATCGCGAACGGCTGGATGCAGAACCCCGTCGGCGCGCATTTCGAGCCGCAGACCATGCGGATGGAACTCACCTCTTTCTACGACCTCCTGTTCAACCCCGTCGCGCAGGCGAAATTCGTTCATACCGTGAGCGCGGGCTATGTGACCGGGTCGGTCTTCGTGCTCGCGGTCAGCGCCTTCTATCTTCTGCGAGGCCGGCACATCGCTTTCGCCCAGCGCTCCTTCACGGTGGCGGCCAGCTTCGGCCTTGCCTCGGCACTCTCCGTCGTCGTGCTGGGGGACGAGAGCGGCTACACCGCGACGTTCGACCAAAAAATGAAAATCGCGGCCATCGAGGCAATGTGGGAGACCGAGCCGGCGCCCGCGGGATTCACGGCGTTCGGATTGCCCGACGCGGCTCAGCGCGTCACTCGTTACAAGGTCGAGATCCCTTGGCTCCTCGGCCTGATCGCGACCCGCTCGTTGGATGGGCCGGTGGCCGGCATCAAGGACCTCGTGCAATCGGGGCGGCAACGCATCGAGAGCGGCATCGTTGCCTACAAGGCGCTGCAGACCCTGCGACGCGACCCCAAGGACGCCGAGGCACGCACCGATCTCGATGCGCATGTCGGCGATCTCGGCTATGCGCTCCTGCTGAAGCGCTACTCGCCGACGGTGGTCGACGCCGACGCCGTGACCATCGAGCGTGCCGCGAACGATCTGGTGCCCGACGTGCCGGTGTTGTTCTGGTCGTTCCGGCTCATGGCCGGGCTCGGATTCTATTTCATCGCGCTGTTCGCCGCGTCGTTCTACTTTGCCTCGGTGCGCCGCTTGGAAAAGCGTTGGTTCCTGCGCCTCGCGCTCTGCAGCCTGCCGCTCCCTTGGATCGCCGCGGAGCTCGGCTGGATCGTGGCGGAATACGGCCGCCAGCCGTGGGTGGTCGAGGGCGTGCTGCCGACCTTCCTCGGCGTGTCCTCCGTCTCGCGCGGCGCGGTGATCGGCTCGCTCGCGGGCTTCGTGTTGTTCTACAGCGCGCTTGCCATCGTCGATGTCGCGCTGCTGGTGCGCGCGATCCGGCAGGGACCGACCGCCGAGGAGCCGCCCGGCCGGCATCCCTTCGCGCCGCCGAGACAGCGGGTCGCCTGACATGCCGATCGACTACGACATCCTGCGTCTCATTTGGTGGGCGCTGCTCGGCGTGCTGCTGATCGGTTTCGCGATCCTCGACGGCTACGATCTCGGCACCGCCATGCTGTTGCCCTTCGTGGCGCGCACCGACGCGGAGCGACGGCAGGTGCGCGAGACCATCGAGCCGCATTGGGAAGGGCACCAGGTTTGGCTCATCCTGGGCGGCGGCGCGGTTTTCGCCGCATGGCCGCTGCTCTACGCCGCCAGTTTCTCGGGCTTCTACATCGCGATGCTCCTGGTCCTGGTGTCGCTCATCCTGCGCCCGGCCGGATTCACCTTTCGGGACAAGCTCGAGGGCTCGGGCTGGCGCGGATTCTGGGATTGGGCGTTGGCGATCGCGGGCTTCGTGCCCTCCCTCGTGTTCGGGGTCGCCTTCGGCAATCTGCTGCTCGGCGTTCCGTTCGGCTTCGATCCGGAGATGCGACTCAGCTACACCTGGACTTTCTTCGGCCTGCTCAACCCCTTCGGCGTGCTCGCGGGCCTCGTGAGCGTCGCCATGTTGGCGATGCACGGCGGTACTTGGCTGGCCGCGAAGGCGGACGGAGAGGTCGCGGAGCGTGCTGCGCGCATCGGCCGTCTCGCCGGGCTAGTTACGGCGGTGCTCTTCGCGGTCGCGGGCACGTGGATCGCGTTCGGAATCGAGGGCTACGTCATAAGCGGAGCGATAACCCACACCGGCCCCTCCAATCCGCTCGCCAAGTCCGTGGCGCGTGAAGCCGGCGCGTGGCTCCGGAACTATTACATCCACACCTGGCTGATCGCGGCGCCCGTGCTCGGCGTAACGGGGCCGATCCTTGCGGCCGCGATGTCCCGTCCGCGTGGCAGCATTGCCGCGCTGATCTGGAGCGGCGCCGGCATTGCCGGCATCATCGCGACGGCGGGCGTATCGCTCTTCCCCTTCCTGCTGCCCTCGTCGACGCACGCGGAATCCAGCCTCACGATCTGGGATGCGTCCAGCAGCCCGCTCACGCTCTTCATCATGCTGATCGCGGTGCTCGTGTTCCTGCCCATAGTGCTGATCTACACCGGCGCCGTGATGCGCCTCATGCGCGGCCGTGTGCATCTCGTCGATGTCGAGCGACGCAGCGGCCGCTACTGAGGGAGACAACAGGCCATGTGGTACTTCAGCTGGGTCCTGGGCGTGGGTCTCGCCTGTGCCTTCGCCATTCTGAACGCGATGTGGCTCGAGCTCACCGAGGACGACCCGGAACCTCGGATCTGACTGCCCGGCAAAGTTGTCCACAGACCCGCAAGAGTATTGGCGAGCCGATACCCACCATGGTACTGTATCTAGTAACTAGTGGCTGTGGAGCCACAGCATACGGTGGGGATCCCATGGAATCAATTTGGACTCCCGAGCGCATCACCCAACTGACCCAGCTCTGGAAGGATGGCCTGTCGACCGCGGAAATCGGCCGACGGATCGGCGTCACGAAAAACGCGGTGGTCGGCAAGGCCCATCGCCTGCTGCTGACGCCACGCCCGTCGCCGTTGAAGCGCAAGCCGGGTCCGCGCATCCAGAAGGTCGTCAAGCCGAAGGTGGTCGCGCTCTCGGGCCCGAGCTGCTCGTGGCCGATCGGCCATCCCGGCGACAAGGGCTTCCGCTTCTGCGACGCGCCGCCGGTCCCGGGCAAGCCCTACTGCGCCGAGCACGCGCGGATGGCCTACATCCGGCCGAAGAGCTCAAGCGCGGCTTAATTTTCCGCGAGCGACGGCCATAGTGTTGTTTTCCTCGGGCGACGAGCCGCGACACCAACTCTCGTCGCCCGAGTAATTTTGTCGGTCTAGATTACCGCGTCAGCCGCCGCATCGCGCGGTCGAGGCCATCCAGGGTGAGCGGGAACATGCGGGCTTCCATGAGCTCGCGGATCATGCCGATCGATTGCGTGCCGGCCCAATAGCGCTCCGGCACGGGGTTGAGCCACACCGCCTTCGGATACGTGGCCACGAGCCGTCTGAGCCAAGTCTCGCCGGCCTCGGCGTTCCAGTGCTCGACGCTGCCGCCGGGCTGCATGATCTCGTACGGGCTCATGCTGGCGTCGCCGACGAAGATCAGCTTGTAGCTCTGATCGTAGGTGTGCAGCACCTGGGCCGTCGGCGTGCGCTCGACGTGCCGGCGCCAGGCGTCCTTCCAGACCGCCTCGTAAGGGCAGTTGTGGAAGTAGTAGTGCTCCAGGTGCTTGAACTCGCCGCGCGCCGCGGAGAACAGCTCCGCGCAGGTCTTGACGTGCTCGTCCATGGAGCCACCGATATCCAGGAACAGCAGCACCTTCACGGCGTTGTGACGCTCGGGCCTGAGCTTCAGGTCGAGCCAGCCGGCGTTCCGCGCGGTCGAGCGGATGGTGTCGTCGAGATCGAGCTCGGTTGGCGCACCCTCGCGCGCGAACTGCCGCAGGCGGCGCAGCGCCAGCTTGATGTTGCGCGTGCCGAGCTCGATCTGATCGTCGAGGTTCTTGAACTCGCGCTTGTCCCAGACCTTGACCGCGCGCTTGTTACGGCTGCCATCCTGGCCGATCCGAACTCCTTCGGGATTGTAGCCATAGGCGCCGAAGGGGGACGTGCCGGCGGTGCCGATCCACTTGCTGCCGCCCTGATGCCGGCCCTTCTGCTCGGCGAGACGCTTCTGCAGCGTCTCCATCAGCTTCTCCCAGCCGCCCAGCGACTCGATGAGCTTTTTCTCCTCCTCGGTCAGCACCTTCTCCGCGAGCTTGCGGAGCCACTCCTCGGGAATCTCGATCCCGGCATCGCCGATCGTCTCGATGCCCTTGAAGTGATGCCCGAACACGCGATCGAACTTGTCGAGATTGCGCTCGTCCTTCACGAGCGCCGCGCGCGAGAGGTAGTAGAAATCCTCGACGCTATAGTCCGCGAGGTTCCGCCTCATCGCCTCCAGGAGCGTGAGGTATTCCCGCAAGGACACCGGAACCTTCGCCTGGCGCAGCTCGAGGAAGAAGCCCGCGAACATGCCTCAGCGGCCCATGATGCTCAACCGCCGCCGCGCTCGCGGCGATGCAGGAAGGCCAGGCGCTCGAACAGGTGCACGTCCTGCTCGTTCTTGAGGAGGGCGCCGTGGAGCGGCGGGATCAGTTTCGCGGGATCGCGCGTGCGCAGCACCTCCGGCGAGATGTCCTCGACAACCAGGAGCTTGATCCAGTCCAGGAGCTCTGAAGTCGACGGCTTCTTCTTGAGACCCGGCACCTCGCGGATCTCGTAGAAGGCCCCAAGCGCCTCCGCGAGCAGCTTCTTTTGCAAGCCGGGATAATGCACCTCGACGATCTCGGTCATGGTGTCGCGATCGGGGAAGCGGATGTAATGGAAGAAGCAGCGGCGCAGGAATGCGTCCGGCAATTCCTTCTCGTTGTTGGACGTGATCACCACGATCGGGCGCTGCTTCGCGATCACGGTCTCGCGGGTCTCGTAGACGAAGAACTCCATGCGGTCGAGCTCGAGCAGCAGATCGTTCGGGAACTCGATATCCGCTTTGTCGATCTCGTCGATCAGCAGCACGGGCGCCTCGTCGGCCACGAAGGCGTCCCATAGCTTGCCGCGCTGGATGTAGTTGCGGATGTCGGCGACCTTGGCGTCGCCGAGCTGACTGTCGCGCAACCGCGCCACGGCGTCGTACTCGTAAAGCCCCTGCTGCGCCTTGGTGGTCGACTTGATGTGCCACGTGATGAGGTTCTTGCCGAGCGCAGCGGCGATTTCGTGCGCCAGGATCGTCTTGCCGGTACCGGGCTCGCCCTTGACCAGCAGCGGACGCTCGAGCGCGATCGCCGCGTTCACGGCGACGCGGAGATCCTCGGTCGCGACGTAAGTCTTGGTGCCTTGGAAACGATGCATCGGTTGGCCTCGCCGCCGGGATCGCTCGATCCGTGCTTAACCCAGCTTCGCGGTCGGCGCCACAGTCATCTCACAGTCGCGTCATCATGGCGCCATTCTTGTGTGTCTTGGAGAGCGCGCACCGGCGCCAAACTGCGCGTTGTCAAGCGGCGCCGTCACTTTACCGGCGGGCTCGGTGAGCCTAACGTGATCCTCGGCGTCACCACACCCAGGCGTCGAGGTCTCCCATGCGTCGGACGGTTTTGGTCGCGGCTGCGGTCGCAGTGGCCGGGCTCAGCGCTATTGGCGTGCTCGTTCTTCGGCCAAGCAAGGCACCCCCACCCGAGCCGACCGTCGCGAGCAGCGGCGCGCCGCCAGCGCCCGCCGCGCCGGCTACCCCAGCCGCGACCACCGCGGCGGCTACCGCGCCTGGCCCCGCTCCGCTGTCCACAAGCCTGCTCTACGAATACTCCGACGTCGATACCACCAAGGCGCAGGCCGTCACCTGCCTCATCTTCAATGAGCCCTTGGACGCGAGCGGGCAGACCGATTACGCCGCCTTCTTCACTCTGAAGCCGGCGGCGAAGCCCGCGATCAAGGTCGATGGCCGCCGCCTCTGCCTGACGGGCCTCGCCTTCGGCACGCAGTACCAAGCGGGGCTCAAAGCCGGGTTGCCGGCGGCTTCCGGGCACAAGCTGCCCAGCGATAAGACGGTGGACCTCTCGCTCACGGACCGGCCGCCGCTCATTGCGTTTCGCGAAGGCCTCGTGCTCCCCCGCCAGAGCCTCCCGGGCGTGCCGATCACGACGGTCAACGTCGAGAAGCTCCACGTGACGGTCTACCGCGTGCCGGACCGGCTGGTCTCCCAGATCCGCCGCGACCAGCTCCTGGAGCGCCAAGCCTACCCCTACGAGCTCAACCAGGTCCGAGATGCCCAGGGCGCCAAGGCCTGGGAAGGCGAGCTCGCTATCACCGGCGCGAAGAACACCACGGTGACCACGCTCTTCCCGATCGGCCAAGCGATCCCGCAGCGCAAGCCGGGCGTCTACGTCCTCACCGCCGAGAATTCCGCCGGGCGCAGCAAGCGGCATGGGGGCGACGATGATGACGACAGCGGCGACTATCAGCCCCAGGCGGTTCAGTGGGTGATCGACACGGACATCGGCCTCACCACCATGAGCGGCGCCGACGGACTCCATGTCTTCGCCCGCGCCTTGGGCTCGGCCCTGCCGCTGCCGGGCCTCGCCGTGGCGCTGATCGCGCGGGACAACGACGAGCTCGCGCGGGTGACGACGGACGCCGACGGCCATGTCCGCTTCGATCCGGGCCTGATGCGGGGGCCCGGCGGATCCGCGCCGGTCGCCGTCATGGCCTATGGCGCCGAAGGCGACTTCACCTTCGAGGATGTGACGCGGCCTTCCTTCGACCTCTCCGACCGCGGCGTCGACGGTCGAGCGCTACCGGGCCCGGTCGATGCCTACCTCTATACCGAGCGTGGCATCTATCGCCCGCGCGAGATCGTCCACATCGTGGCGCTGCTGCGCGACCGCTTGGCCGAGGCCATGCCCGGCACCGTCCTCACCCTGATTGCGCGCCGACCGGATGGCGTCGAGTACCGGCGCGCCACCCTCGCCGACGAGGCCGTAGGCGCTGAGCACTACGACCTCGCGCTCACGGAGACGGCGGCGCACGGCCGCTGGCAGGTGGACGCCTACCTCGACCCCAAGGGCGATGCCGTGGGCCATGTGGAGTTCGAGGTGCAGGATTTCGTGCCGCAGCGGCTCAAGGTCGAGCTCACCGCCACGGCGCCTGCGATCACGCCGGGCGAAGCGATCCCGGTCGACGTCGCCGCGCGGTTCCTTTACGGCGCGCCCGGCGCCGATCTCCAAGGCGAGGCCGAGGCGACCCTGACGATCGATCCCGCGCCCTTCCCGAGCTATCGCGGCTGGCGCTTCGGCCTCGAGGAGGAGAAATTCAAGGAAGAGCCCATCGAGCTCACGGTCGATCAGACCGACGCCGACGGCCACTCAAAAGTCGGCGGCCAGATCGAGAAGATGCCGGACAGCACGCGGCCGCTCAAGGCCTCGATCAAGGTCTCGATCTTCGAGCCCGGCGGCCGCAGCACGGACACCGACATCAGCCTGCCGGTTCGCACCAAGCCGCTCTTCATCGGCCTGCACCCGCGCTTCCGTGACAACCGCATCGAGGAAGACAGCGAAGCAGCCTTCGATATCGCGGCCGTGGACGCCGACGGCAAGCCGATGGCACGCGAGGGACTGCGCTATGCCCTGGTGCGCGAGGAGAGCGAGTACCACTGGTACCGCAGCGACCGGCAGTACCGTTACGAACGCACGACCTTCGACGTACCCGTCACCGACGGCACGGTCTCGGTGACGCCGGACCAGCCGGGCGAATTCAAGTATCGCCTGCCGTGGGGCTATTACCGCCTGACGGTGACGGACGCCGACAGTGGCGGCGCCAGCAGCGTGCGCTTCAGCTCGGGCTGGCGCGGCGACCTCGCCGAGGACCGCCCGGACAAGGGCGAAGTGAGCGCGGACAAGGAGCGCTACCTGCCCGGCGAGACCGCGAAGCTCGCGATCCGGCCGCCGACCGCCGGCGAAGGGCTGTTGGTCATCGCCAGCGACCGCGTGCTCGCGACACGCCTCGTCCACGTGCCCGCCGAGGGCGCCACCATCGAGGTGCCGGTGACGGCGGAGTGGGGCACCGGCGCCTATGCGATCTTCGCGAGCTACAAGCCGCTGAAGGGCGGCAGCGAGCGGGCGCCCACCCGCGCCATCGGCGTCGCTTGGCTGCCGATCGACGCGGCACCGCGCACGCTCGGCGTCGAGATCGGCGCACCCGACAAGGTGCTGCCGCGCCAGACCGTCACCCTGCCGATCACGGTTAAGAACCTGACCGCGGGCGAGAAGACCTATCTCATGCTCGCCGCTGTCGACGAGGGAATCCTGCAGCTGACCCGCTTCGAGAGCCCGGCGCCGACCAAGTTCTATTTCGGCAAGCGGCGGCTGGCGCTCGACATCCGCGACGACTACGGCCGGCTGATCTCGGGCGATGGCCCCGTGGGCGCGATCCGCCAGGGCGGCGACAGCATCGGCGGTGCGGCCTTGCCGGTGGTGCCCACGAGAACGGTGGCGCTGTTCTCGGGCTTCGTCGCAGTGGATGCCCAGGGCCACGTCACCGTGCCCATCGAGGTGCCGGATTTCGAGGGCGAGCTTCGGCTGATGGCGGTGGCATTCGACCGCCACAAGGTCGGCGAGGCCGAGGCGCACCTGACCGTGCGCGACCCCGTCGTCTCCGACGTGGTGCTGCCGCGTTTCCTCACTCCGCAGGACCAGAGCCGCTTGAGCCTCAGCCTGCACAATCTCGACGGCAAACCCGGCGACTACCGCGCGGCCTTCACTGCGGAGGGCGCCGTCTCGTTCTCCGGCGAGCATGAGCGCACCGTCACGCTGGCCGCCGGCGAGCGCCAGCTGGTCGCGCTCCCGATCGCCGCCGGCGACGTCGGGATCGGCACCTTCACTCTGCATCTGAGCGGGCCCGACGGTTTCGCGGTCGATCGCCAATGGCAGATCGCCGTACGCGGCGCGCAGGAACCGATCACCCGGACGAGCGTGCTGACGCTCGCCTCCGGCAAGGACACGGACCTGAGCTCGGATCTGATCGAGGGCTACGTTCCCGGTACCGCCGGGGTGAGCGTGAGCTTAGCGACGTGGCGGAGCCTGCCGGTCTCCGGCCTGCTGCGCTCGCTCGACCGCTACCCCTATGGCTGCATCGAGCAGACCACGAGCCGCGCCTTCCCGCTGCTCTACTTCAACGACGTGGCGCTGCTGACCCACGACAAGACCGACCCAGGCGTCCGCGACCGCGTGCAGAAAGCCGTGGAGCGCGTCGTCGACATGCAGCGCGTCGACGGGAATTTCGGCTTCTGGGGTCCGAGCTTCCCCGCCTATGACTGGCTCAGCGTTTATGCGCTGGATTTCCTTTTCTCGGCACGAGCCCAAGGCTACGCGGTATCCGACGACACGCTCCAGCGCGGCCAGGCCTGGCTCCGCCGAATTGTCCAGGAGGAGCCGGTCCAGCAGGCGCGCTACGAGAACCGGCCGAAGGGCGTGTTCAATTCGACTCGCGACTATGCGGCATATCTCCTCGCAAGGCTCGGCGGCGCCTCGCTCGCCGACCTCCGCTATCTCTACGACACGACATCAACTGGCACGCGCCGGGCGCTGCCGGAGGGCCAGCTTGCCGCCGCCTTGGCGCTCGCGGGCGATGTGTCGCGGAGCCGCGCCGCTTTTGCGCGCGTCGAAAACCTCGCGCTCGGTCCGGTGCGCGGACCGTTCCGTATCTTCTATGACGACGACTATTACGGCTCCTCGCTCCGCGATTGGGCCGGCCTGGTCCGCGTGGCCGCGGAGGCGAAGCAGACCACGCTGGTGAACCGCCTGTTCCAGCGCTTCGAGAGCGCGACCGATCTGCCGGAGGACCTCACCACCCAGGAGAAGGCGTGGCTCATGCTGGCACAGCATGCCCTCGCCGAGCGGCGGACGCCGATGCAGGTCGCCGTCAATGGCGTGGCGGTGACGGCGAGCGGCGATCCCGTGACTTTGACGCCCGAGGCGGCCGACATCGGCAAGGGCTACCGCATCACCAACCGCGGGGATCGCGAGCTCTTCGCGACGGTCACCGTGGAGGGTGTGCCCAGCGAGCCGCTGCCGCCAGAGGCCAAGGGCGCCAGTCTCTCGCGCCAATTCTTCACGCTCGACGGCAAGCCGGCCGATCTCGCCCACCTCAAGCAGAACGACCGCATCATCGTGACGCTCTTGGGCAAGCTCGATGACAACCGTCATCACGAGATGGTGGTACGCGATCTGCTGCCCGCCGGCCTGGAGATCGAGGGACCCGTGCGGGTCAACGACGACGGCGCCACGGGCTATGACTGGCTCGCCAAGCAGCGTTTCACACGCCTCACCGAGGCGCGCGATGACCGCTACGTCGCCTCGTTCGTGGTCTCCGGCAATGGCGGCTACTACTGGGGCGATGACGACCGCGAGAACGACGTGACGTTCTCTCTCGCCTACATCGTCCGCGCCATCACGCCCGGGACTTACGTGCTGCCCGCCGCCGGGATCGAGGACATGTACCGCCCATCGGTGCGAGCCCGCACGGCGATGGGCAGTGTGGTAGTCGAGGCGCGGTAGCTCATGCGCCGCGACCCTCACCCTCCCAGCGCGTCGCGCTGGGTCCCTCCCTCTCCCACTTCGTGGGCGAGAGGCTTGCTCGCTTGCTTGCCCCTCTCCCGTGAAACGGGAGAGGGAGGGACCCAGCCTATCAGGGCTGGGAGGGTGAGGGGACGCTGGGCGCGAAGATCGCTGATTGCGCTCAGCGGGACTGCGATGGTCGCGGGATCGCTCCTGATCCTCGACCGCGTCTTCCCGCCAGACTTGGCCCGCGCACAGCAGGCGTCGGTCGTCGTCGCCGATCGCGATGGCAGCATCCTGCGTGCCTTCGAGACCAAGGAAGGCGCCTGGCAGCTTCCGACGTCCGCCGAGGACGTCGATCCCGGCTATCTCGCGCTGCTGCACGCCTATGAGGACCGGCGCTTCGACGAGCATGTCGGCGTGGACCCGCTGGCGGTCGCGCGTGCCGCATGGCAATGGGCTTCGAGCGGGCACATCGTTTCGGGGGCGTCCACGCTCACCATGCAAGCGGCGCGTCTTCTGGAACCTCGGTCACGCAGCCTCGGCGCCAAGCTGCATCAGATGGCGCGCGCGCTGCAGTTGGAGGAGCGGCTTTCCAAGGAGCGCATCCTCTCGATCTATCTAACCTTGGCGCCCTTCGGCGGCAATCTCGAGGGCGTGCGCGCGGCCTCCCTCGCTTATTTCGGCAAGGAGCCGCGGCGACTCAGCCTCGGCGAGGCGGCGCTGCTCGTGGCCCTGCCGCAATCGCCAGAGCGGCTCCGGCCCGACCGGCATCCCGAGGCGGCGCTCGCGGCGCGCGCCAAGGTGCTGCGTCGCCTCGAGGAGCATGGCGTGCTCTCTCAAACCGATGTGGCCGACGCACTGAGCGAGCCGCTGCCCGCAACGCGCCTTGCTTTCCCATTCCTGGCGCCGCACCTCACTCAGCACCTCGCGGCAAAGGCCGCGCCCGGCAGCACGATCGCGACGCCGATCGACCGCGGGCTGCAATCGAGCTTAGAGGCGCTCGCAAAGCGCGAAGCGCTTCGCTTCGACGACGCCGGCGATCTCGCGGTGGTGGTGGTGGAGAACCGGGCTCACGCGGTCCGCGCCTATCTTGGCAGCGCCGATTTCTTCGGGCCCCACGGGCAGATCGATCTTGCGCGCGCCCAGCGCTCGCCGGGCTCGGCGCTGAAGCCCTTCATCTACGGCCTCGCCTTCGAGGACCGGGTGATCCACCCCGCGAGCCTGATCGACGACGAGCCGATGCGGTTCGGCGACTACGTACCCCGCAATTTCGACCGGCAATTCCAGGGCACCGTGAGCGTGCGCGAGGCGCTGCAACAGTCGCTGAACGTGCCGGCGGTTGCGCTGCTCGATCGTGTCGGTGCCGTCCGGTTCGTGGGCGATCTGCGCGCCGCCGGCGCCGGGCTCGGCTTCCGCCGCCTTGTGGGTACGCCGTCGCTGCCGGTGGCCCTGGGCGGGCTCGGCATCAGCCTTGCCGATCTCACCATGCTCTACGCATCGTTCCCCAACGGCGGCGAGGCCGCGGCGCTTCGCCTGACCGAGGGCGGCGCGCCCAAGCCGGTTCGGCTCATGGGATCGGCCGCTGCGTGGTACGTCACCGACATTCTCCGAGGCTCGCCGCTGCCCGAGGGATATGCCCAGGCGCTCGGCCTGACGCGCGCCCGCGACATCGCTTTCAAGACCGGCACCTCATATGGCTTCCGCGATGCCTGGGCGGTCGGATACTCGCCGGATTACACCGTGGGCGTTTGGGTCGGCCGCGCCGACGGCTCGCCGCGCCCCGGACATTACGGACGCAACACCGCGACGCCGATTCTCCTGAAGGCGTTCGACCTGCTGCCGCCCGACCAGAGAGGCTTCGGTGAGGCACCGGCAGATGCATTAAGCGCTAGCACCAACGAGGAGCTGCCCCCGGGCTTGCGGCATTTCGCACCCGACCGCCCAGGCCCAATTCATGCGGGCGCCGGCGCGGCACCGCGCATTCTGTTCCCGCCGGACGGCGCGGTGGTGGAGTGGCGCGCCGAGGACGGCGCCCACGGCGGCTTGCCGCTCAAGGCCGAGGGTGGTGCGAAGCCGCTCGCCTGGATCGTGAACGGCGCGCCGCTTGAGAGAGCGACCCCCGCCGGGAGCGGCGCGTGGCAACCTGACGGCGAAGGCTTTGCCCGCATCGCCGTCGTCGACGCCGAGGGCCGAAGCGCGGAGGTCCGGGTGCGCGTCGTCAATCAGCACTGACGAAAACCGGAATTCCAGAGCAAGAAACGGGTCGCGCGGCGCTCCATCTTTCGCCGATATCGTCGCGAGGACTTGGCGGAGCGGAGCATGACGGTGGCGCGGCGCTTGGGGGCGGCGGAGTGGGGGTTCCTGCTAGCGCTGACGGCTGCGTGGAGCGGCATCTTTCTCTTGAACCGGTTCGCGCTCGAGAGCCTGCCGCCGCTCACGGCGGTATTCCTGCGGCTCGGATTGGCGGCGCCGCTGCTGATCGTCGTCGTTTACCTGCAGGGCGATCGGCTGCCGTGCACGCTCTCGGCCTGGGGCGCCTTCGCGCTGATGGGTTTCCTCAACAATGCCTTTCCCTTCACGATGTTCGTGTGGGCACAGCAGTCGATCGCGAGCGGGCTCGCGGCGATCGTCAACGCGACCACGCCGTTCTTCACCGTGCTGCTCGCCCATGCATTGACCACGGACGAGAAGTTGAGCGGGGGCAAGCTCGCGGGCGTGTTGCTCGGGCTCGCCGGCGTCGCCGTGCTGATCGGGCCGGACGCGTTTTCCGGGCTCGACCGTGCCGTCGTGGCGGAGCTCGTCTGCCTTCTGGCACCAGTTTCCTACGCGTTCGCGGGCCTGTGGGGCCGGCGCTTCCGCGCGCTTTCGCCGACCGTCGCGGCCGCGGGCATGGTCAGCAGCAGCGCGCTCATGATGGCGCCGCTGGCGCTCTGGCACGACCAGCCGTGGACGCTCGCGCCGAGCGCGCTCTCCGTCTCCGCCGTCACGGCTCAAGCCGCGATCGGCACCGCGCTCGCCTACTGGCTCTATTTCCGGGTTCTCAAGACCGCGGGCGCCACCAACCTGCTCCTGGTGACGCTGCTGATGCCGCCCGCGGCTCTCCTGCTGGGCGCGCTCTTCGCGGCCGAGCGCTTTGGCTGGAGCGCCTTCGGCGGCCTTGGCCTGATCTTCGTGGGGCTTGCCGCGATGGACGGCAGGCCCGCCGCCTATCTCAAGCGGCGGGCCCGAGCCGGATCGGTCGCGGCGGAATAGCCGTCGCCTACTTCGGCGACATCACCATGGTCATCTGGCGCCCTTCCATGCGGGGCACCTGCTCCACTTTGGCGACCTTGTCGAGGTCGTCCTTGACGCGCATCAGCACGTTCATGCCGAGGTCCTGATGCGCGAGCTCGCGGCCGCGGAAGCGCATGGTCACTTTGACCTTGTCCCCCTCCTCGATGAACTTGAGCATGCTGCGCATCTTGACGGCATAGTCGTGGTCGTCGATGCCGGGGCGCAGCTTGATCTCCTTGACCTCGATGACCTTCTGCTTCTTGCGCGCCTCGTTGCGGCGCTTCTGCTCTTCGTATTTGTACTTGCCGAAGTCGAGGATCTTGCAAACGGGGGGATCGGCGTTGGGCGAGACTTCGACGAGATCGAAGCCGGCCTCGACGGCCTTGGCGAGCGCCTCGTTGCGGGTGACGACCCCCAGCATTTGGCCCCGTTCGTCCACCAGCCGGACGCGCGGAGAGAGGATGTCGTCGTTGACGCGGGGGCCTTCTTTGGAAGGTGCCGCGGGTAGCGATGGCCTGGCGATGTAAGCCCTCCTATGGCTGTTCCAGAAGCCTGACCGGCGGGAGTCTCGCTCTCGACGGCGACAGGCGGATGACGGCGCCCATCCTCAATGGGAGGGGGGCGCCGCCTCTGCTTTCAATCTAGCGACGGCCTCGTCCAGAGCAAGAATTTCTTGCTCTTTCCCGCCGAGCCTGCGGATCGCGACCGAGCGGGTCTCCGACTCGCGCTTCCCCACCACCAGGAGCGCCGGGACCTTGGCAAGGCTGTGCTCGCGGACCTTGTAGGTGATTTTCTCGTTCCGCAAGTCCGTCTCGACCCTGAGTCCCCCAGCGGCGGCCACCTCGGCGACCTCCCGCGCATAGGGGTCGGCATCGCCGGTGATCGTGAGCACCGTCGCCTGCACCGGCGCCAGCCAGAGCGGAAACCGGCCGGAATATTGCTCGATCAAGATCGCGATGAAGCGCTCCATCGAGCCCAGGATGGCGCGGTGCAGCATCACGGGACGGTGACGCTGACCGTCTTCGCCGATGTAGCTGGCATCGAGGCGCTCCGGCAGCACGAAATCGACCTGGAGCGTACCGCATTGCCAGTCGCGGCCGATGGCATCGCGCAGCACGAACTCGAGCTTGGGCCCGTAGAACGCGCCTTCGCCGGGATTGAGCGTATAGGGGAGCCCCGCCGCCTCGGTCGCATGCCGGAGCGCTGCCTCGGCCTTGTCCCAAGTCTCGTCGGAGCCCGCGCGCACCGGCGGCCGGTCGGAGAATTTGACGGTGACTTCCTCGAAACCGAAGTCCTTGTAGACCGAGCGCAGGAGATCGCAGAAGGCGATGCCTTCCGAGTTGATCTGGTCCTCGGTGCAGAAGATGTGGCCGTCGTCCTGGGTGAAGGCGCGCACGCGCATGATGCCGTGGAGCGCACCGGACGGCTCGTTGCGGTGACACGAGCCGAACTCCGCCAGGCGCAGCGGCAGGTCGCGATAGCTTTTGAGTCCTTGGCGAAATATTTGCACGGCACCCGGACAATTCATCGGCTTGAGGGCGAGGATGCGCTCGCGGCCTTCATCCTCGTCCTTCACGGTGAACATGTTGTGCCGGAACTTCTCCCAATGGCCCGAGGCCTCCCAGAGCGCGCGGTCGATGAGCTGCGGCGTTTTCACCTCGACATTGCCGGCGGCCTCCAGCCGGCCGCGCAGATAGGTCTCGATGGTGCGATAGAGCGTCCAGCCCTTGGGGTGCCAGAAGACGCTGCCGACCGCCTCCTCCTGCTGATGGAAGAGGTCGAGCTCGCGGCCCAGGCGGCGATGGTCGCGCTTCTCCGCCTCCTCGAGCTGATGGAGATAGGTGTCGAGCTGCTTCTGGTCGGGAAAGGCGGTGCCGTAAACCCGCTGCAGCTGCTGGTTCTTGGCGTCGCCACGCCAATAGGCGCCCGCCACTTTCATGACTTTGAAGGCGTGGCCGAGCTTGCCGGTCGAGGGCAAATGCGGACCCGTGCAGAGATCGACGAACTTTCCCTGCCGGTAGATGCTGATCTCCTCGTCCTTCGGGATCTCCTGGATCCATTCGGCCTTGTACTTTTCGCCGATCGATTGGAAGAAGCGCACCGCATCGTCGCGCGACCAGACCTCGCGCGTGATCCCCTCGTTGCGATCGACGATCTCGTGCATGCGCTGCTCGAGCTTCGCGAGATCCTCGGGCGTGAAGGGATGGTCGCGCGCGAAGTCGTAATAGAAGCCGGTCTCGGTCGCGGGACCAAAGGTCACCTGGACGTTCGGGAACAACTCCTTGGCGGCTTCCGCCATCACGTGAGCGGCGTCGTGGCGAAGCAGCTCGAGCGCCTCTGGCGAGGTCCGCGTGATGATCGCGACCTTGGCGTCATGGTCGATTACCGCCGCGAGATCCTTCTCGGTTCCGTCGACCTTGAGGGCCAGCGCCGCCTTGGCGAGACCCGGTCCGATCGCCTTGGCGAGCTCCGCGCCGCTCACCGCGGCAGGAAAGCGGCGCACCGAGCCATCGGGCAGCGTCACCGCAACCGGCGCGATCGGGGATTTAACGTTTACATCGCTCATGCCGAGGGATTTAGCCGATGGCGAGCGTGGCGGCAACCTCCTCCACCGCGAGAGCCCCGAGGCTCTCGCGCCGTAAGACGCTCACCCGCGGTCCACGGGGCGCGGTGAGGCGGGGATCGGACGCCGCCGAGTAGAGCACCGTGGCCGGCGCCCCCGCGGCCACGAGCAGGTGAATGGGTCCGGTGTCGTTGCCGACGGCCCAGAGGGCCCGCCGGCCCACCCCCACCACCTCGGCGAGTTCGGTCTCGCCCGTAAGATCGCGCGCGGTCGGGCAGGCCGCCGATATCGCCTCGCCGAGGGCGCGCTCGGCGGGGCCGCCAACCACCACGGGGATGGCACCGCGGGACACGACAAACCGGGCGAGCGCGGCATAGCGCTCGACCGGCCAGCGCTTTTCCGGCCGATGCGGCGCACCGCCCGGCACCAGCACGACGAAGAGCTCGGGCAGGTGGAAGCGCTCGAGATCCGCCCGAACCCAGCTCAGATCCGGCGGCGGCACATTTGAGATGCCCGCGCGCCGAAGCTGGTCGGCTTGCCGATCGAGCGTATGCATCGCATTGCGCGCGGGGTTATCGTGCGGATGGGACGCGCCGCGTGCGATGCCGGACCATTCCGGCCGTTGACCAGGACCCAGCAAGCGGCAATACCAATTGGATCGTTTCGACGTCTGGAGGTCGTAGACACGCGCGAAAGCCGCCGCGCGCAGCCGTCGCCGCAGCCGCCAGAGACCCGGGAGATCGAGAGGTCCCGGCCGCTGGTCGACCCAGACCGCGTCGAAATAGGGCGCCGCGCCGAGGAAGCGCTCGAAGGGCTCCGTCGTGAGCAACACGATCTCGCTTCCGGCATGATGCCGCCGGATCGCCGCGGCGGGGCCCAGGGCCTGCACGACGTCCCCGAGCGCGCCCAGCTTGATCACGAGTATCCGGCCGGTCACGCCGGCATCCTCATGCCAGCGCCGCCTGGGCCGCCCGTTTCGCCGTCGCCGCGGGGAAGAGTACCTCCTGGTAAACGTC
>DATNIT010000166.1:0-67751 GCA_035604335.1 Allostellaceae bacterium | reverse complement strand
CCGCCCGACGTTACGAGCGCGAGGCGCGCAGCTAACTCAGATGGCTGTGCGAGCCGCATCTGCGCTAGTGTGCAAGGCGCTCCTTTGAAATCCGCGAGGAAGATCTAACCCCGGGCGACCAATGTTTCCGACGGTGCGGCTCCGCAAGGGGCGACGCTTTGTGCCTGAGCAAAGCGTCGCCTCGTGCGGTGTCGCCGAACCAGCGGGACCGATTGGTGTCGCCAGCCGCGAGGTGTGACTCTCCTTTGGGTCAGCGGAGGGAGGAATCCGCCGTGCCCGCGTCTGCGCTGCCCTTGTCGGCGCTACCCTTGTCCGCGCTTCCGGAATCGGCGCCCCGATCCGCGCTTCCGCTGCCTTTGTCGGCGCCACCCTTGTCCGCGCCGGCCCCTTCGCTGCCGCCATCGCTCTTCGCGAAAGCCTGATGAACGCCGAGGCCGGATGCGCCGAGGCTGACAGGAGCGGCGACGAGGATCGCGGTGCCGAGTGCCGCAGCTGCGAGCGTGGCGAGACTCTGTGACTGGATTCGCAAGAACGTCATTTCCATCTCCTGAGTTTGCGTCTTCCACCATCGCAATTCCGACCGAATGTCGGTGTGCCCGGTGGCGTGGGTAGTTTTTAGACCCAGCTCGCTGACGCGATGCTGACGGTGATGGAGGGCCCAAAAAGATTTGTTGGTGCGCTCGGCGCGTGCCTTCTCTCATCCGTCATGAAGATGTGTGCAAAAAGGGACGCGCGCCTCGGCGCTTGGGTCTTCTCCTGGTTTCATGTTCAATGCGGATCTGCGACCGCTCGTCGACCTTTGCATGCTCGACGCGAGTTAGTATCACGCGTGCGGGAACGAGGGATGAAGGCAAGAACCTCAGCCACAGCCAGCATATTCTTCGCCAGCGTGCTGCTATGCCCCACGATAGCCGCTGCGCAGTTCGATCCCTTCATGCCGGTACCGATTCCCCCCGTCGGCCCGGCGCAGCCCGCGCCGGAGACCGTCGCGCCCCAGCGCGGACAGACTGTAACCGAGCGGCCGCGTCCGCTGTTCGATCCGCTCGGCGTACGGCTCGAGGAATTCTTCCTCTATCCGCGGCTGGAGCTGGACGAGAGCTTCAACGACAACATCTTCGCCACGCCGTCGACGACCAAGAGCGATTTCATCACGGACCTGAAGCCGCGCCTGGATTTGGTGTCGAATTTCGGCCAGCACGCCCTCACCGTGAGCGCTGGCGCCGACCTGGGCTGGTACGCGAGCCACTCGACCGAGAATTATCAGGACGCGTTCACGTCCGCCAACGGCCGCTACGACATCGACCAGGGTCAGCACATCTTCGCCAATGCGGCGGTCGATCGCCTGCACGTGGCGCGGACCTCGCCCGATTTCCCCGGTGCGGCCGCGGCGCCGCCGATCTACACGACCTATCTCGCCGGCCTCGGGTATGGCCAAGATCAGTTGCCGGTGACCTACCGAGGCGACATCTCGGTCGCCCGCTCCGAGTATCAGGCAGTGCCCGAGGTCGGCGGTGGTCAAGTCAATCAGAGCGACCGCAACAACACGACTTACACACTGGGTCTGCAGGCCGGCTACTCCCTCGATCCGAATTGGGGGATGTTCGCGCGCGGCAGCGGCAACTTTCGCGATTTCGACCATGGCGCCAGCGCAGCGAATCCGCGGCGCAACTCAGCCGGCTATCACGCCGATGTCGGCGCTCACGTCGATTTCGGCGTCCTGTTCGGCGAGGCCTATATCGGCTATCTCGAGCAGGACTATCAGAACGGCATCTACCACCCGATCCAGGGGATCGACGCCGGAGCCAAGGTGGTTTGGAACGTCACGGGCCTCGACACGCTGAAGCTCAATGCGCTGCGGAGCGTGCAGGATACGAGCCAGGAGGTCATCGGCGCGGGGCTCACATCCCCCGGATATCTCCACTCGATGGTGGGACTAAGCCTCGACCACGAGCTCTCGCGCAATGTGCTGCTCAACGCCAATGCGGACTATGTCAACGACGACTTCAAGGGCATCAGCCGCACGGACAACGGTATCGACGCGGGCGCCGGCGTCAAATTCCTCTTGCGCCGGGATCTCTACCTCGGCGGCTCCTACACCTATAGCCATCGGGATTCCAGCGGCGCGCAGGCCACCCATCCGTTCAGCCAGAACATATTCATGCTGCGCATCGCCACGCAGCTCTAATTTCGCCTGCACCTCCAGATCGCTGGCATGCCGAGCGCCGCTCCGCTAGCGTGAGACCCGTTGGCGGAGGACACGTCTTGGAGATCGTTCGCAATAGCCGTGCCCGGCAGGAGCCCGCGGACGTCCCGCGCCTGGGTATCCTCATGCTGGATACGCGCTTTCCGCGCATCGCCGGCGACCTCGGCAATCCCGAGACCTTTCCATTCCCCGTCCTGATCGCGCGCATCGAGGGCGCGACGCCCGAGCGCGTGGTGGACCGGAAAGCCGAGGGCTTGCTCGAGCCCTTCGTGGCGGGCGGCAAGGCCCTGATCCACGCGGGTGCGGCGGGCATCGCCACCACCTGCGGGTTCCTATCTCTGTTCCAGAGACCGCTCGCGGAGCGCCTCGGCGTTCCCGTCGCGGCGTCATCGCTGCTGATGGTTCCACTGGTCGAGCGCTTGCTTCCTCCGGGCCGGCGCGCGGGCGTGATCACGTTCTCCAAGAGCTTGCTGACGCCCGAGCATCTGCTGGCGGTGGGCGCGGCGGCGGATACGCCGGTCGAGGGCGTACCGGCCGACGGTGTGCTCGCGACCGTGGTCCGTCGAGGCGAGAGCGAGCTCGATCAACAGCGGGTCGCCGCTGAAGTGGTGGACGCCGGTCGGCGGCTGGTCGCCGAACATCCCAATCTGGGCGCCGTGGTGGTGGAGTGCACGAACATGCCGCCTTACACCCAAACGCTCAGGGCCGCCTTGCGCCTGCCGATTTACGACGGGTACGACTTCTGCTGCTGGTTTTTCGCCGGTCTCCGATCCTCCGGGGCCCGGTGGAACCCGTGCGCGCCTTCTTATTGACGGAGCGGTGCCGCGAGTTGACACCCTGGGGCATGCTGATTACACATCGCGGCGCAATCCATTGACCAGTCGTGCGTTTTGAACCGTCTCTCGCGATCGCGACTCCTCCTGGCGGGCGCCATTTGGGTCGGCATCCTCATCGTCGAAGTCTTCAACTGGGGCGGGGGCGGCACTAAGGCCATCGCGCTTCTGCTCCTGTTGGCCGGAACCTGCGCTCTGACGGTCGCCGCGCAGCCGGGCGCGAGCGCTGATTCAGGGATCGGAAGCCGACCGCTGCTCGTCGCGTGCAGCTTGCTTCTTGCGGTCCATCTCGGGTTTCTCGCAACACAGATCGCGCATCCTCGCCTGCTCGATGTCGCGACCACGACGCTCGCGGCGGGACGCGCGCTGCTCGTGGGCGGTAATCCCTACGCGCTGCCGCTCGACGGCGAGGCGCTGCGCGTCACCGGCGATCCCGCGTTTCAGGGCTACAAGTATCTTCCGATGATGGCGGTCACCTACCTGCCGCTCGGCGCGTGGCTCGGCCCCCGCGGCGTGCTTGTGACGAATCTGGCCCTCCAGCTCGCCACGATCGGCTTGATCTATCGCCTCGGCTGGCGAGACGGAAGCCGCAACGCGGGTCTCGTGGCTGTTCTGTTTTATCTCTCTTTGCCGATCGCGCTGCGGCAGGTCTTCGGCAAGGGTGCAACGGATCTTGCTGCGGTCGTGCCTCTGTTGGCGGCGCTCTTGACCATGGAACGGCGTCCGGCGTTGTCCGGGTTCTTCGTCGGCCTGTCCATCTCTGCCAAGCTGTTGCCGGGCGTATTGCTCTTGCCGTGCGCGCTGCCGCCCGCGGGACGGCGATGCCCCTATCTGATCGGCGTCATGGTCGGGCTGGTTCCCGCGCTCGTGTTCGTCGCGATGTCTCCGGTGGATCTCTACGACAATATCGTCCTCTTCAACACCGTTCGCATGCCCGACTCGACGAGCTGGCTCGCTGACGCGCCCGCGGTCGCGCCGAGCCTGGCGAGAGCCGTCTTCGTCGCAAGCCTCGCGGCGGCGTGCCTCTTCGTGTGGCGCAAGGCTCCGAGCCTGCCGTCGCGCTGCGGGCTGCTGGCTGGTCTGACCATTCTGGCGATTCTCAGCGGGCCCGCGGCGCATCACAATTATCATCTCTGGTGGCTGCCTTTGGTCTCGGTTCTCGTTGGCCTGATGATGGTCCAGGGAACGCCGCTGCCGAGGCCCTTTGGACTGAACAGCGCGGCCATGCGCGTGGATCGTCTCCATCCATGAGCGCGGCCGACAACCAGCGGAATGTCGGCATCGACCTCTTGCGCGCCGTAGCGATCCTGTCGGTGGTCGCGCATCATTGGGTCAACTCGGCGATGGCATCGCCGGAGCGATCGCCGCTGGGCGCAATTTTCGTGCATATTGCCGGGCACGGCACCTACGGCGTCACGCTGTTCTTCACGCTATCCGGCTTTCTGATCACGCGCATGACCATGACGCGCGAGCCGGACCTGTTCCGGCTCTCGGCGCGCGATTTCTATATTCGCCGGATCGCCCGCATTCAGCCGCTGTTTCTCGCGATCGTTGCATTCGGCGCGCTGATGCTGAGCGTGGGCGATGCGAACTCGCCGATCTTCCGCTTCAGCTTTCGCGACCCGCACGCGGCCTTCACGGCCGATTTCTGGCTCTCGCTCTTCACGTTCACGTTCAATTGGGACCGGATCGCGCACGGGACCTTCTGGGGCCTGCATTGGGACGTGATGTGGTCGCTGGCGGTCGAGGAGCAATTCTACCTGGCGTTTCCTCTGGTGCTCATTTGGGCGGGCACCAAGGCGCGGCTCCTCAAGGTCCTGCTTGCGGTCATCGCGCTCGGCATCGCCGTCCGTATCCTGGTGGATTTTCTGGGGCTCGGGTTCTTCGCGAAGGTCACGAACTCGTTCGTTTGCTTCGACACGTTGTCGCTCGGGGTCCTCATCGCCGTCTTCGGCGAGCGCCTGCCGCATGGTCGAGCCGTGAGCGCCGCCTCGGCCGCCCTCGGCGCCGTCGCGCTGGCATTCGCCTTCTATCGGGGCGGCGTCGGCCTCCTGATCGCGGGAGGCTGCCTGTTTCTGCATGGAGCGCGGTACGGCGATTTCTTCAAGCATTGGGTCTGGACGCCGCTGGCTCGGTTCGGGCAGCTGAGCTATGGCCTCTATCTCTTGCACGCCACGGCACTCTATGCGGCATCGTGGCTGCTCGAGGGCAGGGGAGTTCTGACCGGCTTTGCGATCGTCTCCGCGGTCGCGCTTGTCCTCGCGGAAGTGACGTACCGGCTCTACGAGGCGCCGGTGAACGCGTGGATACGCTCCGCCTGGATCGGCTCCGCGAGGGCGGTTCCGGCCGAAGCATAGCGCTAGGGCGATCGCCGGCTGGCCGATCGCGCGACGTTTCAGTGATGCTGGCATAGTCGCAGCGATACGCTGTAAGAAGCGGGATCATGACGCCATTTCGTTTCTTCGAGAGCCTGCTGGAGCCGACGGTGCTCCCGCCGGACGCGACGCCGCCGGCGGGTCTCGCCGCGTTCTATTGGCATTACGTGCGGCAGGCGCGCTGGCTTGTCGTGGCGCTGTTCTGCGCGGGCTTCATGGTGGCTGCTCTCGACTCCACGATCCCGGTCTTCATCGGACGCGTGGTGACGCTGATTTCCAACCACTCGCCGGGCTCACTCCTGAGTGAGGCCTGGCCGCAACTTCTCGCGATGGCGCTGGTGCTCTTGCTCGTGCGGCCCTGCGCGCTCTTTCTGCAGAGCCTGATCACCAACCAGGCCCTCGCCGCCGGCCTCACCAACCTGATCCGCTGGCAAAGCCACTGGCACGTCGTCCGGCAGAGCTGGACGTTCTTCCAGAACGATTTCGCCGGCCGGATCGCCAACCGCATCATGCAGACGGGACCGGCGCTCCGGGAAAGCGTGGTCGCCGGCACGAACGCGGTCTGGTACATCCTGGTCTACGGCACCAGCGCCATCGTCTTGATGGCGAGCAGCGATATCAGGCTCGCCGCGCCGGTGCTGCTGTGGTTCGCGGGCTATGCGATCTTCTTGCGCTATTTCGTGCCCCGACTGCGCGACCGATCGCGGCAGATGTCGGAGATGCGCTCGACGCTCACGGGCCGGGTGGTCGACAGCTACACGAACATCCTGACGGTGAAGTTGTTCGCGCGGCCGCGCGACGAGGACGAGTTCGTTCGCGCGGCGGTCGACCAGCACACCCAGGCCTTCAGAGGCCAATTACGCCTGATCACTCTCTTTGGGTTGACGCTCACGACGCTAAACGCCTCGATGGTGGTGGGCACCGGCGCGATCGCGGTGTGGCTTTGGAACCGCGGAAACATCCCGATCGGCACGGTCGCGATGGCATTGCCACTCACTTGGCAGATCGCCAACATCGCCGGCTGGGTCGCGCAGAATGTCACCGCCATCTTCGAGAACGTGGGCGTGGTGCAGGACGGCATGCGCTCGATCGCGGTGCCCCATCAGATGCCAGACCGGCCCGGTGCGGCGATGCTCAGGGTCGAGCAGGGCAGGGTTGTCTTCGAGGACGTGCGGTTCGGTTACGGCACCGCCCGTGGCGTCCTGCACGGCATCGACCTCGCAATCAGGCCGGGCGAGCGGGTGGGGCTGATCGGGCGGTCGGGCGCGGGAAAGTCGACGCTGGTTAACCTGCTGTTGCGCTTCTACGAGCTCGAGGGCGGCCGCATCCTGATCGATGGCCAGGACATCGCGCATGTGACGCAGGAAAGCTTGCGCCGCCATATCGCCATGGTGACGCAGGACACCTCGCTGCTGCATCGGTCGATCCGCGACAACATCCGCTACGGCAGGCCCGAGGCGAGCGAGGCGGAAGTACGGGAGGCCGCCGCACGCGCCCACGCGCTGGAGTTCATCGAGCGCCTCGAGGATTGGCACGGCCGTCGCGGCTTCGACGCCCACGTTGGCGAGCGCGGCGTGAAGCTCTCGGGCGGCCAGCGCCAGCGCATCGCCATTGCCCGCGTCATCCTGAAGAATGCGCCGATCCTGGTTCTCGACGAGGCGACCTCCGCGCTCGACTCAGAAGTCGAGGCGGCGATCCAGGAGCAGCTCGAGGGCTTGATGGAGGGCCGCACGGTGATCGCGATCGCGCATCGGCTCTCGACCATCGCGCGCCTAAATCGTTTGATCGTGCTCGATCAGGGGCAAATCGTGGAGGAGGGCAGTCACGCCCAGCTGCTTGCCGCCGGGGGCGCCTACGCGCGACTTTGGCAGCGGCAGTCCGGGGCGTTCCACGGGCAGCAAATCCCCGCCGGTCGCGACGCGATCGCGGCGGGGGAGTGACGGAGAAAAGTCCGAGCGCACCGCGCTCCGCTCAATCGCCTTCCGGCGCGACCTCGCCGCTGGGCAGAACCGCCAAGTTCACGGAGGCGCCGCTCTTCAAGCCGGTACCGTGCCAGACGTTGTCGCAGCCCTTCCTCAGCATGTGGACTTGGGTGTACCCGGCGCCTTCCGCGCGTTTCCTCGCCTGGTCGGCGGTGGTCGCATCGACCTTGTCCCCGGGTTCGCAGGCGGCTCGAGCCGCCGTAAAGCTTGTCGGACCGAGAAAGACTGGAGCGATCATCAGGCCCGCCGCAATCACCGCGGCGCCGATCCCTTGTGCCATTGCCTTGTTCATGGAGACCTCGCTGATCCGGTTGGTGGACTTGGAAGTGACAATAGAAACGCAATTGTGGCGTTGCTAGGCCCCTAGGCGTGCCAATTTCCGGACACTCCGTAACCATCCGCCAGGGGCGGCAATACGACCGCTGTGTCATCTTATGCCTGCTTCAATCGGGCCGCTGCAAGGACCAGGGCGACAACTGGTCGCGCCGGTCCCACAGCCTGCCGTCAGAGCACGGTGCGGAGCTGCCAGAGCTCCGGAAACAGCACGATTTCCAATTGCTTGCGTAGATATGCGACACCTGAGGTGCCGCCGGTGCCCGGCTTCAGCCCGATGATCCGCTCGACCGTGGTCACGTGGCGGAACCGCCACTGGCGAAAATAGTCTTCGAGATCGACCAGCTTCTCCGCGAGCTCGTAAAGGTCCCAATGCGGACCCGTGTCCCGATAGACGGCCGTCCACGCCGCCGCCGCCGTGGCTTGCTGTTGGTAGGGGAGGCTCCAGTCCCGATTGCGCGCGCCCTCGTCGATCGCGAACCCGCGGCGGTGCAGGAGCAGGATCGCGTCGTCGTAGAGACTGGGCCGCTCCAACGTCCGGATGAGCTCTCCGTAGATGGCTGGGCGATGCTGATGCGGAGCGGCAAGGGCGCGATCTTTGTTGCCCAGCCTGAACTCCAGCAAGCGGTATTGAAAGGATTGGAAGCCCGAGGAGCGTCCGAGATGAGCGCGAAAATCGGTGTACTCGCTCGGAGTCAGGGTCGAGAGCACGTCCCAGGCCTGGATGAGCTGCGCCATGACCCGACTCACCCGCGCGAGCATCTTGAAGGCGGGGTCGAGGTCGTCCGCCTGCACGCGGGCTTGGGCGGCTCGCAGCTCGTGGAGCGCCAGCTTCATCCAGAGCTCGGTCGCCTGATGCTGAATGATGAACAGCATCTCGTTGTGGTTCCCGGAGAGCGGATGCTGAGCATCGAGCAGGCGGTCGAGATGGAGATAGTCGCCGTAGCTCATCTCGCCCGCGAACTCTGTGTGCGGCGCCTCGGTCTCCGGCCCGCGAGCGCTGGTCATGGCGGAGGCTCCTGATGCGATCGAGAGTTCACGGTACACGGCCGAACGCCAACGCGCGACTCAAGGAAGCGCCGGCGCGCGCACATGCTCCGGTCGGATGCCAAGGCCCAACAGTCGCGCGGGGATGCGCCGGAGCCGTGGAATCGCATTGAACAACCGAAGCGCAAGGGGCGGCGAGACCGCTCCGGATCGGCCGAGCAAGGGACGGACGACGCGGTTCTGCACCAGAAGCTGCATCGTTTGCGTGACCCTGGTCGGGAACTCCCGCCGGCGCTGAACCGCGCGCAGGTCGGACTCCCGAAGACACGTTTCCCGCAAAGGCCGGGCGAGGATATTGGCGGCAGCGACCGCATCCTGGATCGCGAGGTTGATCCCGACGCCGCCGACCGACGACATCGCATGGGCGGCATCTCCGATGCACAGCAAGCCCGGCCGGTACCATTGCTCCAGGCGGTCGACGCGGACCGTCAGGAGCTTCAGGGCGTCCCAATCGGCGAGCTCGCCCACGCGGTCTCGCAGCAGCGGCGCGAGACGCGCCACGTCGGCGCGAAAGGCCGGCAATCCCTGCTCGTGGATCTGCTCCAGCGAGCCTTTGGGGATCACGTAGCCGCATTGCCAATAGTCGCCGCGATTGATCAACACCAAAATTCGCCCGGCATCGAAACGGCCCAGGGCGTCCAGAGTGTCTTGAGCCGAGCGGGAGAGGCGGAACCAGAGGACGTCCATGGGCGCGCCGAGCTCCCGGACGGCGAGCCTCGCGCGCTCGCGCACGACGGAGCCCCGACCATCCGCGCCCACGACCAGCTCGGCCCGCACCTCGAGCGGCCCGTCCCGCGTCCTTGCCTTGAGCCCCACCACGCGTCCGGCTTCCTCGACGATTTCGGTCGCCTCCGCGCGCATCACCAGCTTAAAGCCGGGGTAGTGCGCCCCCTTCTCGGCCAGGAAATTCAAGAAGTCCCATTGCGGCATCAAGGCGACGAACCGGCAGTGGGTCGGCAGATGCGTGAAATCCGCGAACGCGACGACGTGCTCGCCGATCTGCGCGGAGAGCTGGCGCGCCTCCTGATGCGGAAGCCGCAGAAACTCCTCGAGCCATCCAAGCTCGTGGATGATCTCCAGGCTCGAGGGGTGCACGGTATCTCCGCGGAAATCCCGCAAGAAATCCGCGTGCTTCTCGAGCACCACGACCTCGACCCCGGCGCGCGCGAGCAGCAAGCCCAGCATCATACCGGCCGGACCGCCGCCCGCGATCGCGCACTGCGCGGACAGCACGCCCGCGCCGCGCTCGACAGCCGATGTCGTCAGCGCCGCGCCTTGAGCCATCCCAGCAGGATCTCGTTGAACGCCTCGGCGCGCTCGACGTTCGGGAAATGACGGGCGCCGGCGATCTCCTCGTAGCGGGCGCCGGGAATGAGCCCCGCGATGCGCCGGTTCTGCTCGGGCGGCGTGCCGGGATCCTCGCCGCCGCATACGACTAGGGTCGGCGCCTTGAGGGAGGGCAGCCTGGAGACCCAGTCGAAGTCCAGGATGGCGGCGGCGCAGCCGAGAAATCCGGCCGGCGGAGTCTCCGCCACGGTGTCACGGATCTGCTGCCAGCGCTTGGGATGGCGCGGCTTGAAGGCGCCGGTGAACCACCGCTCCATGGTCGCGTCGGCGAGCGGCGCCAGGGAATTCGCCTTGGTCACCGCCTCGATGCGGGGTGCCCAGGCGGCCTTGGCATCGGGCAGAGTTCCCGGCAGCGTGTCGCAGACCATGAGGGACTTGAGTTTGGCGCCGTGCTCAAGGGCGAAGCCCTGACCGATCATGCCGCCGATCGAGAGGCCGACGAAATGCACGCGGTCGAGGCCCAGCGCGTCGATAGCGGCCGCGACGTCGCCCGCGAGCGCGCTCATCGTGTAGGGACCGGCAACGAGGTCGCTGCCGCCATGGCCGCGCATGTCGAGACGCAGTACCCGGAACCCCGCGGCCAGGAGCGGCGGGAGCTGCTCCGCCCACATGCCGCTGTCCGATGCGAGCGAATGGGTGAAGCACACGACGGGCCCGGTCTCGGGGCCGGTCAGGTCGTAATAGATGCGGCGTCCTTTCAGCGGGATCAGCATGGGTTCGGCTCCTTCAAGAGGTCAGGCGCGGAAGAGCAGGTAGAAGAGAACATAGAGCCAGCCCAGGAAGCCGTCGATGATGGCCCAGAGCACGCTGTGATCCTGCGACCATGAGATCGCGATGGCGAGCGCGTTGCCGAAGGTGAGGCCGTAGCCCACGCTGGTGCGATAATAGATCGATGCCATGATGGTTGCCTCCGGGGCTGGGAAATGCGAGGTGGCCAGCTTACGCGATTTTCGAGACCGCTCCTCGCGCAGACCCGAGGGGCGCCACCTGCCGTGAAGGGCTGGCGCCGTGGCTCAAATATGCTATAGGCACCCGCCCAGCTTCGACCTTGTGAGCCATGCCCATCATTGTCGGCAGTCCCTCGGATAAGCCTCAACCGGCATCGGCCGGTCGTCCTGGCGGCGAGAGCGGTCAATCCGCCGCGGCGGCGATCCGGCCCGCCGTGTCCAACGTGACGGCTCCCGCGGTGTCGGCGCCGTCGCAAAATCCGGCTCGGCCGCCCGTGCCCCAAGTCGCGATCCCTCCGGAGGCCGCCGAGACCGCGGATGAACTGTTCGCCCGGCTGCGCCAGCTCTGCGCCGACGGGCGGGTCGCGATCGACCTCGACCACAAGCGCCTCATGCACATCGACAGCCCCGTCTCCTTCGAGGCCTGGGGCAATCAATGGGTCTACCCCTTGCTGCTCGTAACCTGTGGGCTCTGGTGGTGGCTCGGCTGGAAGGTCGGAGTCGGCGCGGCGATCGCGAGCGTGCTGCTCTACCTCACGTTGGGGAAGGCCTTCTTGCACCGCCGGATCGAGCGGCGCGTGCGCGAGCAAGTGCTGGAGGATGTTGTGCGTTGGCGCAAGCTCTGGAACTTCGGCGGTGTGAGCCTCCGCAGCACCTCGGACGGTGCCGCCGATGGCACCTGTGCCTCTCCGCGCGACAACTGGATGGAATTCGTCCGCCGGCTCACCAGGACATAGGCGCGCAAGCGCCGCTGCTTCGACGCGGATTTTCGTGTAGGATGCCTCCGCGTATCGCATGGTGGAGGGCGGAGATGTATCGCAAATTGGGTTTCGGGATCGTCGCGCTTGGCCTGCCGTTGCTGCTGGCCGCGTGCGGCGACACGACCGAGGATCGCGCATTGAGCGGCGCCGGCATCGGCGCGGCGAGTGGGGCCATAATCGGCGCGGTGACTGGCATCGGGCCGGGCGCGGGTGCCCTGATCGGCGGTGCGGTCGGCGCGACCGCGGGCGCGGTGACGGATTCGAGTCAGGTCAATCTCGGCAAGCCGGTGTGGCGCGGCTCGGCGGGCGGGAGCCAGCCGGCATCTGCCTACGACGAGGGGACCGTGCGCAATATCCAAGCGGGCCTCCAGCGGCTGGGCTATGACCCCGGGCCGGCGGACGGGCGCTTCGGCCCCCAGACCGAGGCGGCGATCCGGCGCTTCCAGCAGGACAACAGCCTGCCGGTCGACGGCCAGCCGACCGCGGCGGTCTGGCAGCAAATCCAGACGCGCGCGCCGGGCTGAGCGGACGCTTCTCAGCCGCGCACTCACGAGCGCGCCGCGGCCGGGTGGCTGCGGCGCGCTTTGTCTTTGATCCCGCCCATGCACGCGAAGACCTGCGTCATCACGGGGGCGACCTCGGGTATCGGCCTCGCGGCCGCTGAGGCGCTCGCGGCTCGCGGCGCGAGCCTCGTACTGATCGGCCGGGATCGCGTCCGCGGCGAGGCGGCACTCACGAGAGTGCGCGCCGCGGCTCCCGGCGTTCGCGCAACCCTGCACTACGCGAATCTTCTCAACCTGGCCGAAGTGCGCCGGCTCGGCGCGGAGCTGCTGGCCGTCTATCCCCGCATCGATGTGCTCGTCAACAACGCGGGAGCGCTTTTCCAGCGGCGTGACGTCACCGAGGACGGGCTCGAGCGCACCTTCGCGCTCAACCACATGGCGTACTTCCTTCTGACACAGCTCTTGCGCGATCGCCTCACGGCATCGGCGCCCGCGCGCGTAGTCAGCGTCGCTTCGCGTGCCCACGAGGGGGCGACGCTCGACTTCGACGATCTCAACCTCGAGCGCGGCTACAGCGGCTGGACCGCCTATCGCCGGTCGAAGCTCGCGAATATCTTGTTCACGCGCGAGCTGGCGCGCCGGCTCGCGGGCACCGGCGTGACCGCGAACTGCCTGCATCCTGGCTTCGTCGCTAGCCGCTTCGGTGACAACAATCACGGTGCGTTCCGCTGGGGGTTGAGCCTCGCGAAACGGTTGACCGCGATCAGCGAGGAGCGTGGCGCCGAGACCATCGTCCATCTCGCGAGCGACCCGGCGCTCGCCGGAACCAGCGGCGGGTACTTCGTGCGCTCGCGTCCCGCCACGCCATCCGCCGCGGCGCAGGACGGTCGAGCGGCGCTGCGGCTGTGGGAGATCAGCACCAAACTGGCGGGCTGAGCGCGGTCGCCGCCGCACCGCCCAGTACAAGAGGGAGACCGCTATGGCGGTCTCCGCGGTGGTTTGCATGAAGATCGGGTCCGGATACTCTGGCGCAGCTCCGACAGTGGGAGGAAGGCATGACCATCACGCTCTACGATCTCGCGGGCGCCGAGGCGGATCGGCGTTTCAGCCCGTTCTGCTGGCGCATCCGGATGGCGCTCGCGCACAAGGAATTGCCGACGCAGACCGTGCCGTGGCGCTTCACCGAGAAGGACGTACTGGCGCCGACGGGTCAGGGCCGCGTCCCCGTGATCGTCGACAATGGCCGTTGGGTCAACGAGTCCTGGGTCATCGCCCATTACCTCGAGGACACTTACCCCGAGCGTCCCTCCTTGTTCGGCGGCAGCGCCGGCCGCGCGGTCACTCGCTTCGTCCAGGGTTGGACCGATACGGTCCTGCATCTGGGTTTGTTGCGATGCGTGCTCCTGGATATCTGGCAGCACGTGCACGAGAAGGACAAAGCCTATTTCCGAAAATCCCGCGAAGAGCGGTTCGGCACCACGCTCGAGGCGTATCAATCCGGCCGGGAGGAGCGGCTGCCGGCTTTCCGCGAGAGTCTGCTGCCGCTCAGAAACCTGCTGGGGGCGCAGGCCTTCATCGGCGGCGACAAGCCGCTCTACGCCGACTACATCGTGTTCGGGGCCTTCCAATGGGCTCGAAGCATCAGCCCATTCAAGCTGCTCGCGCCCGACGATCCCGTTAGCGCCTGGCGCGAGCGTATGCTCGATCTCTTCGGCGGCCTCGCCCGCGGGAGCAAGGGTTATTCCATCTAATCCCGGACGGGCTTCGCCAGCCGCTCCTCGAGCCATACCCTGAGCTGGGGCGCCAGCGCCTTCGCCCTGCGCGTGGGCTCGTCCATGAGAACCAGCACACTCTCCGCGGTGGCGGCGCAGGTGTTGCCGTTGAAGATACCTTGCCCCACCCGAAACGAGGTGCGCCCGATGCCGAGGACGCGCGTGCCGATGTCGATCCGGCCGGGATAGAACAGCTCAGCGCGGAAATCGAGCTCCAGCCGGACCACGACGAAATTCGCGTCCGGCCCGGCCAGATTCAGTTTCTCGTCGTAAAGAAACGTGACGCGGCCGGTCTCGCAGAAAGTCGCGAACACCGCGTTGTTCACGTGGCCCTGGCGGTCCGTGTCGCCGTAGCGCAGCTTGTCGTAGGTCCAGATCGCGTAGGATCCGCGCTCGGTCGCGGGCGGGAGCGCGCGGGCGCCGCTGTCGTTCACGGATTTTACTCGGCCGCGGCCTTGCGCGGCGTCTCCAGCGCCGCGCCGGACGCGAAGAGAGCATCGATCTCGGCTGCGCTGTATCCCGCTTCCGCCAATACCTCACGGGTCGACGAGCCGAAGGCCGGAGGGGTCGAGCGCAGACCCGCAGGTGTGCGCGAGAGCTTCACCGGATTGCCGGTGCCGCGATAGGCGCCACGCTCCGCCACCATGCCGCGGTGCCGGGTGTGCGGATGATTGAGCACGTCGGGGACGTCGAGCACGGGGCCGCAGGGCACGCCCTTGTCCAGCAACGTCATCGCGAGTTGCTCGCCATCGATCGAGGCCAGGCCCGCCTCCAGCTCCTCGCGGAGCGCGGCGCGATTGATAACCCGGTCCGCGTTGGTGCGGAAGCGCGGATCGCTCACCAGCTCGGGCCGGCCGATCTCCGCGCAAAAGCGCTGGAATTGCCGGTCGTTGCCGACCGCGACGAAGATTCGCTTGGTCTTGGTCCGGTACTGGTCGTAGGGGCTCACGTTGGGATGCTGATTGCCCGTGCGCGCGGGCGGCTTGCCCGACAGGAACCAGTTGGCACTGTAGGGGTGCAGCAGAGCGACTGCGCTGTCGTAGAGCGTCACTTCCGCGAATTGTCCGTGCCCGGAGCGCTGCCGCTCCTGCAGCGCGAGCAGGATCGCGATCGCGGAGTTCATGCCGGTGGCGAGATCGACCACGGGCACGCCGACGCGAACGGGCGCGCCCTCGGGCTCGCCGTTGAGGCTCATGAGCCCCGCCATCGCCTGGACCACGGCGTCGTAACCGGGATATCCCCCCAGCGGCCCGTCGGCGCCGAAGCCGGAGACGCGGCAATGAATGAGCCGCGGGAAGCGCTGCTTCAGCACGGTCTCGTAGCCCATGCCCCAGCGCTCCAGCGTGCCGGTCTTGAAATTCTCGATGAGTATGTCGGCGGTCTCTAGCAGCCGAAGCACCACCTCGCGTCCATCCGGCCGCGTGAGATCGAGCGCGACGCCGCGCTTGTTGCGATTGACGCCGATGTAATAGGAGGCGGCATCGCCTTGGAAAGGCGGGCCCCAGGTCCGGGTCTCATCGCCCTGCGGCGGCTCGATCTTGATCACCTCGGCGCCGTGGTCGGCGAGCATCTGCGTGCAATAGGGGCCGCCCAGCACGCGCGTGAGGTCGATCACCTTGATGCCGGCGAGCGCGCCGACGTTTTGAGTCGAGGTCATGGTGTTTCCGTCGCTCATTCCGCGGCGCGCGGCACGATGCCGAACACCCGCGCGCCGAACTGGGGATAGAGAGCCGCGAGCTCCGGCGCAAGAGTCTCGCGCAAGAGCCGCAGCGTCGCGGGCGCCGGGTCGGGGGTCACCGGCACCGTCGCTGGCCGGTCGAACTCGAAGCCGGTGTTGTCCAGGACTTCCTCGACGGTGTGGCCGGGATGGACGCTCTCCAAGCAAAACCGAGCACGCTGGCGGTCGAAGGCAAAATGACAGAGCGGCGTCACCAACGCGATCGGGCCGCCCCGGCGATAGACGTTGGGCGGGCTCACGCCGGGCGCGCTGATGAAGTCGACCCTGGAGACGAGTGTGCGCCGGGAATGTTCCGTCCGAAACAGGATCACCCGCGGCACCACGAAGTAGAGATAGGCCGAGCCGAACGAGCCTGGAAAGCGCACCTTCGGCCGCGCGTAATCCCCGATCGCGACCAGATTGATATTCCCTTGGCCGTCGATCTGCGCGCCCGAGAGAAAGAACACGTCGATGCGGCCTTGGCCCGCCGCGTCGAACAGCTCGCGGCCGCCATCGGTGAAAAGATTGTGCTTGGGGCTTTGCTGCAGCGAGACATAGGGCTGGCCGGTGCCGAGGCGCTGAGCCAGAAACGCCGCCGCCGCGGGGATCGGCGAGTTGGCGCCGACGGCAACGTGCTTCGCGCCGGAAATCAGGCGCAGCACGACATCGATCAGAAGCTCCTCCGGCTTCGCCTCGGGAACGCCGGCCATCGCTCAGGCCGCCCGGCGCTCGTAGACGTAGCGGTCGAGATATTGCCGGAACCCGTCCTCGGACTGGGCGAGCCGCACGTATTCCTGGAGGTGCGCGGTGTCCTCGGCGGCGAGGCTGCCGAACTTGAGGGGCCAGGTGCCGTTGCGCGCCACCGCGACCGCCTCGACATAGAAGCTCGCCAGCGTCGAGCCCGCCAATGTGTCGTCCTCGAGCAGATTGCCGTCGCGGATTTCCTCGACGGTTACCACGGTCTTGGCGGAGGCGTGCGCCATCACGAAGAGCTCGCGCCGACGGCCCACCCAGACGTTGCCATGCCGATCCGCGAACGGTGCGTGGAACAGCGCGACATCCGGCCGGATCGCCGGCACGAGCAGGATCGGGTCGTTCTCGGCAAAGGGATTGTCGACCACCTTCCAGTCCGGCCGCACTTTCAGGAGATCGGACCCGATCACGCCGCGCAGCGGCATGAACGGCACGCCTTTCTCGCTCGCTTGCAACGCCGCGTGCAGCGCCGGGCAGGTCGCGTCCTTGATCGCGAGCGTGCCCGCCGTCGCCGCCGCGGCGAAGCGCGGCCCGGTCCCCAACTCGCCGATCGAGACCGCGGAGGTCTCGATGGACGCCAGTGCGCCGGCGCCGATCAGCAAATCCGCCTGCAACGACGACGCCGGCAGCGTCAGCAGGTGAAGCCGCCTCACGCCGCGCCGGACCAAGGCGCGCGTTGCCTCCATGGCGACGCCGCCGTAGTCGGGCGGCACCACCAGCGACATGCCATCCTCGATGACGGAGAGGGCGGCATCAAGCGGGCGAAGGATCTCCACGGCCTCACTCCGGTAATGAATGCCCGGAGAGTACGGTAGCCGGCCAAGCCTGAGCAAGGGTGGCCCCATCCTGCCTTGCATCTCCGAGCGGCCGCGCCCTAGTGTGGCGAACCGGGATTCACGACGGGATTTCACATGCTGAGCGAGACCTTTGGCGAGCTGTTGACCCTGCACGAGCTGGTGAAGGCGGCGCATAACAAGCTGCCCGCGAACATCTGGGATTACCTGATCGGCGGCGCCGACACCGAGACCACGCTCCGCCGCAACCGCCTCGCGCTCGATTCCCTGGCATTCCGGCCGCGCGTGCTGCGCGACGTCTCGAAGATCGAGCTAAGCCGGAAATTCCTCGGCAAGACCTTGCGTATCCCGGTGGTGCTGGCGCCGGTGGGATCGCTCGAATCCTTCGATCCCGGCGGAGGAGCGACGGTCGCCAAGGCGACAACCGAGTTCGGCGTGCCGATGTTTCTGAGCTCGGTCTCGAAACCCGGGATCGAGGAAACAGCCGAGGCCGCGCCCGGCGGCTTCCGGGTCTATCAGCTCTACGTCCGCGGTGACCAGTCCTTCGTCGACGAGCACCTCGGCCGCGCGGTCGCGGCGGGCTACGACGCGCTCTGTATCACCGTCGACACCGCGATCTACAGCCGGCGCGAACGGGACATATCGACCCGTTTCGCCAAGCCTTGGCGGCGTGGCGTGGTCGGTATGGACTATCAGGCCGCCCTCAACTGGAGCCACGTCAAGCACATCAAGGAGACTCACAAGCTCCCGCTCATCCTCAAGGGCATCGCGACGGCGGAGGACGCGGTCATCGCCTGCGATCACGGCGTCGACGCGGTCTACGTCTCGAACCACGGAGGCCGGCAACTCGATCACGGACGCGGCACGCTGGATATCCTGCCGGAAGTGGTCGAGGCGGTGCGGGGCCGAGCCGCCGTGATCGTGGATGGCGCTTTCTGTCGCGGGACCGACGTGATCAAGGCGATCGCGCTCGGCGCCGACGCCGTCGCGATCGGCCGACTTTATCTCTATGGTCTCGCGGCCGCGGGGCAGATGGGTGTCATGCGCGTGCTCGAGCTCCTGGAGACGGAAATCCGGGTGTCGATGGGCTTGCTCGGCGTCGAAAGCCTCGCCAAGCTGGACAAGTCGTATCTGCACCCGGCGCCGCCGGCCTATACGCCCCACGTTCACAGTGCGTTTCCGCTCATCGAGGCGGGCTACTGACCCGACGTCAACGAAGCCTTAGCGATTTCTTAAGCAAGACGCAGCGAGAGTGCTCCGCCGCAACCAGCGGCTGAACCTCCGCGCCCGACGATGCCTTTCAGGCTGCTCCTTCGCTGTTTTTGGCCCTTCGCGGCCTCGCTACTCGGCGTGGCTTTGTTGGCCTATTCGCAGGCGCTGCCGGGTTGGACGCTCGCGTCGGTCGCCTTTCTGGCGGGTGGGTTCGCCGCGTGGTGCGCCGCCCGCGCCCTCCTTGATCGCGATATTGCGGAGCTCGAAACCGCCAGAGACGCGACGGCGGTGGGGGCAATCCTGCAGGACGCTACGGAAACCCGCCGGCTCGAGCGGGAGCGCAACGAGCTCTACGCGCAGCTCTTGCATTCGCAGAAGTTGGAGGCGCTCGGCACCCTCGCGGGCGGCGTGGCGCACGAACTCAACAATACGCTCGTGCCGGTGGTCTCGCTCGCCAAGGTCGTCATGGCCAAGCTGCTCCCGGGCTCGCGCGAGCACGCCAGCGCCGAGCTGATCCTGGAAGCCGGCCGTCGCGCGCGGGACCTCGTGCGGCAGGTGATGGCTTTCTCGCGCGAGAGCGCAGCGGGGCGGAAGCCGCTGGCACTCGACGCGTTTGCCGCGGATATCCTGCGCGACATGCAGCCGTCGCTCCCTGCGGGCATTGCGGTCGAGCAGCACCTCACGCCCGTGCCGCCGGTCGCGGCCGACGCCGGTCAGCTGCGCCAGGTCCTCGTAGCGCTGGTGTCCAACGCGGTGCAGGCGATCGGCGACGGCGTCGGCACCGTGACCGTCGAAGTCGCCGACGACGGCGGCCGATTGGCGACTTTGCGCCGGTCGAGCGCGCCCGCGCCGGGGGTGCGGCTCTCCGTGCGCGATACCGGGTGCGGGATGGACGCCGTGACCAAGCGCCGCATTTTCGAGCCGTTCTTCACCACCAAGGAAGTCGGCCGCGGTACGGGGCTGGGCCTTTCCGTCGCGCATGGCATCATCGCCGAGCACGGCGGGCAGATCGCGGTCGAGAGTGAGCCCGGCATCGGCACCCGGTTCGATATTTTCCTGCCCTGCCTTTCCCAGCGCGCCACAGAGGCGAGCGCCGAGACTCTCCACGCCGACGCGGCCTGAGCACAAAATTCCCTGTAACCGCAGGCGATCCCGGGTAGCATCCTCTCGGGGGCTGTCGTCGTGGCGTCACAGAAACGCAACATCGATATCGTCATCGGCCTGAGCGCCGTGGTGATCGACGTGACCGCGGGGGAGCCGCGCGTGCTCACGGTCGACCGGCCCGCCGAACCCTCCGGCGGCGCCAAGCCCGGCAAGCGCGCGGCGGAAAGCGCCGCCGCCCTACCGTCGGGACCCTTCGATCCTGCGGGGCATCGGACTCTCGAGCTGGGACTCCGCAGCTGGGTGGGCGAGCAGACGAACCTGCCGCTCGGCTATGTCGAGCAGCTCTACACCTTCGCCGATCTCGGCCGCGAAGGCGGTACGCAAGATCCGGCGGCCCGGATGGTCTCCATCGGCTATCTCGCCTTGACGCGCGAGGCCGCACCCAGCGGCGAGAGCGGCGCACAATGGCAGAATTGGTACCGCTATTTCCCGTGGGAAGACGGCCGGCGCGGACGGCCGGCGATGGTGGCCGCCCTCGTGGAGCCGCGGCTCGCCGCCTGGGCGGCGGGCGCGCATGATCCCGGCGAGCATAACCGCAGAGAGCAGCGCACGCGCACGACCTTCGGCTTGCCGCCGGCGCGCTGGGACGAGGAGCGCGTGCTCGAGCGCTATGAGCTGCTCTATGAGGCTGGGCTGGTCGCCGAGGCGCGGCGCGATCATGGACTGGCGCCCGATCTCGCGGCGCCGGCGCTCGGCGAGCCCATGGCGATGGATCATCGGCGCATTCTGGCGACGGCCATGAGCCGGCTGCGCGGCAAGCTCAAGTACCGGCCGGTGGTGTTCGAGCTGATGCCGCCGACTTTCACGCTGCTGCAGCTTCAGCAGAGCGTAGAGGCGCTCGCGGGCGTGGCGCTCCACAAGCAGAACTTCAGGCGGTTGGTGGAGCAGGGCGGCCTGGTCGAGCGCACGGGGGAATGGGAGCGCGGCACGGGCGGCCGCCCCGCCGAGCGCTTCCGCTTCCGCCGCGAGGTCTTGGTCGAGCGGCCCGCGCCCGGTGTGCGCCTGCCGATCCCCCGCCGGACGGCACTGACCGGTTCGGATTGACCGCGCAAGCCGCATCCTTCCCGCAGGACCCCCGCAGAAACGCATAGCTGGAGATCCCTCATGAACTACCACTTGACGACAATAATGCTCATCTTCAGCATTATAGGATCTTATTCTCGACAGGAGTATAAGCCATGCTCGCCTACCCCCGCGCGGAGACCTTCGCCTTCACCGGCCTGCTCGGCGAGATCTACGCCAGGATGGAGCGCGTTGTCCCGCCGGCGGAGTGGCGGTTCTTCGCGCCGGATGTCACCGCGATCCTCGAGCTCAAGCGTCGCCGGAACGCGATCGTGCTCGCGCACAATTACCAGACGCCGGAGATCTATCACGGCGTCGCCGACATCGTCGGCGACTCTCTGGCGCTCGCGCGCGCGGCCGCGAAGACCGAGGCCGAAGTGATCGTGCTGGCCGGCGTGCATTTCATGGCGGAGACGGCAAAGCTGCTTAATCCCGGCAAGACCGTCCTCATCCCCGATCCGAATGCGGGCTGTTCGCTCGCGTCCTCCATCACCGGAGACGATGTTCGGCTCCTGCGCGAGCGCTATCCCGGCGTACCCGTGATCACCTACGTCAACACCTCCGCCGAGGTGAAGGCCGAGTCCGACATCTGCTGCACCTCTGGCAATGCGGTTGCGGTGGTGGAAAGCCTCGGCGTGCCCAAAGTCGTTTTCCTGCCCGACGAATACCTCGCTCTCAATGTCGCCAAGCAGACCAAGGTCGAGATCATCGCCTGGAAGGGCCATTGCGAGGTGCACGAGCGCTTCACCGCCGCCGACATTCGCGGCTTCCGCGCGGGTCATCCCGACGTGATCGTTCTGGCGCATCCGGAGTGCCCGCCGGAGGTCATCGCCGAGGCCGACTTCGCGGGCTCGACCGCCGGCATGAGCGACTATGTCGCCGCGCGCCGACCGAAGCGCGTCGTCATGGTCACGGAGTGCTCCATGAGCGACAACCTCGCGGCCGAGCATCCGGAGGTCGAGTTCGTTCGCCCCTGCAATCTGTGCCCGCACATGAAGCGCATCACGCTCGCCAAGATCCGGCGCTCGCTGGAGACCATGACTCACGAGGTCACGATCGATCCCGCCATCGCGGCCCGCGCGCGGCAAGCCGTCGAGCGCATGCTGGCGGTCGGACGCCGCTGAGGGAGGGAGCGCCATGGATCGATTGAACATCGCGGCTCCACAGGCCTTCTTGATCGAGCCGTTGGTGCGGGCGGCGCTTGCCGAGGATCTCGGCCGGGCGGGCGACCTCACGACGGACACCATCGTGCCCAAGGACGCGCGCGTCCGGGGCCTGCTCAATGCACGCAAAGCCGGCGTGGTGGCCGGCCTCGGTGTCGCCACGATCGCCTTTCGCCTGCTCGATCCCGACGCGCAGATCGAGGTCGCATGCGCCGACGGCACAACGGTCGGGGCGAACCGGCCGATCGCAACGGTGAGCGGGCGGGCGAGGGCGCTACTGACGGCCGAGCGGGTGGCGCTCAATTTTCTCTGCCACCTCTCCGGCGTCGCCACGGCGACACGGGAGATCGTCGATGCCGTGGCGGGCTACCCGGCGCGGATCGCCTGCACGCGCAAGACGACACCGGGACTGCGTGCGCTCGAGAAGTACGCGGTCCGGCTCGGCGGCGGCGTCAACCACCGCTTCGGCCTCGATGACGGGGTGCTGCTCAAGGACAATCACATCGTGGTCGCCGGCGGCATCCGCGCAGCGATCGAAAAAGCGAAGGCCTCGCTCGGTCACATGGTGAAGGTGGAGGTCGAGGTCGATCACATCGATCAGCTCGGCGCGGCGCTGGCGGCGGGCGCCGACGCGATCCTGCTCGACAACATGACGCCGGCGCAGATGCGCGAGGCGGTCGCGATCGTCGACGGCGGCGCCATCGTGGAAGCCTCGGGCCGCATCACCGCGGAGACCGCGGCCGAGATCGCCGCCACCGGCGTCGACGTAATCTCCTGCGGCTGGATCACCCACAGCGCGCCGATCCTCGACATCGGCCTCGATTTCGAGCCGATCTGACCGGCTGTTACGGGCCGCGGACCGCTTCCAGCAGCAGCTCGAGAGCCCGCTCGGTGGCAGCCGCGCGCACGGCCGCGCGGTCGCCGTGGAAGGTGTGACGCTCGACCCGGGCCGCGCCGCCCTTGCGCGCGATCCCGAAATAGACGAGGCCCACCGGTTTGCCCGAGGTGGCACCGCCGGGCCCGGCAATCCCCGTGATCGAGACCGCAAGGTCGACGGGCGCCCGAGCGAGCGCTCCCTGAACCATGGCGGTCGCTACTTGGGCGCTCACGGCGCCATGGGCGGCGATCATGGTGGCCGGCACGCCGAGGAGCTCGATCTTCGCCTCGTTCGAATAGGTCACGAATCCGCGCTCCACGACGTCCGACGATCCCGCGATGTCCGTGAGTGCGGCGGCAACGAGACCCCCGGTGCAGGATTCGGCCGTTGCCAGCTTCAACCGAGCCTCGCGGCACGCGCTCAGCACGGTCTCCGATAATCCCTGGATTTCTTTGTTCATCACGCGGTTATCCGGCGATCGTTAGAAAACGCCCTGAGTTTGCTCTGCATCAAAGAACCATAGCACCGAATGGCTCATCTATTGGCCCAGACGAACCACGACCGAGCATTGGAGGTCAGCCATGTCCACTCTTCCCCTCAAATCCCTCAGGGGAACCGTCAGCATCCTAGCGTTCGCGACGGCCCTGGGATTGGCACATCCCACCTTCGCGCAGGAGCAACAGGTCGCGCCAGCAACAGCGCAGTCGAGCGTGGGCGCCGTGGCCGACATCGTCCGCGATCCCACGGACCTGCCGCCGCCGATCGCGCGGCGCACGCCGGCAATGCTGCGCGTCGATCTCGAAACCATCGAGCTCGAGGGAAAGCTCGATGATGGCACCACCTACAAATACTGGACCTTCAACGGCAAGGTTCCAGGGCCGCTGGTTCGCGTGCGCGTCGGCGACACCGTCGAGGTGCACCTCAAGAACAGAGACGGCAACATGATGATGCACAACGTCGATTTCCACGCGGTGACGGGCATGCACGGCGGCGGCCACGCGACCATGGCGATGCCGGGCGAGGAAAAAGGCTTCACCTTCAAGGCGCTCAAGGCCGGCCTCTACGTTTATCATTGCGCCACGCCGATGGTGTCGCAGCACATCGCGTCCGGCATGTACGGGATGATCCTGGTCGAGCCAGAGGACGGACTCGAGACGGTCGACCACGAGTTCTACGTCATGCAGGGCGAGCTCTACACCGAGGAGCCCTTCGGCACGAAGGGCGAATCCAGCTTCAGCGTGGACAAGCTGATGAACGAGCGGCCGGAGTACTTCGTCTTCAACGGCGCCGCGGGCGCGCTCAAGGGCGCTCACAAGATGAACGCCAAGGTCGGCGAGACCGTCCGCATCTACTTCGGCGTCGGCGGGCCGAACTACACCTCGGCGTTCCACGTGATCGGCGCGATTTTCGACAAGGCGTACGCGACGGGATCCTTTATGGCGGCGCCCATAGCCGACGTGCAAACCATCAGCGTGCCGCCGGGAGGGGCGGCGATGGTCGAGCTCACGATGGCCGTCCCCGGTGATTTTGTGCTGGTCGATCATGCCCTGGTGCGCGAGGAACGCGGGCTCGGCGGGATCATTCATGTCGAGGGACCGCAGCAGCCGGAGATCTTCAAGGAAGGGCTCGAGCCCCGCCGCGCTGCGCAATGACGACGACGGCAGACATGAACGCTCGATCCGAGATGCCGAGCCTCGATCACTCCGTGGAAGAGATCATGGCGCGCTGGCCGGCGACGGCGCGAGTCTTCATCCGGCGCAAGATGGCCTGCGTCGGCTGCATCATGGCGCCGTTTCAGACGCTCGCCGCCGCCGCCCGGAGCTATGGGCTCCCGGAGAGCGAGCTGCTCGAGGAAATACAAAATGCCGCTTCCGGCGATGCTACGGCGCGGGCGAAGGGGCTCGGTTGATGCGCGCGGTTCCGCTTGCAGAGCCGATCTCTCCGCCGATCCGGCGCTTCGCGTTGTTCGAAGCGGGCTTTCGCGTGTTCTTCCTCTTGGCGCCGCTTTATGCCTCGTGCGCGGTCGTGGAGTGGATCCTGACTTATTCCGGCGTCATCGCTCCGCTCCCGATCGCCAGCCCGACGCTCTGGCACGCGCACGAGATGATCTTCGGGTTTGCCGCCGCGGGACTTGCCGGGTTCTTCCTGACCGCCGTGCCGAACTGGACCGGAGCGGCCTATGTGCGCGGCTTGCCGCTGATGACGCTCGCGGGCGTGTGGTTGCTGGGCCGCATCGCCATGCACGCGGGCAGCGCCGTGCCGCCCGCCGTAGCGGCCGCGATCGATCTCGCATTCCTGCCGATGCTCGCGGCTCTCGTGGCACCTCCCTTGCTGCGCGCCGGGATCGGCCGCAACGCATTCCTGCTTGTGGTGTTGTTCGCGCTCTGGGGCGCCGATCTTGCCATGCAGGCGGAACTCGCCGGCGCGTCCCTGGGCATCGACGCGTCGACGGGCTCGCGCGGCGCGCGCGTGGGCATCGACATTCTTGCACTCCTCATTACGGTCATCGCCGGGCGGATCGTGCCGGCCTTCACGACGACCTACCTGAAGCTTCGCGGCGAGCGGAAGCTTCCGCGATCCTTCGCGGCACTCGATCGGCTCGCAATCGGCTCGATGGCACTCTTGTTGATCGCGGAGATCGCTTTCGGCGACGGTGTCGTTACGGGTGCGGTAGCGCTCGCCGCCACGCTCGTCCAGGCTGCGAGGCTGTCCCTGTGGCGGGGGCAGGCGACGGTGCGCATGCCCATCCTGCTGGTCCTGCACGTCGGGTATGCCTGGCTCGTGGCCGCACTCGCGCTCAAGGGAGGCTCAGCGTTCCTGGACTGGCTGCCCGAGACCGCGGCGCTCCACGCGCTGACCGTCGGTGCCGTCGGCACGATGTTGATGGCGGTGATGTCCCGTGCGGCGCTCGGTCACACCGGCCGGAAGCTCGACGCGCATCCAATCACGGTGGCGGCCTATTCGCTGGTCTCGCTCGCCGCTGTCCTGCGCCTCGCGGCGCCGCTGCTGCCGATGGCCGCGCCTTACGCGATGGCAGGCTCCGGGTTCGTGTGGTCGCTGGCCTTCGCGCTCTTCCTGGCGGTCTACGCGCCGATCTTGATCCGGCCGCGCGTGGACGGTCAGTCCGGGTAAGACGAACACACTCAGCCCAGCTCTTCGGCGATCGCGACCAAGGCGTGCGGTTTCTTGACGACGATCCTCTGGCGGCCACCCTCGAGGATCCCCTGACTCTCCCAGGCCGAGAGGACGCGGCTCACCGTGTGAAGCGTGGTGCCGATCATTTCGGCGATTTCCTGGCGCGTCACCGGAAAATCGATCTCGACGCCGCCGTCGACCTTCTTGCCGGCGTGCCGCACCAAGCGCAGGAGAGCGTGCGCGACGCGGCGCTCGACCCGCTCGGTCGAGAGCTCGAGAAATTGCTTGTGGGCATCCCGCAACCGGTCCCCGAGGCCGGGCAGCGCGTTCGCGGCGATTTGCGGATGAGTCGCCATGAGCTGCTTGAGCACCGTAATGTCCCAGGCGAGCACGACGCTATCGACCACCGCCACCGCCGTCGCGGGATATGCGGGATAGCCCATCAAGGCGACACAGCCGAAGAAGTCGTTGGGATTGATGAAGTGAACCACCGCCTGCTGGCCGGATGGCGTCGTCTTGACCGCCTTCATGTGCCCGGACACCAGCACGAAAAGGGCCGTCGCGTCCGAACCCTCGTCGAATGCGGTGCCGCCTTTCGGCACGCGCCGCGTATGGGCCTGCGCCAGCACCGCGTCCTGCTGAGCCTCATCGAGCCCGTGGAACAGCGGCACGTTCGTCAGGATGGATCGATCGGGGCGCAGATTGAGGGTCACAGGGGAAACCTCGCCGGCATGTGCTCGGAAGCTAAAGGCGCCCTGGTTTCACGCCAATAGGGGGTTTTCCGGATGCCCAGGCGGCGAGCCCGCGTCACGGGCCGCTGGGCAATCGGATGGTCGCGATGGCTTGTGCCGCGATGCCCTCCTCGCGGCCGGTGAAGCCCAATTTCTCGGTGGTGGTGGCTTTGACGCTGACCCGATCCGGTGCGAGGCCCAGGATATCCGCGACCCGCGCGATCATCGCCTGACGATGCGGACTCACCTTTGGCCGCTCGCAAATCAGGGTCACGTCCACATGAGCGATCCGGCCGCCTCGCCTTGCAACCAGCGCCGCCGCGTGGCGGAGGAACTGGTCGGAGGCGGCGCCGCGCCACTTCGGATCGCTCGGCGGGAAATGCTGGCCAATATCGCCGGCGCCGAGCGCTCCGAGGATCGCATCGGTGATGGCGTGCAGGCCGACGTCGGCATCCGAATGTCCGATCAGCGCGCGCTCATGCGCAACCTTGATTCCGCAGAGCCAGATGTGGTCGCCGGTGCCGAGCGGGTGCACGTCGAAGCCCTGGCCGGTCCGGATGTCCCCGAGCCGCGCCAAGAGCATGCCTTCCGCTCGCGCGAGATCGTCGGGCGTCGTCACTTTGAGATTGGCCTCGCTGCCCATGACCAAGCCGACTGCAAGACCCGCGCGCTCGGCGACCGCGGCGTCGTCCGAGAGCTCGAGCCCTTGTGCCGCGCGATGCGCCGCCAGGATCTCGCGAAATCGAAAAGCCTGCGGCGTCTGCGCGCGCCAGAGCTGGCTCCGGTCGACGGTCTCGACGATGCGGCCATCGCGCCCGCGCTTGATCGTATCCGCCACGGGAAGTCCGGGGATCGCCCCGGTTGCGTGCTCGACCGCGTCGAGCACGCGGTCGATGAGCGCGGTGTCGACGAATGGCCGCGCGCCATCGTGGATCGCGACCACGGTCGGGTCCAACTGGGTGAGGCTTTCGAGTCCGAGCCGCACTGAATCCTGACGCTGCGCGCCGCCTGGCACCGGCGGCAGGAGATCGAGGTCGCGCGCAGCATCGTCATAATGCGCGCGGTCGTCGGGGTGAATGACCGCGCGCACCCCGGAGATCCTGGGGTGCGAGGCGAGGGCGCGCAGCGTGTGCCGCAGCAGCGGCTCGCCGGCGAGCGGCAGGTATTGCTTGGGAAGCGGTGCGCCCAACCGGGTGCCGCGCCCCGCCGCCACGACGAGCGCGATGCAGGAGGTCATGCGGCCCGACCCTAGAGCAAGGCCGGCCGGATTGCCAAGGCACCGGGAGTGCCTATAGTCGCGCCATGGCGAACGTGATCTACGGTGCGATCGCGCTGGCGACGCTGGTGCCGGCGGCGGCGCTGCGGTTGCGCCAGCGGGACGACCGCGACGGGACGTTCTGGGCGGGCTTGGCGCTGGCGATCGTGGGTCCGGCGGCCTGGGCCGCGGCGCAGCTTTGGGGCGCCTGGCACACCGGGTTTGCCGTGTCGCTCTGGCTCACCATCGCGGTCACCACGGTGCTGTTCGCGGGACTCTCGATCGCGACGCGGCAAGGCTGGCGGCTCACGCCGATCCTGGTGCCCTACCTGGTCGCGCTCGGCGTGGTCGCTCTCATCTGGCAGCACGCGCCGGAGCGACCGATCGCGGGCACGATCCCCGAAGGCTGGTTCGAGATCCACATCGTGCTGGCGCTGGCGACTTACGGGCTCCTCACCCTGGCGGCGGTCGCGGGCATGGCCGTGTTTCTGCAGGAGCGCGCGCTCAAGGCCAAGCGCCCGACGGCTCTAACGCGACGGCTTCCGGCCATCGTCGAGAGCGAGCACCTGCAGGTGGCGCTGCTCGCGGCAAGCGAGTTCGTGCTGGCCCTGGGACTCGCGAGCGGCATGGCGGCGGAATATTTCGAGCGGGGACGGCTGCTGGTCTTCGATCACAAGACGACGCTCTCGATCGCGGCGTTCGTCGCGATCGGTTTGTTGCTGGCGGCGCATCGGTTTACCGGCGTGCGCGGCCAGCAGGCCGCGCGCGGGATCCTGCTCGCCTATCTTCTGCTGACGCTGGCTTATCCCGGCGTGAAGTTCGTCACCGACGTCCTCATGGGTTGAGCACGCGGGCGGCTCATTCCGGATGCGGATGGCCGTGGCGCGCGGCCCAGATCTCGTAGCCGGACAGCAACAGCACGACCGCGCCCACGATCACGAAGTCGGCCGCCACTGCCCCACTACCCGAGGCCGACAGCATCAAAGGAGAAATGACGAGCCAGAGGCCCAGGATCACGTCGATCCATTCCTCCACGATGTGATAGGCGAGGAAGGTGAGGGCGCTGAGCACGGCAATCGCGACGCCCACGATGACCGCGTTGCGCGTGAGCGTGGGATCGCTGTCGGTGAAATCGAGTATCCATGGCGAGACGGCCAGCCAGAGCCCCAGCACCATGTCGAGCCAATCCTGCCAGTTCCAGGATTCCTGAATTTCCATCGAGTCGCTCATGCGCTTACCTCCCATATCGCTCTAGGGAAAATAACGCGAAATACGCCCGAGGCTATTGAGCCAAGTCAAAACCTCAGAGATCTGGCGCGGGATTGGAGGGCATTCGCCGGCTCGACTCGCATGTTGCACTGCGCAAAAATTGGATTATCATCCAACCGCTGATCAAAGATTGGGCAGTTCGTCTAGTTGCACAATATATGAGCATTGAAGTCGGACCGATACACCTGGAAGACCCGGTGATCCTGGCTCCCATGTCGGGCGTCACGGACCTGCCGTTCCGCCGGCTGGTCAAGCGCGAGGGGGCTGGCCTGGTGGTATCGGAGATGATCGCGAGCCAGGCGATGGTCCGCGCCTCCCGCCAATCCCTGAAGATGGCCGAGAACTGCCGGGACGAGCAGCCCATGGCGGTTCAGCTCGCGGGTTGCGAGCCCGATGTCATGGCCGAGGCGGCGAAGCTCAATGAGGACCGCGGCGCGGCGCTGATCGATATCAATTTCGGCTGTCCCGTGAAGAAGGTCGTGAACGGCCATGCGGGGTCCTCGCTGATGCGCGACGAGGCGCATGCCGCGCGCATCCTGGAAGCGACCGTCAAGGCCGTGCGCCTTCCGGTGACGCTCAAGATGCGCACGGGCTGGGACGCCGCCAACCGCAATGCCCCCAGCCTCGCCCGTGTCGCGGAGGAGTGCGGCATTCGCATGGTGACCATCCACGGGCGGACCCGCTGCCAGTTCTATGAGGGCCGCGCCGATTGGGCTTTCGTGCGCGAGGTGAAAGAGGCCGTGGGCATCCCGGTCGTCGTCAACGGGGACATCACCGATCTCGACGAGGTCGACGCCGCGCGCCGCCAATCCGGCGCCGATGGCCTGATGATCGGGCGCGGCGCCTACGGGCGGCCCTGGTTCCCGTCGCAGGTGATCCATTATCTCCGGACGGGAGAGCGCCGGCCCGATCCCCCGCTCGCGCGCCAGCTCGAGATCGTATTGGAGCACTACGACGCGGTGCTGACGCATTACGGCCGTGAAACCGGCGTCCGCATGGCCCGCAAGCACTTGGCTTGGTATTCGAAGGGGCTGCCGGCATCGGCGGAATTCCGCTCCGAGATCAATCGGCAGGACCGGCCAGAGCGCGTCCGGGAGCTGCTGCGGGCGTTCTACAGCCCGCAGATCGATCGGCAGGCGGCCTGAGATGCCGGGCAAGGCCGCGGCAACCATCCGCGTTCGCCGACACCTCGGCGTCGATACCGCGCAGATCCTGGCGGCGCTGCCGGACCCGGTGCTGGTGGTTGGCGGCACTGGCCTGATCGAGTACGCGAACGGGGCCGCGGAGCAATTCTTCGATGCCAGCACGGCCACGTTCTTGGGCGCGCCGCTGGCGGATCTACTCCCCTCGGACAGCCCGCTCTTCGCGCTGCTCGCGAACGTGCGGCGGAGCGGGCATAGCGTCTCCGAATATGCGGTGACCCTGGAGACACCGCGGCTCGGCTCTCACGTCGTCACCATCCAGGTGGCGCCGCTCGCGGAGGAGGGGGATCGCGTGGTGGTGACGCTCCAGGAGCGCTCCATGGCCCACAAGATCGACCGGCAGCTCACGCACCGGAACGCCGCCCGCTCGGTCACGGGCATGGCGGCCATGCTGGCCCATGAAGTGAAGAACCCGCTCTCGGGAATCCGCGGCGCGGCCCAGCTTCTCGAGGAGAGCCTGGGCCACGCCGACCGCGAGCTCACCCGCCTGATCTGCGACGAGGCGGACCGCATCGTGGCGCTGGTGGATCGCATGGAGGTGTTCTCCGACCGCCGGCCGCTCGACCGAGGACCGGTCAACATTCACGAAGTGCTCAACCGCGTGCGCCTGGCGGCCCAATCGGGCTTTGGTCGTCACGTGCATTTCGTCGAGAACTACGATCCCTCGCTGCCGCCGGTCTACGGCAACCGGGACGCGCTCATCCAGGCGTTCCTGAACCTCGTCAAGAACGCGGCGGAAGCGGTGCCGGCACAAGGCGGCGAGATTCAGGTCTCGACCTCTTACCAGCATGGCGTCCGGCTGGCGGTCGCCGGCACCGATGCTCGCTTGCATCTCCCCCTGGTGGTCGAGGTCGCCGATAACGGGGAGGGGATCCCAGAGGATCTGCGTCCTCACCTTTTTGACCCCTTCGTCACCACCAAGCACAACGGGACTGGCCTCGGTCTTGCATTGGTCGCCAAGGTGATCGACGACCACGGCGGCGTGATCGAGTTCGAGAGCCAGCCGCGGCGCACGGTCTTTCGGTTGTTCCTGCCGATGGCGAGCAGCGAGGGCCAGAAATGAGCACGGGTTCGACCATCCTGGTCGCCGACGACGACCGAGCGATCCGCACGGTGCTCGGTCAGGCTCTGGGACGGCTCGGCTATGAAGTGAAGAGCACCGGCAACGCGGCGACGCTGTGGCGTTGGGTGGAGGAAGGCGAGGGCGACCTAGTCATCACCGACGTCGTGATGCCGGACGAGAACGGCCTCGACCTCATTCCACGCATCAAGAAGCTCCGTCCGGAGCTCCGGGTCGTCGTGATGAGCGCGCAGAACACGCTGCTGACGGCGGTCAAGGCGACGGAGCGCGGCGCCTTCGAGTACCTGCCCAAGCCCTTCGATTTGCGTGAGCTGGTGCGCACGGTGCAGCGGGCGCTCGCGGAGCCTGCCCCGAAGAACGGCGCGGCACCGGTCGAGGGTGAGTCCGACGAGGGTAGCTTGCCGCTGATCGGCCGCTCGCCGGCGATGCAGGACATCTACCGCGTGCTCGCGCGCCTCATGGGCACTGACCTCACCGTGATGATCTCCGGCGAGAGTGGCACCGGAAAGGAGCTGGTGGCGCGCGCCCTGCACGATTATGGCAAGCGCCGGAATGGACCCTTCGTCGCGATCAACATGGCGGCGATCCCGCGCGAGCTGATCGAGAGCGAGTTGTTCGGCCACGAGCGCGGCGCTTTCACCGGTGCGACCCAACGCAATGCCGGCCGGTTCGAGCAGGCGCAAGGCGGAACCCTGTTTCTCGACGAGATCGGCGACATGCCGCCCGATGCGCAGACGCGGTTGCTACGCGTGCTGCAGCAGGGCGAGTACACCACCGTGGGCGGTCGCACCCCGATCCGCGCCGACGTCCGCATCATCGCGGCGACCCACCGCGACCTGCGCCAGCTCATCCGACAGGGCATGTTTCGCGAGGACCTGTTCTATCGCTTGAACGTGGTGCCGATCCGGCTGCCGCCCCTGCGCGAGCGCACCGAGGACATCCCGGCCTTGGTGCGGCACTTCTTCGCGTTTGCGCACGGCGAAGGGCTGCCGATGAAGAGCCTCGACGCCGGCGCGATGGAGCGCCTCAAGGCCTATCGGTGGCCCGGCAACGTGCGGGAACTCGAGAATCTGGTGCGCCGGCTCGCCGCGCTCTATGCGCAAGAAGTCATCGGCGGCGAGGCGGTGGCGGCGGAGCTTACCGAGGCGGTGCCCGCGGGAGCCGTCGAGGCGCCGGCCGGCGAGGGGCTCAGCACCGCCGCTGAGCGGCACCTGCGCGACTATTTCGAGGCCCACAAAGGCGGGCTTCCGCCGGCCGGCCTCTACGACCGCGTGCTGCGCGAAGTGGAGCGCCCGCTGATCACGCTGTCGCTCGGCGCCACGCGCGGCAATCAGGTGAAGGCCGCCCAGCTGCTCGGCCTCAACCGCAACACCCTGCGCAAGAAGATCCGAGAATTGGACATCGAAGTCAGCCGTGGCCTAAAATGATCCATGGCTGGCGGCGTCCAACCCTGAGGAGCCGCTTCTTTCCTGAAAGCCAGCCTGCGGGGCTTACGAACCAGGGCGGCATTTCTTAGGGCGGTGCGGTTTGAGGACGGAATGAGCCTGTCGCGACAGGTTCTCACATGGGCCAGTCGGATCAGGCTCGGGCGCAAGCTCGCGATCGCGCTTGCGATCGCGACGGTGGTTTCGGGGGTCGGCACCTACGCCGCGCTCTCAGGCTGGCCTCCGTTCAAAGACCGTCCGTATCTGGTCCTGCCGTTCGTCAATCTCAACCTGGTGCTGTTGCTCGCACTGGCGGCGGTGATCGCGACGCGTCTGGTGCAGGTTTGGGCGGAGCGCCGCCGCGGACATGCGGGCTCGCGGCTGCATGTGCGCTTGGTCGTGCTGTTCAGCGTCATCGCCGTCACGCCCACGATCATCCTGGCGGTCTCCTCGTATTTCTTCTTCAGCTTCGGCGTTCAGTCGTGGTTCAGCGATAGGGTCAGGACCGCGCTCTCGGAATCTCTGGCGGTCGCCGAGGCCTACCTCCACGAGCACCAGGACGCCGTGCGCGGCGACATCGTCAAGATGGCGTCCGATCTCAACCACGATGCGGCGGTCCTGATCAACGATCCTCAGAGCCTCGCGCAAGTGCTGGAATTGCAGGCCTCGCTCCGCAATCTGTCGGAGGCGCTGGTGTTCGACACGAGCGGCCGCGTGCTCGCGCGCACACGGTTCTCCTACACACTCATGCTGGATGCCCCGCCGGAATCGGCTTTCAAGCAGGCGGACGACGGCGACGTCGCCGTGCTCACCAGCGACAATGAGGACCGCGTGCGCGCCCTGGTGCGTCTGGGCGCGGCGATGGGCGACGCCTATCTCTATGTCGGCCGGATCGCGGATCCCGTGGTGCTGAACCGGGTGCAGCAGACGAAATGGGCCGTCGAGCAGTATGAGCGGCTGGAAAGCCAGCGCTCGGACTATCAGATCAAGTTCGCGCTCGGCTTCCTGGTGGTCGCGATTCTGATTTTGCTCGCCGCGGTTTGGGCGGGGTTGCGGCTCGCGGCGCGGCTGGCGCGGCCGATCAGCGCGCTCGCCACGGCGGCGGAGCGCGTCGGCGGCGGCGATCTCTCGGCGCGGGTCTCCGAGGGGCAGGGCGATGAGGAGTTCAGCACGCTGTCGCGCGCCTTCAACCGGATGACCACGCAGATCGAGACGCAGCAGCGCGAGCTCGTGGAAGCGAACCGTCAGCTCGACACCCGCCGGCGGTTCACCGAGGCGGTGCTGTCCGGCGTCTCCGCGGGCGTGGTCGGCCTCGACCGCGACGGCCGGATTAACCTGCCAAACCGCTCGGCCTCGGTGCTGCTCGCGGTCGATCTCGACCGCCAGATCGGCGAGCGCCTGTCGGCGGTGGTGCCGGAAATGGCGGCGCTCGTGGAGGAAGCCGCGCGCCGGCCCGATCGGCTGGCGCAGGCGCAGATCGAGATCGCCCGCGACGGCCGATCCGACGTCCTGCACGTCCGCGTCGCCGCGGAGCGGGTGGGGGGCGAGACGCAGGGCTATGTCGTGACCTTCGACGACGTGACGGAGCTGCTATCGGCGCAGCGCAAGGCCGCCTGGGCGGACGTGGCGCGCCGGATCGCGCACGAGATCAAGAACCCGCTGACGCCGATCCAGCTGTCGGCCGAGCGTCTGAAACGCAAATATCTCCGGGATATTAAAAATGATCCCGAGACCTTTGCCATCTTGTCGGACACGATCGTCCGTCACGTCGGGGACATCGGGCGTATGGTGGACGAGTTCTCGTCCTTCGCCCGGATGCCGGCCGCCATTATCAAGACCGAGGATCTCATCGACATCACGCGCCAGGCCGTGTTCCTGCAACGGGCGGGGACGCCCGACGTCCGCTTCGAGGTCGATTTGCCCGCGCATCCAGTGCCGGTCGCATGCGACTCGCGGCAGGTGAGCCAGGCCTTGGTCAATCTGCTCAAGAATGCCATCGAATCGATTCAGGGGCGCGATGGCGATGCCGAGCCGGGGCGTATCTGGGTTCGGCTCGTGGAGACAGAAAGTCAGGTTACGCTGGTGGTCGAGGACAACGGCCGTGGCCTGCCGAAGGAAGGGCGCGAACGCTTGACCGAGCCCTACGTGACCACACGCACCAAGGGTACGGGGCTCGGGCTGGCCATCGTGAAGAAGGTAATGGAAGAGCATAGGGGAGAACTTATCCTGGAAGATCGGGAAGGCGGCGGGGCGCGTGTGAAGCTCGTCTTCCCGTCGGGCCGGCCGCGCGAGCAAGCGGAGCGCGCGGCGGCCGAGTCCGTAGAAGCTTAGAAGGTTCTCCATGGCGTACGACATACTCGTCGTCGACGACGAAGCCGATATTCGAATGCTGATCTGCGGTGTCCTCGAGGACGAAGGCTACGAGACGCGTCAGGCCGGAAATAGCGCGGAAGCTTTGGCCGCGATCCGCTCGCGGCTGCCGTCGCTGTTGGTGCTCGACATCTGGTTGCAGGGCAGCGAGCTCGACGGCATCGAGATCTTGCGGATCGCGCGCCAGGAGGCTCCCAACCTGGCCGTCGTCATGATCAGCGGCCACGGCACGATCGAGACAGCGGTCGCCGCGATCAAGATGGGCGCCTATGATTTCATCGAGAAGCCCTTCAAGTCCGATCGGCTGCTGCTGGTGGTCGAGCGCGCCATCCAGGCCGCGCGCCTCAAGCGCGAGAACGAGGAACTGAGGCTGCGCGCGGGCGGGGACGAGGAGCTGGTCGGAAACTCTCACGCGGTCGCGCAGCTCCGCCAGCAAGTGGAAAAGGCGGCGCCGACCAAGAGCCGCGTGATGATCTCGGGCGCGCCCGGCGCGGGCAAGGAAGTGGTCGCGCGCCTGCTGCACCGCCGCTCGCGCCGTGCGGACGCGCCCTTCGTGGTGCTGAACTGCGCGATGCTTCGGCCGGACCACTTGGAGATCGAGCTGTTCGGGGCGGCGGCCGGCGCCGAGGGACCGGATAGTCCGCGAAAGATCGGCATGTTCGAGGAAGCCCACGGCGGCACGCTGTTCCTGGACGAGGTCGCGGATATGCCGCTGGAGACCCAGGGCAAGATCGTGCGCGGCCTCCAGGAGCAGACCTTCGAGCGGCTGGGCGGCAGCCGCGTCGAAGTCGACGTCCGTGTCATGGCCTCGACCAATCGGGATCTCGCGGCGGAGGTTGCCGCCGGGCGGTTCCGCGAGGATCTCTACTACCGTCTCGCCGTCGTGCCGATCCGGGTGCCGGCCTTGCGCGAGCGGCGCGAGGACATCCCGATGCTGGCGCGGCATTTCATGCGGCGCGCGGCCGACGCGGCGCGCCTCATGCCGAGAGAGATCGGCGACGACGCCATGGCGGCGTTGCAGAGCTACGATTGGCCCGGCAACGCGCGGCAGCTCCGAAACGTGATCGATTGGCTTCTCATCATGTCGCCGGGCGACGTTCGCGAGCCGGTCAGGGCCGAGATGCTGCCCGCCGAGATCGGCTCGGACGCGCCCGCGGTGGTGCGCTGGGACAAAGGCGGCGAGATCATGAGCCTGCCGCTGCGCGACGCCCGCGAGGTCTTCGAGCGAGAATATCTGATCGCGCAGGTGACGCGCTTCGGCGGCAACATCTCGCGCACTGCCGCTTTCATCGGCATGGAGCGCTCGGCGCTCCATCGCAAGCTCAAGACACTGGGCCTCTTCAACGGCGAGCGGATCGTCAAGGTGGAGACGTGAGGCCGCGCGCTTTCGACCAGGTGAGGCGATGTCTCGCGTCGCTTACGTAAACGGCCGCTACCTCCCGCACCGGGAGGCCGCCGTCCACATCGAGGATCGGGGCTACCAATTCGCCGACGGGGTCTATGAGGTGATCGCGGTCGAGCGCGAGCGGCTGGTGGACGAGGGGCTGCATCTGAAGCGCCTCGAGCGCTCGCTCGCCGAGCTCGAGATCGCGGAGCCGATGCCCGAGGCGGCACTCAAGACCGTCATGCGCGAGGTCCTTCGCCGCAATCGGGTGCGCGACGGCATCATTTACATCCAGATGACCCGCGGCGTCGCACCGCGCGATCATGCTTTCCCGAGGGACGCACGGACCCAGGTGGTCATGACGGCGCGACCGGCGAAGCCCGCGAACCCCAAGACCGCCCGCGAAGGCGCGCGCGTCATCACCGTACCCGACCTGCGCTGGGCGCGGTGCGACATCAAATCGATCGCCCTGCTACCGAACATTCTCGGCAAGCAGCAGGCGCGCGAGGCCGGCGCATACGAGGCCTGGCAGGTCGATCGCGACGGCAACGTCACGGAAGGCACGTCGACCAACGCCTGGATCGTGACGGCAGCGGGCGAGGTGGTGACGCGCGCCGCGACCAACGCGATCCTGAACGGCGTCACGCGTCTCGGCGTGATCCGAGTGATCGAGCGGGCGGGCCTGCGGTTCGTCGAGCGACCCTTCAGCGTCGTGGAGGCAAAGCAGGCGCGCGAGGCGTTTCTCACCAGCACGACCTCCTATGTAACGCCCGTCGTCCGGATCGACGACAGCGTGGTGGGGGACGGCAAGCCTGGCGAGCTCGCGCGCGAGCTCGCCCAGTTCTATCGGCGCTACGTCGAGGCGGGCGGACAGGACGCCTGATGCAACGTCCGCGCGCGATCCTGTTCGACTGGGACAACACGCTGGTCGACAGCTGGTCGGTGATTCATGAGGCGCTGGTCGTCACCTTCGAAGCGATGGGGCATGTGCCTTGGACGCTCGAGGAGACGAAGCAGCGCGTGCGGCATTCCCTGCGCGATGCGTTTCCCCGGCTGTTCGGTCCCCGCTGGGAAGAGGCCCGCCGCCTCTACCTCGGCGCCTTCACGGCGATCCACCTGGATCGGCTGAGCGCGCTGGCGGGCGCCGAAGCGCTGCTGGGCGCGCTCACGGATGACGGTTATTACCTCGCCGTGGTCAGCAACAAGACCGGCGCGTTGCTTCGGCGCGAGGCGGAGCATCTCGGCTGGTCCCGGTATTTCCGGCAGGTCGTGGGCGCGGGCGATGCGAGCGCCGACAAGCCCCATCCCGCGGTCATCCACGCGGCCCTTTTGGGCAGCGGCATCGATCCCCCCGCAGCCTGGCTCGTCGGCGACACCACGCTCGATATCGAGTGCGCGGCGGCGGCGGGCTGCGTTCCGGTGCTGATCTCGGCCCTCGATGCGGTCCCGGAGGATATACCTAAAGTCCCGCCAGCACTGCGCTTTTCCGACTGCGCCTCGCTCCTTCGGGGCATTAGGGACTTGTGATTTTGCATCGGCGCCCAATCTTGTTATGAGTTGCCGGAGGCTGGGGGCCCCCCGGCCCAGGACGCGTGGCTGAGCCGAGGAGCGGCTCCAAGAAAAAAGGATCCAGCAATGTCCAGCGAGAAATCACAAAACGTCCAAGACGTGTTTCTGAACCACGTCCGCAAGAATAAAACTCCCGTCACGGTCTTCCTCGTCAATGGCGTCAAGCTGCAGGGCATCATTACCTGGTTCGACAATTTCTGCGTGCTGCTGCGGCGCGACGCACATTCGCAGCTGGTTTACAAGCATGCGATCTCGACCGTGATGCCGGCGCAGCCGGTGCAGCTCTTCGAGGCCGGCAAAGAGGGTGAAGAACCGTAATCGATGGCTTCCACGCCCGCGGGGCATGCCCCGTCGACCGGCCGGTCTCTCGTCATCCACCCCACGCTCAAGCGTCCCCCGCGGGAACTGCGGGACGCGCTGCGCACTCCCGAGGCGCGTCTCGAGGAGGCGGTGGCGCTCGCGGGCGCCATCGAGCTCGACGTCGCGCATGCGGCCCTTGTGCCGCTGGCGAAGCCCAAGCCCGCGACGCTGATCGGCAGCGGCACCGTCGAGGCTTTGGGCGCGATCGTGAAAGAGCGCGGGATCGGCGTTGCGGTGGTCGACGGCATCGTGAGCCCGGTCCAGCAGCGTAACCTGGAGAAGGCGTGGGGCTGCAAGGTCATCGACCGCACGGGGTTGATCCTCGAGATCTTCGGGGCACGGGCCCGCACGCACGAGGGTCGACTGCAGGTCGAGTTGGCCGCGCTCACCTATCAGCGCTCGCGGCTGGTACGGTCATGGACCCATCTCGAGCGGCAACGCGGCGGCTTCGGGTTCCTGGGCGGCCCCGGCGAGAGCCAGCTCGAGATCGACCGACGATTGATCGGCGAGCGGATCGCCAAGATCAAGAAGGAGCTCGAGGACACCAAACGGACACGCGCATTGCACCGCGGCGCCCGTAAGCGCGTGCCGTACCCGATCGTCGCCCTGGTGGGCTACACGAACGCCGGCAAGTCGACGCTGTTCAATCGTCTCACGCAGGCGGAGGTGCGCGCGGAGGATTTGCTGTTCGCGACCCTCGATCCAACGCTCCGACGCCTCGCGCTGCCGTCCGGACGTTTCGCGATCCTCTCCGATACGGTCGGATTCATCTCCGATCTGCCGCATCAGCTGGTCGCCGCCTTCCGCGCCACGCTGGAGGAGGTGACCGAGGCGGATCTGATCATCCATGTCCGCGACGTCCATCATCCCGATACCGAGGCGCAGCGCAGCGACGTCCTGGCCGTGCTGACCGAACTGGGGCTCGGCGCTCAGGTGGAGCACGGCCTGGTCGAAGCGCTCAACAAGATCGATCTTCTGGAGCCGACCGCCCGCACGGCGCTCCTCGGCCTGGCCCGGCGCAACGACGGCGCGGTGCCGATCTCCGCGGCGACCGGAGAAGGCTGCGGCCAGTTGCTTGCGCTTATCGACGAGCACGTCGATGGCGGGCGACGGCTGGTCGATCTCAACGTGCCGCTCTCCGACGGTGCCGCCATCGCCTGGCTCTACCGGAATGGCGACGTGGTGAGTCGTCGCGACGACGAGGAGCTCGCTTATCTCTCGGTGCGCCTGGACGACGCCGACCTCGGCCGGTTCCGCAGCCGCCAGATCCACCACTAGCCGATGCTACCCTCGATCGATCGGGTGAGCTCGCTGATCCGAGAGGTGGCGATGGCGGAGATCCTCCCGCGCTTCCAAAAACTGACCGCGGGCGACATCAGCGAGAAGAAGCCGGGCCAGCTCGTCACCACGGCAGACCTCGAGTCCGAGCGGATCCTGACCATGCAGCTTGCCGATCTGCTGCCGGGATCGGTCGTGGTGGGCGAGGAGGGCGTCGCGGCCGAGCCTGAGCGCCTGGGTTTGATCGACGGCGAGGGGCCGGTCTGGGTGGTCGATCCCGTCGACGGCACGCAGAACTTCGCGGACGGTAAGCCGGTCTTCGCGACCATGGTGGCGCTCCTGATCAAGAGGCGCGCGGCTGCGTCTTGGATCTACGTGCCGGTCACCGATCGCATGGCGAGCGCCGAGATCGGATCGGGCGCGTTCATCGAGGGCGAGCGTCTGCACACCGCGGAGGCGGTTGCGCTCTCGGGGATGCGCGGCCGGCTCAGCGGGCGCACGGCGAAGAACCTCGCCGGCAAGGTCGGCTCGATCTTCAATGAGCGGTGCGCGGCCTATGAATACCTCGCTGTCGCGCGGGGTGCCGCGCACTTCGCGCTGTTCCGGCGGCTCAATCCCTGGGACCACGCGCCCGGCGAGCTGCTGGTCCGCGAAGCCGGCGGGTTCTCCCAGCGCCTGGACGGTACGCCCTACCTCGCCAGCGAGATCGACGCCTCGCTGTTGCTGGCGCCGGATGCCGCCAGTTGGCAGGCGCTGCGGGCGCTCATCTTGGAACTCGCGCCCTGAGGGTTGCCAAGGTGCGGGCAGGCGGTAGCATATCGGTTTCCCGAAGGGAGAACGCGCGATGAAGCTGGCATTCCTGGGTCTCGGCGTGATGGGCTATCCGATGGCCGGTCATCTCAAGAAGAACGGCCACGAGGTCACGGTCTACAACCGCACCACCGCGAAGGCGAAAGCCTGGGCCAGCGAGCACGGCGGCAGCTTCAAGGAGACGCCGGCCGCCGCGGCCGAAGGCGCCGACATCGTCTTCATGTGCGTCGGCAACGACCACGACGTGCGCGAGGTCGCCACCTCGCCCAAGGGCGCGCTCGCCGGCATGAGAGCGGGCGCGATCCTCGCGGACCACACCACGGCCTCGGCCGAGATCGCGCGCGAGCTCTACGCCGCCGCGAAAGCGAAGGGCGTCGCGTTCCTGGACGCACCGGTCTCCGGCGGGCAGGCAGGCGCGCAGAACGGCAAGCTCACCATCATGGTCGGCGGCGACGCCGAGCCCTTCAAGAAGGTGGAGCCGGTAATGGCCCATTACGGCCGCGCCGTCACGCTGATGGGGCCGGCAGGAAGCGGCCAGCTCACCAAGATGGTCAACCAGATCTGCATTGCCGGCATCGTGCAGGGCCTCTCCGAAGGTCTCAATTTCGCGGTGCGCGCCGGGCTCGACGGCAAGAAGGTGATCGACGTCATCTCAAAGGGCGCCGCGCAATCCTGGCAGATGGAGAACCGCGGCACGACCATGCTCGAAGGCAAGTTCGATTTCGGCTTCGCGGTCGACTGGATGCGCAAGGACCTCGCGATCTGCTTCGCCGAGGCGCGGCGCAACGGCGCCTCGCTGCCGGTGAGCGCCGTGGTCGATCAGTTCTACGCGCGGGTTCAGGAACGCGGCGGCAAGCGGTGGGATACGTCATCGCTCATCCACCTGCTGCAGAAGGCGTAGGTAGGAGCTAAGAAGCTACTCGTCCGCCTTCACCCGCTGCCACTCCGCTTCCATCTCGTCCAAGCTCGCCTCCGCGACCGGCTTGCCGGCTGCGGCGAGGCGCTCCTCGACGCCTCGGAAGCGGCGCTCGAACTTGCGGTTGGCGTTGCGCAGCGCCTGCTCGGGATCGATGGCGAGCCGCCGGGCGAGGTTCACCACGGCGAACAGGAGATCGCCAAGCTCGTCGGCGATCCGCTCGGGCGTGCCGCCCTGGTCGAGCTCGGCCCGTAGCTCGCCGATCTCTTCGCCAATCTTGTCGAAGACCGGCGCCGTCGAGGGCCAGTCGAACCCGACGCGCGCCGCGCGCTTTTGCAGCTTCTCCGCGCGGGTGAGGGCAGGGAGCCCGAGTCCCACGCCATCGAGCGCGCTCGCCGCGCGGCCGTCGGCCGCTGCCTTGGCGCGGCGCTCCTCGGCCTTCTGCGCTTCCCAGGCGACGGTCTGCGCGGCGGAGCCCTCCACCTCGGCGTCCGCGAAGACGCGGGGATGCCGCCGGATCATCTTGTCCGCGATCCCGCGCGCGACATCGTTGAAGGCGAAATGACGCGCTTCCTCGGCCATGCGCGCGTGGAACACAACTTGCAAGAGGAGATCGCCGAGCTCGTCCTTGAGCGCCTCGGGCTCACCGCGCTCCGCGGCCTCGGCGACTTCGTAGGCTTCCTCGATGGTGTAGGGCGCGATGGTGGCGAAGCTTTGCTCGAGATCCCAGGGACAGCCGTGCTCGGGATCGCGCAGCCGCGCCATGATGTCGAGCAGGCGCGCCAAGTCAGGGGAGGCGGTCATGCCGTGAGAGGCCCTTCGTGGTTAATTTCGAGGCGTTGAGCCCGGCGCAAGGCTGATGCGCAATCCTCAATGCGGCCACAATTTGCTGGCGTCAATCGCGCCGCATTTTGATCGTGGATGAGAGATGAAAAGACTGTCAGAAAAATATGGCCGGGCGGCCATGGCCCTCCACTGGATGGTGGCGATCGTGCTGTCGGTCGCGCTGGTTCTGGCCTGGGTCCTGCCGAGGAGAACGGAGCCCGGTTACGACGCGATCCTCGAGCTGCACAAGGCGGTCGGCATGATGGTGCTGGTGCTGGTGCTGGTCGTGCCGCGGCTGTTGTGGCGGCTCGGGAACCCCGTAGCGTCGGCTGTCGGGCTGACCTCCCTGGAAGCGCGGCTCTCGGAGCTCACGCATTGGGCACTCTACGCCGTCATGCTGATCATTCCTTTGACGGGCTATCTCTTCTCCTCGGCGGAAGGGCAACACATCGATTTCTTCGGTCTGTTCACGACGACCTCGCCGCTACCGGCCGATCGCACGATTTCGCGTCCGCTGGAGTTCATACACAAGACCGGGCAATACGCGATCTACGGCTTTGTGGGCTTGCATGTCCTGGCGGCGCTCTATCATCATTTCGTGAAGCGCGACGGCGTGCTGCGGCGAATGCTGCCGCTGCGCGCCATGGGAGACGATTGAGAGACCGGACAGGAGGTGCCCATGACCGCGACCGAGCAGCACACCGGGGGATGCCTCTGCGGCGCCGTCCGCTATCGCGTGACGGGACCGCCGCTCAGGGTCGGTCTCTGTCACTGCGGCCAATGCCGCCGGCAGACCGGCAGCGCGCTTCCGTCCTTCGTGACTTGGCCGCGCGACCGCCTTGAGGTCACCAAGGGCGAGCCCTCAGGCATCCGGCTCTCGGACGTCGCGACCCGGCAATTCTGCCGCGAATGCGGCTCGCCGCTGTTCTGGCGGCCCGATAAGGGCGACGAGATCACGGTGCTGCTGGGGAGCCTGGACGACGCCGAGGCGATGCCGAAGCCGAGCTACGAGCTCTGGACCGAGCGCCGCCTGCACTGGGTCCCGGAATTCGAGGGGATCAAGTCCTATCCGCGGGAGCCAAGGAGAGGGTGAGGGCACAGACGCTCGAGAACGGGCGCAAGAAGGACGAAAGTCGCATAATGTATATTATGGGAAATAATGCTCAGCGCCGCCAAACTCTGCAGCATTTGCGGCATTCAGAGCTCGACCGCCATCCCGTCATAGCCGGGCTCAACGCCGGCCGGCAGCTCGCGGCGGAGAGTTTCGTAGTCGAGCTGCACATCCATGTGCGTGAGGATCGCGCGCTTCGGCCTCACGCGCGCGATCCATTCGAGGGTGCGCGCGAGATGGGTATGGGTCGGATGCGGCGTCCGGCGATAGCAATCGACGATCCAGGTGTCGATGCCCTCGAGGGCACCAAAGGCCGCCTCGTCCAGCGCCACGGCGTCGGTTGAATACGCGAGACCACCGAACCGAAAACCCAGGCTGGTGGTGAATCCGTGGTTCTGCTCGAATGGCACCACCCTCGCCCGGCCCACCTCGAACGGGCCCTCGATCGCCGTTGGGATCAAGGACGGCTTGTAGAACATAGCCCCCGCGGCCGGGTCTGACGGCCGAAAGATGTAGCTGAACCGCTGCTTGAGCTCGGCCATCGTCTTCGGCGACGCATAGATCGGGACGGACTGGCCCATGGCGCGGTTGAGGGCGCGCACCTCGTCGATGCCATGACAGTGGTCCGCATGGGCGTGGGTGAACAGGATGGCGTCGAGGCGGTCCACGCCGGCGTCCAGCAGCTGGGCCCGCATGTCCGGCGAGGTGTCGACCAGGATCCGCGTGGCGCCGTGCTCGACCAGCACCGAGGCGCGCCGGCGCCGGTTCTTGGGGTTTCCGGGGTCGCACTCGCCCCAGTCGTTCCCGATCAGCGGCACGCCGCCCGACGGGCCGCAGCCGAGGATCGTGACCCTCATGACCCCAGCGGCGCCGACGGCTGGGCCTTGGTAAACAGCCGGTAGAAATTTGCCGTGGTGACTCGGGCTAATTCTTCGACTGCAAGGCCCTTTAGGCGCGCAACCTCAGTCGCCGTGTGAACAAGGAAAGCCGGCTCGTTCTGCTTCCCGCGCTTCGGTACCGGTGCGAGATAGGGTGAGTCCGTCTCCACGAGGATCCGGTCCAGCGGCAAGTCGCGCGCGATCTGCCGGAGCGGCTCGGCATTCTTGAAGGTAACGATCCCGGAAAGCGAGATCAAAAAGCCAAGTTCGATGGCTTTTTCAGCGAGTTCTCGCCCTGTGCTAAAGCAATGGATGACGCCGGTGAGGGGACCTTTGGTCGCTTCGTCCGCGAGGATTTCGGCAGTCTCCGGGTCGGCATCCCTTGTGTGCACGACCAACGGCAAGCCGCTGATCCGGGCAGCCTCGGCATGGGTCCGGAACACCGAGATCTGCCGATCCCGCGGACTGTGCTCGTAATAAAAATCGAGGCCGGCCTCGCCGATTCCGATTACCCGCGGATGCCGAGCCAGACCCGCGAGGGTCTCCGCGGACGTCTCGGGCTCGGCGGCGGCCTCGTGGGGGTGGATGCCGACGGAGCACCAGACATCGGGCTGGGCTTCCGCGATCGCCCTCACCTCCGGAAATTCGGTGATCTTCGTGCCGATGGTCAGCATCGCCCCGACGCCGGCCTGGCGCGCGCGCGCAATCACGGCTTCGCGCTCCGGCCCTTGCGGCACGTAATCGAGATGACAGTGACTGTCGACGAGGATCACGCTTTCTCCGCCTCGACGTAGCGGGGAAACACGCCTTCGGGCTTCGGGAGCTTCGTCCCCGGCTCCAGCGGCCTTGCCAGCGCCGCGAAATCGCGCGCGCCCGCAGGCAGCGCCAGCTGGTCGAGCAGCTTCCCGGCCGCGCTCGGCACGACGGGCTGCACCAGGAGCGCCAGATGTCGGATCGCTTCGGCCAGCACGTAGAGCACGGTGCCCATGCGCGTGACATCGGTCTTGCGGAGCGCCCACGGCGCCATCTCGTCGACGTACCGATCGGCCGACGCGACCATGTCCCAAAGGCCCTCGAGCGCGCGATGGAAGGCCTGATCCGCATAGGCCGCACGCTGCCGCGTCAGCAGCTCGCGCGCCGCCTTAAGCAGTGCCTCGTCCGCCGGCGTGAGTGCACCGGGCTTCGGCACGACCGCGTCGCAGTTCCGGTTGATCATCGACAGCACCCGCTGTGCCAGATTGCCCAACCCGTTCGCGAGGTCGCCGTTGATGCGGCTCACGATGGCGCGGCGGGAGAAGTCGCCGTCGCTGCCGAAGGGCAGCTCGCGCAGCACGAAATAGCGGACCGCGTCGACGCCGTAGTCGTCAACCAGCTGCTTCGGCGCCACGAAGTTGCCGAGCGACTTCGACATCTTCTGACCCTCGACGGTCCACCAGCCATGGGCGAAGACGCGCTTTGGCGGTTCCAGGCCGGCGGCCTTGAGGAAAGCCGGCCAATAGACCGTGTGGAAACGCACGATGTCCTTGCCGACCATGTGCAGGTCGGCGGGCCAGAAGGTCTTGTACTCCGCGCTCGCGGTGTCCGGATATCCGGCGGCGGTGATGTAATTCGTGAGCGCGTCGAGCCAGACGTACATGACGTGCTTGGGATCGCCGGGCACCGGCACGCCCCAGGTGAAGCTCGTACGCGAGATCGAGAGATCCCGAAGCCCGCTCTTGACGAAGCTCACGACCTCGTTCCGACGCGCCTCCGGCGCGATGAAGCCGGGATTGCGCTCGTAATGCTCCAGCAGCCAGTCCTGCCAGTCCGACAGCCGGAAGAAGTAGCTGGACTCCTCCACCCATTCGACCTCGGCGCCCGAGGGCGCTCGCTTCTTGCCGTCGGGACCGGTGGTGAGCTCGTCCTCGCCGTAGAACGCCTCGTCGCGTACGGCGTACCAGCCGGGATACTTGTCGAGATAGATATTGTCGCGGCCCTTCGGCGATTTGTTGGCCGCGATCGCGCGCCAGATCGCCTGCGAGGCCTCGATGTGCCGCGGCTCGGTCGTGCGGATGAACTCGTCGTTGCTGATGTTCATCAGCGCCGTCACGTCGCGGAAATTCTGCGAGACGCGGTCGCAGAAGGCCTGCGGATCAAGACCCGCGGCGCGCGCGGACTTGTCGACCTTCTGGCCGTGCTCGTCGGTGCCCGTCAGGAACTTGACCCGCCGCCCGTCGAGCCGCATGAACCGCGCCAGCGCGTCGCAGGCCACGGTCGTATAGGCGTGGCCGATATGCGGAACGTCGTTCACGTAATAGATCGGCGTGGTGAGGTAATAGGGCTCGCCGGACATCGGGACTCTCGGTCTCCTTCGGGAAAGCACCCGCGCGCGGGCTCGAGCCTCAGCGCGCGGCCTCTTCGAGCGCGAAAAAAGCGTTCAGCACGACCTGCTTGCGGTCGAGATTGATAGCGTCCGCTTGGGCGAAGAGGTGGCTGATCTTTTCCCATACCTCTACCCAGCGATCAAGGCCGCGGCCCGCGAGCAGCCTGGCGAGCGCGGCCTCCCGGCCCTCGCCGCCGGTGCCGGATTGCGCGGCTTTGGCGATGGCGCGCGCCAGGGTCGCCGGCATCAGCTCGGCGATCACTCGGAACGCATCGTCGCTGCCCCAGCGCGACACCGTGTCGGCGAAGGCATGGAGCTCGGCTCCGTCGAGGTCCGGCAACCGGCCCAGCAGTTCCAACAGGCGGCGGTGCAGCGCGAGACCACCCTCCTCCGCAAGCTCGATGGCGTGGCCGATGCTGCCTTCCGCGAGCTCGATCAGCGCGCTCCGATCGGACGGGGACATATCCGGCCGATAGCGTCCGAGTAGGTCCGCGACGACCGCGTCGGAGAGCGGCCGGAGCGCGAGCCGGCGGCAGCGCGATCGGATGGTCGGCAGCAGCCGGCCCGGGTTGTCGCTCACCAGGATCAGGATCGCGCGATCCGGCGGCTCCTCCAGGATCTTCAGGACGGCGTTCGCGGCATTCCGGTTCATCTCGTCGGCGGTATCGACGATGACGATGCGCCAGCCGCCTTCGGCGGGTGTCAAGCGCAGGAACGCGGCGATGGCGCGGGTGTCCTCGACCACGATCTCGGTCCGCTCGCGCTTGCGCTTGGGATCGATGCCGCGCTCGACCGTAAGGAGGTCCGCATGGCCATTGCTGGCGACCCGGCGAAACACCGGGTGCTCCGGCGGCATCGCCAAGGACGTCGGCAAGGCCGGCGCGAACAGGCCACCCGCTCCCGCCTCCCCTCCCTGGCTCAGCAGAAACCGCGCGAACCGGAACGCCAGCGTCGCCTTGCCGATGCCGCGCGGCCCCGTGATCAGCAACCCATGCGGCAGCCGTCCGGATGCGGAGGCTCTCAGCAGCTCCTGCTCGGCAGCCTCGTGACCGCCGAGGCCCGGGTTCTCCCGGGGCGCGGGCACCGCGACTTCGGCGGCCTCGCCGCGGTCGTCGTCCGCGTCGATATCATCGTCTTCAGCCATGGGACGAGTGTGCCGACTCCAGCGTCAGATGGCGACCCCGAGCCGGGCATGAATGGCATCGCGGATCGCCTGCTGGACCGCGGCGACCTCGGTCGTGGCGTCGATCAGCACGCAGCGCTGCGGCTCCGCCCGCGCGATTTCCTGAAAACCCCGGCGCAGCCGCTCGTGAAAGTCGTGTCCCATCTGCTCGAATCGGGTGGCGTTACCCGACCGCTTTCCGGTGCGAGAAAGTCCAATTTCGACAGAGAGATCCAGGATGAATGTAAGATCCGGCTTGAAGTCGCCAGCGATCAGCGAATGGAGGAACGCCAGCGCCTCGCGCGGCAAGCCGCGGCCGTAGCCCTGATAGGCCAGGGTCGAGTCGGCAAACCGGTCGCAAATCACCCAGTCGCCGCGATCGAGCGCCGGCCAGACGGTCTCCACCAGGTGATTGCGGCGCGCCGCCACCATGAGCAGCGCCTCGGTCTCCGCATCCCAGCGTTGCGGGGTGCCCTCGACCAGCAGCCGGCGAATTTCCTCCGCGCCCGGCGCGCCGCCGGGCTCGCGCGTGCGGATCGCCGCCTGCCCCGCTTGTCGGAGTCCTTCCACCAGGAGCCCGGCGTGGGTCGATTTGCCCGCGCCCTCGCCGCCTTCGAGCGTGATGAACCGGCCCCGGCTCAGCGCTTGCCCCAAACGAGATAGCCCGCGGCCACCGCGATCCGCTCGATCGGTCCGAGCTTCGCGACTGGCTGCAGGGCGACCAGCGGCACCTCGACGGGATCGACGCCATCGGCGGTGATGGTGAGCTTGCCGACGGTCTGGCCCTTGGCAATCGGCGCCTTGATGGCGCTGTCATAATGCACGGTTGCCTTCATGCTCCGGCGCGCGGCGCGCGGCAGGGTCACCACCACGTCCTTCTGGATGGTCACGGGCACCTTGGGTTCGGCACCGAGCCAGACCTCCGCCTGATCGACGGTGTCGCCCGCCTTTACCAGACGAAAATCGTTGAACTCACGGAACGCCCATTCGAGCAACCGCTCGCTCTCCTGCTGGCGCGCCTTGCCAGTGGGAAGGCCGCCCATCACCATGATAACGCGGCGTCCGTCGCGCACCGCCGAGGCGGTCAGGCTGTACCCGGCTTCGTCGGTGTGGCCGGTCTTCATGCCGTCGGCGCCCAGATCCTTGTAGAGGAGCGGATTGCGGTTGCCCTGTTTGATGCCGTTGTAGGTGAAGTCCTTCTCGGAATCGTAGTGATAGTACTCGGGGAAATCGACGATCAGACGCCGGGCCAGCAGCGCGAGGTCGCGCGCCGTCACGTATTCGTTCGGGTCCGGCAGGCCGCTCACGTTGGCGAAATGGCTATGGTCCAGGCCGAGCTCCTTGGCCTTCTCGTTCATCTGCTCGACGAAAGCTTCCTCGCTGCCCGCGAGGCCCTCGGCCAGCACGATGCAGGCGTCGTTGCCGGACTGGATGATCATGCCGCGCACGAGATCCTCGACCTTCACGCGGCCGGGATAGGGCACGAACATCTTCGAGCCCTGGGTGCGCCAAGCCTTCTCGCTCACCGGCAAGATGTCCTCGAGCGAGAGCCGGCCTTTCTTGAGCGCGTCGTAGACGAGGTAGGCGGTCATGATCTTGCTCATGGATGCCGGCGGCATCCTCTGATCCGCACCTTTGTCCAGCAGCAGCGCGCCGGTCTCGAAATCCACGACAATGGCGTTGCGCGCCTGCGTGTCGATGCCGGTGGCCGCGCCCGCCTGCGCAGCCCACCCGCAGAGCGCGAGAGCCGCGAGAGCCGATCGAACTGCGTATTTCATGCTACCCCATCCCACGCGCACGCCCTGTTTCTAGCCCGGTATTACGCCGGAATTGTGGAGCGTCGGCTCAATCCACCACGATCTTCGCGTCCGGCAATCCGTTGGCGAGCACTCGCGTGAGGATCCTGTCCGCCTCGTCGACGCTCGCGATCGGTCCGAGCCGCACTCGGAAGAGGTTGTTGCCGTTGACGCGGACCGCAGTGATCTGCGCGCTGCCGAGGCCGGCGATCCGCTGGCGCACGCGATTGGCATTATCCATCTGCGCAAAAGCGCCGGCCTGGATATAGATCTGCGCGTTCGGCCTGGCGGCGCCCATCGTGACCTTCCCGGTCAGCGGCGGGTCGACGAGGACGGGATCCGGAGCAGGCCCCGCCTTCACCGGAATGATGCTGGCGGTCTGCGATGGCGGCGCGGCCCGCGTACCAGGCAGAGGCGCCAGCGGCTGCGCATCGACGGCGGTACGCGGCGCCGCTTGCGCGACCTCGATCGGCCCGCCCGGTACCTCCTCGCTGCCATTGCGCCGAGCCACCGCCTGGGCCTGCATGGTCTCGGCTTGCAGCACGCGCACCCGCACCTTCGCCGTGCCGTTTCGCTCGAACCCGAGGAGCTCCGCCGCCTTGCGCGAGACATCAATGATTCTAGCGCCCGCGAAGGGCCCGCGGTCGTTGACGCGCAGCTCCAGCGAGCGGCCGTTCTCCAGATTGGTCACCTGCACGATGCTCGGCATCGGAAGCGTGTGATGCGCGGCCGTAAGGCTATTCAAATCGAAGATCTCGCCGTTGGCGGTATCGTGCCCATGAAACTGCTCGCCGTACCAGGAGGCGATGCCGGTCTCGTCGTAATTCAAGTCTTGCTTGGGGTAATACCAGATCCCATCAACTTGGTACGGCTTGCCGACCTTGTAGAGCCCACGCCCCGAGCCTGCCGCGCCCGCGGTCGGCTGGACCTTCTCCGACGTGCCGCACGCCGCCACGATGGCCAGTCCGGCCGCGGCGGCCAGAGCCAGCAAACGTCTTGCATTTATCACGATCTAGTGGCTCCCTCCGCGCGGGCGCCCGCTATTACTGGCAAGATACCGTCATTCGAATCCATCGGCAAGGTAGCCGACGGCGGCTGCGAAATAGCTCGAATTGTTCCACTTGAGCGTGGCGCGGAAGTTCGAGAACGCCAGCAGCGCCGGCCCCGTTGGGCCATCCGGCAGGATCAACGATGCCTCCCGCTCGCGGGTGACGAGGTCGCGGCCGTCGAGCGCGCGGATGCCGAGCCGCTGCCATTCCGCCAGCGGCTTGCGATTGTTGAGCCCGGCTAGGCTCGCGTCGAAACCGGCCGGCAGAAAGACGCGGCGGCCCCAGCTCTCGTCGCCGTGCCAGCCCGAGCGCGCGAGGTAATTGGCGATGGAGGCAAAGATATCCTCGTGGCGGTGCCAGATGTCGCGCCGCCCGTCGTCGTTGTAGCTGACCGCGAACTGCAGGTAGCTCGACGGCATGAACTGGCATTGGCCCATGGCGCCGGCCCACGAGCCCAGCATGTCCTCCGGGCGGATCCAGCCTTGGTCGACGATCTTGATCGCCGCCATCAGCTCCTTGCGGAAATAGGCGCTGCGCCGGCCGTCATAAGCGAGCGTGGCGAGGGCGGAGATCTCGGGAAAATCGCCGCTGCCTTTCCCGTAATTGCTCTCGATCCCCCAGAGCGCCACGATGAAGCGGGGCTGCACCGCGTATCGGCGCGAGACCTGCTCCAAAAGCCCGCGGTGGTCCTGCAGGTTCTGATGCCCCTGCTGAACCCGCTGCGGCGACACCACGAGATCGATGTATTGCTCGAAGGTGAGCGTGGTCTCGGGTTGATGCCGATCGAGCTCGAGCACGCGGTCGATCTGATGCGCGCCCGCCAGCGCCTGGGTCACGGACTGCGGGCGTATGCCTTGCGCGATCGCTTCCTGCCGCACGCCCCCGAGCCAGGTGGCAAAGTCGACCTCCGCGGCGCGCCCCGCCCCCGTCTGCGACACCAGCGCAAGCCATGCGCCCAGCATGAAGATCGGGGCTTTCGTAAGACGTGACATGCGACCACCGAGCCATCCCAGCGGCGGGCGAGCCATTCGCCGGCCGCGGCGGCATCTCATGCCATGCGGCGCGGAGTCCCCGCAACAGGATTGGCAAGTCTTGGGCTATTCGGCCGGTGGCAGAAGCAGCGCGAGGCACCCCGCCCGGTCGAGGTGCCGACACCCGAGCCCGACCGCCAGGTTCAATGCGGCGAGCCCGGGCAGGATCATCACGCCCGCGCAGAGAAGCACCGCAGCGATGGCGGTGCGCAGTTTCCTCGAGCGGACGCCCGCTCGCCGCCAAACCGCGGACGCATGCAGGACGGTGCCGGGCGCCCGGGATTGCCTTGAATCATGCAACGGCCTCCCCCCGGTCGCTCAGATCGCCAGAGTGGCGAGCAGAGCCAAGCCCACCAACCCCGCCGCAACCCACGCCGCTCCGATGTCGCTATTGGAGGCCGCCGTGCGGTGGTCGTCGATCGGGGCATAGATGGTCGCGCGGAGCGCGGCGCGCGCCCGGCGGCTCTTGAGGATCGAGGTCGGGGAGACCAGAGTGCCCGCCGTCAGTGTGAGTGTCATGAAACCCTCCATCACTCTCGCCGATACCGGCGATGCCCGCCGGCTTGCGGCTCAATTGGCCCCGGCACGCCCGGTTCCAAGTGACCGCTGTCACAGTAGGGAGGAAATCGCGGGCGCCCTGTGAACCCCGTCACAGCCCCGGATGGCCGCCGATCCGCTAGAAGCGGTTCTGCTGCCGCCGCGCATGAAGTTGCGGTAGAAAGAGACCGGCAGCGGCTCCGGGCCCGGTCCGCCGTCAGCGGGGTGGGCCCCGAAAATTGTTTGCGGCGAGGTTCATGATGACCCGTTATCCCCCCGAAGCTCTTCGCGCCCTGCTCGCGCGGCACATGCTGTTCCGCGACGCATCGCCCGCCCTGCTCGACGGCCTGGTGAAATTCGCGACCGTCCGGCACTTCCAGCCCAACGACGAGATTTTCGCCAAAGGCGATCCCGGCAACGCGCTCTGCGGCGTACTGATGGGCCGGGTGTGCATCTACACCGTGTCCTCCGAGGGCGAGGAAGCCATCCTCAACATCCTCGAGCCCGGCGAGATGTTTGGCGAGATCGCGCTCCTCGACGGCGGCCCCCGGACGGCGAGCGCGCGCGCCATGAAGGCGGTCGACTTGCTCCAGATCCATCGCGACCACTTCGTGCCGTTCCTGCACGACCATCCCGAGCTCGGCGTAGCCATCTTGCCGGTGCTGTGCGGCCGGATCCGCATGAACGTCGAGTTCATCGAGGACACCGTGTTCCTGCACCTGCCCGCGCGGCTCGCCAAGCGCCTGCTCAGCCTGGCCGAGGTACACGGCAAGCCGGATCCGCGGGGCGTGCGGATCGCTTTCAAGCTGTCTCAGCAGGACCTCGCCCACATGATCGGCGCCACGCGCGAGCGCGTGAACAAGGAGCTCGGTATTTGGCGCGAGCGCGGCCTGATCGCCGTCGAAGACGGCATGATCGTGATCTGCCGGCCCGAGAGCCTGAGGGCGCTGGTGGCGGAGGAGACGGGCTGAGGCATGGATACCCACGCGAGTTTCTCTCCCGCGAGCCTCGCGATCGAGGATGGCGGCGGGATGGTGGCGGTGACGTGGGCAGACGGGCGCATGAGCCGCTTCCCCGCCCTCTGGCTCGCGGACAATCGACCCGAGACCCGCCGCGGCGCCGAAGGTCAGAGGCTGTTGGATGCGGTCGAGCTGCCGGAGCATGTCGTCGTCCGCGTCGCTCACATCCTCGCCACCGGCATCGAGGTCGCGTTCGCGTGCTTCGAGCGTCCGTCGCTGTTCGATCCGGCCTGGCTGCGCCGGCACGCGCTCGACCCCGCGTCCCGCGCGGAGCGGCGGCGCGCCCCGCAACTCTGGGACGCCGCCTTGGCGAGCCATCCGCTTCCCGCGGCCGATTACGCCGCGGTGGCGCGTGACAAGGCGGCGCTCTTAGGCTGGCTTCGCCACGTGGACCGTCTCGGCTTCGCGCTGCTCCATGGCGTCCCCGCGACGCCCGGAGCCGTTTGCGACGTGGTCGGCTTGTTCGGATACGTCCGCGAAACCAACTACGGACGCCTCTTCGACGTCGTCTCGGTGGAGGAGCCGCAGAATCTCGCCTTCACCGCGATGGCGCTCGGCAACCACACCGACAATCCCTACCGCGATCCCGTGCCGCAACTGCAGCTCCTGCATTGTCTCGAGGCCGCCGGCGAGGGCGGCGAGTCCATCGTGGTCGACGGGTTCGCGGTCGCCGAGCGATTGCGCGGAGAGGCGCCCGAGGCCTTCGATCTCCTCGCAACGACGAAAGTACCCTTCCGCTACGCCGAGCCGGGCACGGTCGACCTGCGCCACACAGCGCCGCTCATCGAGCTCGACGTCGACGGCGAACTGCGCACGATCCGCTACAACAGCCGCTCGATCGGGCCGATCGATCTCGATCCCGATGCGCTGCCGGCTTTCTACGCGGCTCATCGCAAGTTCGGCCGGCTGCTCCACGATCCCGCGATGACCGTCGGCTTCCGCTTGCGGCCCGGCGATCTCTTCATCGTCGATAACCGGAGGGTGCTCCATGGCCGGCGCGGGTTCGACGGCGGCCGGCGGCATCTGCAAGGTGCCTATGCCGACGCGGACTCCCTGATGTCCAAGCTCCGCGTTCTCGAGCGCGAGACATGAGCGGCAAGACCGTCTTCGACGAAATTGCAGGTCTGTTCGCCACCTACGGCGGCGAGACCTATGGGGAAGGCGTGACCATCGCCGAGCACAGCCTGCAGACAGCCGCGCTCGCCCGAGTCGAAGGAGCCGACGAAACCCTGTGTCTGGCGGCGCTGCTGCACGACGTCGGGCACTTCCTCGAGGAGCGCGACGATCGCTTCGGATACCATAAGCACGACCGCTCCGGCGGCGACTGGCTCGCCGCCCGCTTTCCTCCGGCGGTCAGCGAGCCCGTGCGACTGCACGTCGCCGCCAAGCGATATCTCTGCGCGGCCGAGCCCGGCTATTTCGCCGTTCTCTCCGAAGCGTCGCGGCATTCGCTGGCCAAGCAGGGTGGCCCGATGAGTGCCGGGGATGCGGCGGCCTTCGCGGGCCGTCCGCACGCCGCCGAGGCCGTTCGGCTACGGCGCTGGGATGACCGCGGCAAGGTCGCGGGCCTTGAGGTGCCGCAGCTCGAGACCTACCGGGCGACGGTCGCGCGATTGGCGCTTTGAGGGCGGCGGGCCTCTTCGCTCAGTGCGCGGTCGGATATGATGGCTCGGGCGTCAGCGCACTATATCTGCGGACGGGTGGCCGAGCGGTTGAAGGCACCGGTCTTGAAAACCGGCAGGTCCGCAAGGGCCTCGTGGGTTCGAATCCCACCCCGTCCGCCAGCTCCGCTCCCGCCAACAGTCGCCATCCTTCGGAAAGTAGCGCCGGGCCGTCGCGGGGCCGCACACGATCATAGAGCGGTGTGCACGGGGCGCGTGGAAGCCGAAGACGCCAGGCCAGATGTGTGGACAGTCAGCAAATGGGCGCGTCCGGCATCGGCAGTGCGATCCCGCGCCGATATCTCCATGCCATCGCCAACCCGGAGATCGCCCATGCGGCGGAGGTGTTCGAGAACGCGTGCATGACCGCGAGCGCGAAATGCGGCCGCTCCTCTGTCGCTAAGCGCCTAGCTGATGGATCACATCATCGAAACCAATCTCCAAATGAAGCCGTCTACCGCAGCAATCCGCGTGCGTGCGAGCGAGTTGAAAAAGGGCCTGGCAGTATTGTTCTCGGGCACATCTCACGAACCGCAGTATTTGCGGTCGTAAGGCGCGTGCTGGACGGCACGATCCGAGTCGCCGTGATAAGGGGCGGGGTGCCGGGTTCTGCATTTGTCCTAGTTTTGTCATGGATGCCCACCGTTTATGCTTTCACAACGCGGTTTCAGCCATTATGGTTAGCATGGCGCATCTTCGGGGGTTCCGATCATGGCAGGTAGGCTAGGCCTTTCAGCGGGGTGGGTTTTTGGTGCGGCGATTACGCTTGCGGCGGCACCGAGCTTCGCCCAGGTCAGCGATCCCAGCGGGCACGGTGCGGTCACCGTGGACGCCGGCAGCTACAATCAAGCGCCCCGCATCGAGGTCGGTACAGCCAGCTGGTATGGCGGCCCAAGCGTGCGCGGCAAGAATACGGCCAGTGGCGAGCGCTTCAACGAGAAGGCGCTGACCGCGGCCCACCCCACCCTGCCCTTCGAGACGCGCGTGCGCGTGGTCAATCTCAATACCGGCCAGAGCGTGGTCGTGCGGATCAACGACCGCAACGCCACCTACACGCAGCGCGTGATCGATCTGTCCCGCAAGGCCGGCGAGCTGATCGGCCTGCACAACGCGGGCATCGGCGTGGTCGCAATCGTTCCGGAATTCCCGCCGCAGCCGGCGCCAACCACTTTGGCGACCCAGCCGACGATGCCGACGGTTAGGCCGCTCTTGGAGCGGACGGCGACAGATCCCTTACAGCCCGACTTGCTGGAGCGGCGCCGGCCCTCCTAGGGCTTTCACCGACGCGATGATCCTGACGCCGATCCTTCCGGAGCGGCTGCCGGAGGTGCTTCGGCAATTCCGCGACAGCTTGGCCGACGCGCTCGCCCGGCGGGTATTCGAGGCCATTGCCGCGACCTCGCCCGAGTGCGCCGCGGCCGCGATCGCCAACCAGCATCGGAGGCAGGCACTTGCGCTGGCGCGCGAGCTCGGCATGGGAGTCGCCGACCGACCGCTCAATCCCGGTCTTAGCTGGGACGGCCAGCGGTTGTACGCGGAGACCGAGGCCTTCGTGCTGGTGCACGAGGTCGCGCATTTTCAGCTGGCGTCGCCCGTCCGCCGCCGTGTCATCGATTTCGGTCTGGGCGCTGGCCCCGACACGGTCGACCGTGCCGCGGCTGACCGCGTCGCAATGCTGACGCAGATCGCTGGAGATCGCGAGGAGGCGATGGTCTCCTTGCTCGGTATCCTCTGGGAAGTCGCACTCGGGCATCCCGCACTCGCGTCCTTCCTCGACCAGAATTGGCTCGAGAACGCGGGTACGGGGCGCGCCGCCGCACACTTCACCGCGGTCGTGCGACGCCTCCGGGACGGCGGATTCATGGACGAGGCGGGCGAACCGACCCGGCACCTCCGCCAGGAGCCCGACGAGGATCTCGAGCTCCGCGCCGCCTAATCCATCGGCTCAGTGCGATTCCCGCGCCACGAGCGCGCCGCTCTTGCCCACGAGGAAATCGAGATCGGCGCCCTGATGCGCCTGCAAGACATGGTCGATGTAGAGCCGCGCATAGCCGCGGTCGTAGCTGCTCTGCGGCGGCTTCCAGGCGGCACGCCGGCGCTGGAGCTCGGCCTCGGGCACGTCGAGATGCAGGCTGCGCTTCTCCACGTCGAGCTCGATGGAATCGCCGTTCTGCACCAGCGCCAGCGTGCCGCCGGCCGCGGCCTCGGGCGAGATGTGCAGCACCACGGTGCCGTAGGCAGTGCCGCTCATGCGTGCATCGGAGATGCGCACCATATCGGTGATGCCCTTCTTCAGCACCTTCGCGGGAAGCGGCATGTTGCCGACCTCGGGGAAGCCCGGATAGCCCTTGGGCCCTGCCCCCTTCATCACCATCACCATGGTCTCGTCGGCATCCACGGTGTCGATGCGCGCGTGGAAATCCTCGATGTTCTCGAACACCAGAGCTCTGCCGCGATGCTTAATGAGCGCCGGCGTCGCCGCCGAAGGCTTGATCACGGCGCCGTCGGGGCAGAGGTTCCCACGTAGCACGGCGATGCCGGCCTTCTCCTGGAGCGGCTGCTTGAAGGCCGCGACCACCTCGCGGTCGTAGCAGGGCGCATCGTGCGTGTTCTCGCCCATGGTCTTGCCGTTGACGGTGAGCGCGTCCTGGTGAATGAGCGTGCCGAGCTCGCGGATCACCGCGGGCAGGCCGCCGGCATAATAGAGATCCTCCATCAGGAAACGGCCCGACGGCATCAGATTGACCAGCAGCGGGATGTCGTGGCCGAGCCGGTCGAAGTCGGCGAGCTCGAGCTTGGTGCCGACGCGCCCCGCCAGCGCCAGCAAGTGCACCACCGCGTTGGTCGAGCCGCCGATCGCGGCGTTGACGCGGATCGCGTTCTCGAACGCCTTGCGGATCAGAACCTTCGACATCTTCAGGTCTTCGCGCACCATCTCGACGATCCGACGGCCGGCCATGTGCGCGAGCACGTAGCGGCGTGAGTCGACGGCGGGGATTGCGGCGTTACCGGGCATTCCCATGCCGAGCGCTTCCACCATGCTGGCCATCGTCGAGGCCGTGCCCATGGTCATGCAATGGCCAGCGGAGCGCGACATGCAGGATTCCGCATCCATGAAATCCGCGAGCGACATCTTGCCGGCGCGCACGTCCTCGCTGAACGACCACACGTTGGTGCCGGAGCCGATGTCCTGCCCGCGGAACTTGCCGTTCAGCATGGGCCCGCCGGAGACGCCGATCGTCGGCAGGTCGCAACTCGCCGAGCCCATGAGCAAGGCCGGCGTGGTCTTGTCGCAGCCCATCAGCAGCACGACGCCGTCGATCGGATTGGCGCGGATCGACTCCTCGACGTCCATGCTGACGAGGTTGCGGAACAGCATCGTGGTGGGCCGCATCAGCGTCTCGCCGAGGCTCATCACCGGGAATTCCAGCGGGAAGCCGCCGGCCTCGTAGACGCCGCGCTTCACGTGATCCGCGATGCGCCGGAAATGCGCGTTGCAGGGCGTGAGCTCCGACCAGGTATTGCAGATGCCGATCACCGGCCTGCCGTCGAAGAGATGATGCGGAAGGCCCTGGTTCTTCATCCAGGAGCGGTGGGCGAAGCCGTCGCGATCGGGCTTGCCGAACCATTCGGTGCTGCGGAGCTTCGTGCGGGCGCGGACGTCGTCAGCCAAGTGCGTCTCCTCGTTTGCGGCGGGCGCGCTTGATTGACTGGCGCCCGGCCTTCGCTTCCAATGCCGCATCATAGCGACCGGCGGAAAGCGCAGAAAGCATCATGAACCAGATCGACCTCAAGGGGCGGGTTGCCGCCATCACCGGTGGCGCGCGTGGCATCGGTTTCGCCATCGCCGCGCGGTTCGTGCAGTCGGGCGCCAAGGTGGCGCTCTGGGACCTCGCGGGCGCCGAGGCGTCGGCGGGCAAGCTTCAGGGCGCGATCGGCCTCGCGGTCGACGTGACGCAGGAGAAATCCCTGGCGGCTGCGGTCGCGGAGACGGAGCGCCGCCTCGGCCCGATCGACATTCTGGTGGCGAGCGCGGGCATCACTGGTCCGACGGTGACCGTGGTCGATTATTCCGTGGCGGATTGGCAGAAAGTGATCGACGTCGACCTCACCGGCGTGTTCCTTGCCAATCGCGCGGTCGTGCCCGGCATGACCAAGCGCAACTACGGCCGCATCGTCAACATCGCCTCGATCGCGGGCAAGGAAGGCAATCCCAAGGCCGCGGCCTACGCCGCCGCCAAGGCGGGCGTGATCGGCTTCACCAAGGCGCTCGGCAAGGAGCTCGCCACCACCGGCGTGCGCGTCAATTGCGTGGCCCCCGCGGTGATCAAGACCGAGCTCCTCTCGCAGGTCAGCGAGGAATTCACTCAGTTCATGCTCTCGAAGATCCCCATGGGCCGGTTCGGCACCGTCGAGGAGGTGGCGGCGCTGGTCGCCTGGCTCGCGTCCGAGGATTGCTCCTTCAGCACCGGGGCCGTCTACGACCTCAGCGGCGGACGCGCGACCTATTGAGCACACCCATAGTGTCCGGCGCGCGCCGACGGTACTTCGCCTACGGCGCCAACATCATCGCGGCGGACATGTCCGCGCGTTGTCCGGAGGCGCGGGAGATCGGCACCTCGGTCCTGCCGGGGTGGCGCTTCATCGTCGCCCGCGGCGGGTATTCGACCATCCTGCCTGATCCTTCGGCTCGCGTGGTGGGCGTGCTCTGGTCCCTGACGCCCGCCTGCGAGCGCACCCTCGATGAGTTCGAGGACCTCGACAGCGGTCTGTTCCGCCGCGATATGATTTCCGTCTCCGGCGAGCCCACCTTGGTCTACCTGGCCACGGACACAGCGCCGGGCCGGGCGCGCGCGGGCTATCTGGAGGCCGTCATCGCCGCGGCCAAGGCACGCGGCTTTCCCGCGGACTACATCGAGGAGCTCCGCGGCTGGCTCAGCCGCGCTTGAGGATTGCCGCCTTCTTCGCGAGGGTCGTGACGCGGCTCCAGTCGCGCTCGGCAATGGCTGCCGCGGGCGCCATCCAGGCGCCGCCCACCATGGGCACGTTCGGCAGCCGCAGATAGCTCGGCGCGGTCTCCTCGGTGACGCCGCCCGTGGGGCAGAATGCGATGCCGCGGAAGACCGGCGCGAAAGCCGCGAGCGTCGCGGGTCCGCCCATCGCCGCCGCCGGAAAGAATTTCAGCAGCGAGCAGCCGAGGCCGCGCGCCGTCATCACCTCCGAGGCCGTGGCCACGCCGGGCAGGTAGGGTACGCCGGTCGCGAGACCGACGGCCACCAGGTCCGGTGCCAGTCCGGGGCTCACCAGGAACTGGGCACCGGCTTCGACTGCTTGCGTGATGTCGTTGGGCCTGAGCAACGTTCCGGCGCCGACGACCGCGTCCGGCAGCTCGCGGGCGATGGCGGCGATCGCGGGTGCCGCCGCCTCCGTGCGGAAGGTCACCTCGAGTACGGTGAGCCCGCCGCGCACCAACGCGTCTGCCAGCGGCAGCGCGTCCTCGAGACGCTCGATGGTGAGGACGGGGATCACCGTGGTGCGCTCGAAGATCTCGTGCATCGCTGCTCCCTGGTTCCGACGCGTCTCGACTTGACGGCGACCGCTCAGCGGAAAGACTAATGCATCGGCGGGGTCCGACAAGAGGCGAAACATGATCCGCGTCGCCGCGATCGGCGAATGCATGCTGGAGCTCACCCACCGCGACGAGCGAACGCTTGCGCTGGGTTACGGCGGCGACACCTTGAACACCGCGCTCTACCTCGCGCGCACCGCCGCCAAGCGCGAGATCGCCGTCGACTACGTGACCGCGCTCGGCGACGACCCCATGAGCGCGACCATGCTCTCTGCGTGGCAAGCCGAGGGCATCGGCACCAGCCGCGTCGCCCGCCTGCCCCGCCGTCTCCCGGGCCTCTACCTGATCCGCACCGGCGACTCCGGCGAGCGGCGCTTCTTCTACTGGCGGAGCGAGGCCGCCGTGCGGTCGCTCTTTATGACGCCGGAGACCGAGCCGTTGCTGGCGGCGCTCGCGGAGTACGACGCGCTCTATTTCTCCGGCGTCACGCTGGCGGTGCTGGCGCCCGAGGCGCGCGCGCGTTTTCGCGGCGCCCTGGCCTCCGCACGCTCGCGCGGGCGGCTGGTCGCCTTCGACACCAACTACCGCCCTGCCCTCTGGCCGGAGCCGTCGTCGGCGCGCGCGGTGTTCGCAGATTTTTTGCCGGTGATCTCCCTGGCGCTGCCGACCTTCGAGGACGAGCAGGCCGTTTGCGGCGACGCCGACCCCGCGACGACAGCGCGGCGCTATGCGGCGGCGGGCGTGCCTGAGATCGCGGTAAAGCGCGGCGCCCACGGCTGTGTGATCCTCGGTGGCGGCCACCTCGTCGAGGTGCCCGTGCCCAAGCCGGTCAAAGCCGTGGATACCACGGCTGCCGGCGACGCCTTCAACGCGGGCTACCTCGCCGCGCGTCTCACTGACGCCTCGCCCGAGCAGGCGGCGCGGGCGGGCCACGGCCTCGCTGGCGCCGTCGTGCAGTATCCCGGCGCGATCATTCCGCGCGACGCAACCCCCAGCCTGGAGCAGCTGATATGAGCCAGCCTCGGATCGCTTTTCTCGGGACCGGTCTGATGGGCGGCCCGATGGCCGCGAACCTCCTCAAGGCGGGATTTCCGGTCATCGCCTGGAACCGCACGCTCGCCAAGGCGGAGGCGCTCCGTCCCGCGGGCGGCACGGTGGCGCCGAGCGCCGCCGCGGCCGCGGACGGCGCCGATGCCGTCATCACCATGCTCGAAGGCGGCCCGGTCGTGGAGAGCGTGTTGTTTGATGGGGGCGTCGTCGCTGCGCTCAAGCGAGGCGCGGTCGTGATCGACACGAGCTCGGCCGAGCCGCAGCGCGCCCGCGCCCACGCCGAGCGCCTCGCCGCGCTCGGCATCGGCTATCTCGACGCACCCGTGAGCGGCGGCACGCCTGGTGCTAAAGCCGGCACGCTCGCGATCATGGCCGGCGGCGCCGAGGCCGATTTCGAGCGCGCGGTGCCGATCTTCTCGGCCATGGGCCGCGCCACACACGTCGGTCCCGCGGGCGCGGGCCAGCTGGCAAAGCTCTGCAACCAAGTCATCGTCTCCGTTACCATGGTCGCGGTCGCCGAGGCCCTGTTGCTGGCCGCCGCCGGCGGCGCCGACCCGGCGGCCGTGCGTCAGGCTCTCTCCGGCGGCTTCGCTGACAGCAAGATCCTGCAAATCCATGGCGGGCACATGCTGGAGCGCAGCTTCATCCCCGGCGGCCCCGCGTGGACGATCCGGAAGGACGGTCGAAACATTCTCGCCGCCGCCCGCGAGTTCGGCGTCACGCTGCCGATGGCGGAGCGCGCCAACGGACTCTTCGAGCAGCTCTGCGCGCACGGCGGCGAGAAATACGACAGCGCCGCCGTGCTGCTGGAGCTCGAGCGGATGAGTGGGAAACGGTTGGGGACGGCGCCGGATCGGTTGCCGAGCTGAGGCCTATACGACCCGAGTCAGCAGCGGCTTGCCCGCAAAGTGGGCGACGAGATTGTCGATGACCAGCTGACCCATGGCGGCGCGGGTGTCGTGGGTGGCGCTGCCCTGATGCGGCTGCAGCACGACATTGTCCATCGCGAGGAGCTCTTCCGGCACCTTGGGCTCGGCTTCGAACACGTCAAGCGCGGCGGCGCCGAGTGTGCCTGACTTGAGCGCCTGCACCAGCGCCTTCTCGTCGACGATGGAGCCGCGGGCGATGTTGATGAGCGTGCCCTCCGGCCCCAGCGCTTTCAGGACATCGGCGTTGACGAGATGCTTCGTCTCTGCCCCGCCCGGCAGCGTCAGCATGAGATAGTCGGCATCGGCCGCCATTGCTTTGACGCTGTCGTAGTAGCGATGAGACTTGGCCGGGTTCCTATGTCGGCTGTGATAGACCACCGTAATGCCGAACGCCTCGGCGCGCTTGGCCACGGCTTGGCCGATGCGCCCGAATCCCACGATGCCCAAGGTCCGGCCGCCGACGTGCTGGCAGAGGTGGTAGTTGCCCTTGAGCCATTTGCCGTCACGCACGTAGCGGTCCGCCTGCGGGATCTGGCGCGCCGCCGCGAGCAGCAGCGTCATGCCGAGATCGGCGACGCACTCCGTCAGCACGTCCGGCGTGTTGGTGACGGCGATCTTGCGTTCCTTCGCGGCCTTGAGATCTATGGCGTCGACGCCCACGCCGAAGCAGGCGATGATCTCGGTCTTGGGCAGCGCGTCCATCAGGTCGGCCTTGCAGCCGACCGCGCCCATGGTGGAGATCGCGCGCACGCGGTCGCGGACTTCCTTGAGGAGCCCCGCCTGGTCCTTCGCCTCCCAGAGTCGATGCACGGTGTAGAGCTCGTCGAGCCGCTGCTCCGTACCCTCGTAGAGCGGGCAGACCAACAGGAGTTCCGGTTTCATTGCCACCTCCGATTTTTCGCGCGAGAGAATGCCGGCCGATCCGTCGTCCGTCAAACCAGCGCCTTCGCCTGCTCGCGGAGCGCAAACTTCTGGATCTTCCCGGTCGAGGTCTTCGGCAGTGATCCGAACACCACGTTCCTCGGCACCTTGTAATGCGCGAGGTGCTCTCGGCACCAAGCGATGAGGCCGGCGGCATTGACATCGGCGCCGGGCTTGAGCAGCACGAAGGCGCAGGGGCTCTCGCCCCAGGTCGGGTCGGGCCGAGCCACCACGGCGGCCTCGAGCACCTGGGGATGCCGATAAAGCGCCTCCTCCACCTCGAGCGAGGAAATATTCTCGCCGCCGGAGATGATGATGTCCTTGGCGCGGTCCTTGATCTCGACATAGCCGTCGGGGTGCATGACCGCGAGGTCACCGGTATGGAACCAGCCGCCGGCAAAGGCCTCATCGGTCGCCGCGGGGTTCTTGAGATAGCCCTTCATCACGGTGTTGCCGCGCAGGACCAGCTCACCGATGGTGGCACCGTCTGCCGGCACGTCCTTCATGGTGTCGCGCGTCACCACGCGCGCGCCGTCGAGCGTGAGGGAGCGGACACCTTGGCGCGCCATCATGCGCGATTTCGTCTCGAGCTCGAGGCCTCCCCACGGCTCCTGCCAGGCGCAGAGCGTCGCCGGTCCATAGGTTTCGGTCAGGCCGTAGAGATGCGTCACGCGGAAACCCATGCGCTCCATCGCCGCGATGATCGGCGACGGCGGCGCCGCACCGCCGGTCGCGACCTCGACGGTGTGATCGAACCGCTGCCGCACGCTCTCGGGCGCGTTGACGAGCAGGTTGAGCACGATCGGCGCGCCGCAGAGATGTGTCACCCCGTGCTCGGCGATCGCGGGAAAGATCAGCGCGGGATCGACGCGCCGCAGGCACACATGCGTCGCCGCGGCGGCGGTTACGGCCCAGGTGTAGGTCCAACCCGCGCAATGAAACATCGGCAGCGTCCAGAGGTAGACCGAGGTCGGCGTCAGTCGGAACGCGATGCTGTTGCCGACCGCGCTCAGGAAAGCGCCACGGTGATGGTAGACTACGCCTTTGGGGTTCCCGGTGGTGCCGGAGGTGTAGCTGAGCGCGATCGCCTGCCACTCGTCCGCGGGCGGCCGCCAGGGTGCCGCGGGATCGCCGGTCGCCAGGAATGCCTCGTAGTCCATCTCGCCCAAGAGCTCGCCGCCCTCGTGCAGGGGATCGTCGATGTCGATCGTCGTCGGCCGCCGCGCGACCTGGCCGAGCGCCGCGCGGATCGTTGAGGAATATTCCCGGTCGGCGATGAGCAGTTTGGTATTGGCGTGCTCGAGGATGAACGCGATCGAGCGCGCGTCGAGCCGGTAGTTGAGCGCGTTCAACACCGCGCCCGCCATGGCGACGCCGTAATGCGCCTCGAGCAGCGCCGGCACGCTCGGCGCCATCACCGAGACCCTGTCGCCGGGCCCGATCCCGCGCCGGCGAAGCGCGTCCGCGAGACGGCAGCACCGCCGGTAGAATTCACCGTAGGTGAAGCGCTGCTTCCCGTGGATCACCGCGATCTTGTCCGGATAGACGGCGGACGAGCGCGCGAGGAACGACAGCGGCGTCAATGCCGCATGATTCGCGGTCCTGCGGGCCAGAAATGGCGCGTCGAAGATGTGCGCTCCGGACATTCCAGCCATCCTTGCGAGGGTGCGCCGGACCGTCAAGCGAGGGCCATGAGCCTATGCTAAAGTCCCGCCGCCATCCTTGGAGGCGCCCATGCGCATCGACGTTGTCTCGGATGTGATTTGCCCCTGGTGCTACATCGGCAAGCGCCGGCTCGCCACGGCGCTGCAGCAACGCCCGGAGGTCGAGGCGGAGATCCTCTGGCATCCATTCCAGCTCAACCCGGACATGCCGCCCGAGGGCATGGTCCGCGAGCGCTACATCGCCGCCAAGTTCGGCGGCGGCCAGCACGCGAGCCGGATCTATCAGAACGTGACCGACGTCGGCGCCACTGTCGGCATCCCCTTTCATTTCGAGCGCATCCAGGTGACGCCGAACACCCGGGACGCCCACCGCCTGATCCGCCGCGCGGCGGAAGCCGGCGACGCCGATCCCGTGGTGGAGGCGCTGTTCAACGCCTATTTCATCGAAGGCCGCGACATCGGCGACCGCGCGACCCTCGTGGAGATCGCCGAGGAGGCCGGCCTCGAGCGCGAAGACACCGCGCGCTTTCTCGCCAGCCCCGACGGTGCCGAGGAGGTGCTGGCCGAGGACATGAGCGCACGCCGGATCGGCATCAACGCGGTCCCCTGCTTCATCTTCGCGCGCAAGTACGTGGTCTCCGGGGCCCAGGAAGCGGAGTTCTTCTTCCCGTTGTTCGATCTACTCAAGACCGAGGCTTCGCCACCGCCAGCGAAGTGAGGCCTCACCGCGCCACGCGGGTCTTTGCCGGGGGTGCCTTGGCCTGAGGCGGCGGTGTCTCCGCGATCTTGGCGAGCTGCTCGAGCAAGCGTCGGACGCCGGTAAGGCGTTCCTTGTCGCTCTCCCAGGAGCGCATCACCACGAGCTTCTGATCCGTGCGCAGCTTCGCGGTGCCGGCCTGCGCCTGCAGGAAGTCGACGAGCCCCGCGGGATTGGCGAACCGGTTCTGGCGGAAGCTCAGCACAGCGCCCTTGGGACCCGCCTCCACCTTCTCGATGCCTGCGGTGCGGCAGAGTTGCTTGATCGCGATGATGTCGAGAAGGTTCTCGACCTCCTGGGGGAGCGCACCGAAGCGGTCGACCAGCTCGGCGGCGAAGGCGTCGATCTCGCGGGGATCCATCAGCGCCGCGATCCGGCGATAGAGGCCGAGCCGCACGTTGAGATCCGCGACGTAGGTCTCGGGGATCAGCACGGGCATGCCGATGGTGATCTGCGGCGTCCAGTCCCCGGGCGCCTCGCCGAGCGCCGAGACGCCGCTCCGGGCGGCGGCCACGGCCTCCTCGAGCAGATGCTGGTAGAGCTCGATGCCAACCTCGCGGATGTGTCCGGACTGCTCCTCGCCCAGGAGATTTCCGGCGCCGCGGATGTCCATGTCGTGGCTCGCGAGCGTGAAGCCAGCGCCCAGCGTATCCAGCGTCTGCATCACCTCGAGCCGGCGCTGCGCGGTCGCGGTCAGGTGTTTGCCTTGCGGGAGCGTCAGGTAGGCATAAGCGCGCTGCTTGCCCCGCCCGATGCGGCCGCGCAGCTGATAGAGCTGCGACAGGCCGAACATGTCGGAGCGATGCACCACCAGCGTGTTCGCGGTGGGGATGTCGAGGCCGGACTCGATGATGTTGGTGGAGAGCAGCACGTCGAAGGCGCCGTCGTCGAAAGCACCCATGACCTTCTCGAGTTCGCTGGCGGCCATTTGGCCGTGCGCCACGCCGACCTTGATCTCCGGCACCAGCTGCTTGAGATCGGTGCGAAGCTCCTCGAGATCTCCGATGCGCGGCGACACATAGAAGCACTGACCGCCGCGGTGATGCTCGCGCAGCAGCGCCTCGCGGATCACCAGGGGATCGTAAGGCATCACGAAGCTGCGCACGGCCAGCCGGTCGACCGGCGCCGTCGCGATGATGCTCATCTCCTTGACCCCCGCGAGCGCCATCTGGAGCGTGCGCGGGATCGGCGTTGCCGTCAGCGTGAGCACATGGACGTTCGCGCGAAGCTGCTTCAGCCGCTCCTTCTGCGCCACGCCAAAATGCTGCTCCTCGTCGATGACCATCAGCCCCAAGTGCTTGAACGCGATCGATTTGGCGAGCAGCGCATGGGTCCCGATCACGATGTCGACACGGCCCTCGGCGATCTCTTTCTTGATCGCGGTGGCATCGCGCGCGGAGACCAGCCGCGAGAGCTGCGCGATGCGGACCGGCAGCCCCGCGAAACGTTGGGTGAAGGTGCGGAAGTGCTGGCGCGCGAGCAGTGTGGTCGGCACCACCACGGCGACCTGCGTCCCCAGCATCGCCGCAATGAACGCGGCGCGCAGCGCCACCTCGGTCTTGCCGAAGCCGACATCGCCGCAGATCAGCCGGTCCATCGGCCGGCCCGAGGCCATGTCCGCGAGCGTATCCGCGATGGCCTTCAATTGGTCGTCGGTCTCGGGATAGGGAAACCGCGCCTCGAACTCCTCGTATAGGCCCTCGGGCGCCGGCATCGGCTCGCCCTGGCGAAGCTGGCGCTCGGCGGCGATCGCGATGAGATCGCCCGCGATCTGCTTGATGCGCTCCTTGACCCGCGCCTT
>DATNIT010000165.1:0-182831 GCA_035604335.1 Allostellaceae bacterium | reverse complement strand
CTTGGTCTTCGACGCCTTTGCAGCCGCCATCGACCGGGTCTTACGCTTACGCTTAGGCATGGATCATGTTCCATGTAGGTTGCAGGAGCCATCAATATACAGAAAAATCGCTTGACAAGAAATAAGAAAAGTAAAAATCGCGGGCACGCCCCATGCGCGGTGCAAGCTTGCGCATCGCGTGGACGAGAGGGCGCCCAGGAGTCGCGAAATGAATCTCGTATGCCACCTCTGAAAAGCCCAGGTTTCATGCGGTTTTTAGCGGTATTCGCAACGGAGATCGCGAGCCAAGTAATGACCGAATGGAGTGCCGCCCGGCGCTCGATCGGCGTGCCCCGCCCGATCGCCCGCGCGCTCATTGCAGCCGCGTCTTGAGCTCCTGGAGGAGCGCCGCCGTCGCGAATCGACGAGTCGAGTCGCGCTCGCGCTCGAGCGCCGCCTCGAGGGATCGAATCGCGGCACCGAGATTTCCCAGTGAGGCGTTAACCGCGCCCTGCTCGCACCAGAACTCCGCGCGATCGGACGCGATCGCCAGCATGCTATCGATCAGGGCGAGCGCCGCCTCCCGCCGGCCGGCGTCCAGCAGGCGCAGCTTGATGTTGTTCTGCAGCCGGAGCAGCACCTCGCGGTCCGGCACCTGGGCGTAGTGCGTGGCCGAGAGCTCCTGGTCGGCGCCCGCGACCGATTTCAGGAGCGTGCGCAGCTCCGCGGCGCCCTTGACCGAGCCCTCGTGAAAGGGGTCGAGGATGCACGGGCCGCCCCGGCCCTCGAGGCGCAGGAGGAAATGGCCGGGAAACGCCAGCCCCGTCATCTCCCAGCCCTGCGCGCGGCCGGCGTGCAAATAGAGAATGCCGAGCGCCACCGGCAGCCCCTTGCGGCGATCGATCACCCGCATGAGGTTGGCGTTCTGCAGGTCGTCATAGGTGAGGTCGTCGCCGCGATAGCCGTAGGCGCCGGGGGTCACCGCTTGCAGTGCGGCGACGCGGTCGGCCACCGTCTCGGCGCCGACGGCGGCCGCCCCGACGTCGCTCGCGAGCACCTCCAGATGCTCGCGATAGCGCGCGAGACCGACCTGCGGCCGGTCGAGGGAGGCGAGCGCCAGTGCCGCCTCCGCGATCGGCCAGGTCGCGTCGCCGAGCGGGGCCAGGCTCTTGAGATAGTCGAGGGCGCTGGCCCGGTCCTGGAATGGAACATCGGCCGCCCGTCCGCTCATTGCAGCGGCTGCACCTGCACGGGCGGCGGAGGCGGCGCCGCAGAGGGCGTCGATTCCGCCGGCTGCGGCGCGGGCGCGGTGGCCGCCGGCGCCGGGTTGCCGCGCACCTGCACGTAGGAGACGACGCGCCTCACATTGGGAACATTGCGCGCATACGCGGTGACGCGCTCGAGCTCGTCGGGGGTGCGCGCGGAGCCGATGATGTAGACGACATGGTCCGCCGTGGTGACGATGAAATTGATCGAGCGCACGTCCGCATCCCAGAGCAGCTCGTTGCGCAGCCGGGTCGAGATGAAACCGTCGCTGAGATCGGCGCCGGTATCGGGGGTCGGGCCGACGGTGATCTCGTTATAGACCTGCTGCACGCCTTTGACCCGCCAGGCGATCCGGATCGCGTCCTCGATCCAGGCGGGATTCGGCACCCGGCCGGCGATCAGCACGCGGCCCTCGTAGACGTCGCAGTCGAGACCCGACGCCATCTCCGAGTTGGTCTTGCGCCAGACCGCCGAGATCGCGGCCTTGATCGCGGCGTCGTTCACCTGATCGGAGATGCCGCGGTCCGCCGATGCGGCGACGCCAGCGGCGCCGCCGGCAGCCGCGGCCGCGACGCAGCCCGACAGAAGCGCCATCAGACCGAGCGCGGTAACGATCTTGCGGAGCGGCATGGACAAGGTCGCGTCCTCCTCGTGCCTGGGGCGCAGGCCGCTGCGACTCGCGATCCCCGGCCCTATTGTGAAACACCGCTTCTGTGGCCTCAAGCGGGCAGCAACGAGTCGTTTCCTGGGCGGTCATCCGTCGCCCTCGCGCCAGGCGTCCCGGACGTGCAGCGGCAGCTGGCGCGGCACGACCAGCATCACGTCGAAGCGCAGCGTCAGCCGCGCGAGGTCGGGCCGGCCCGAGAGGAAATGCGCCGCCGCGCGTGTGATCCGGCGGCGCTGCCGCGGGGTGACGGCCTCGCTGGCGCTCGCTCGGTCGCCGCGCGCCTTCACCTCGATCGCCACCAGCGTCCCGCCCCGGCGCGCGAGGATATCGACCTCGCCGACCGCGACGCGGTAGTCGCGGGCGAGGATGCGATAGCCCCGCAGACGCAGCGACCAGACGCACAGGCTCTCGGCCCAGCGGCCGCGCCGCTCCGCCCTGCGCCGGCGGTCCGTCGGAGCGCTCACTCCCTTTCCGACACGGGGCGCTTGCCTTGCAAGGCGAGGGCGCGGGCGTAAACCTGCCGGCGCGGCAGGCCGGTGGCGGCGGCAACCGCGGCGCTCGCCTCCCTGAGGGTCGAGGTTTGCAGCGCCGATGCGAGCTGTGCGTCGACATCCGCGTCCGCCGCCGCCGTTTGCGGTGCCGGCGGCCCGACGACGACGACGATCTCGCCTCTAGGAGGCCCATGGCTTGCGTAGTGCTCGGCGAGTGCCGCGAGGCCATCTCGCTTCACTTCCTCGTGCAGCTTGGTGAGCTCGCGGGCGACCGCAGCCGGCCGATCGCCCAGCATCGCCGCCATGTCGCCGAGGGAGTCGGCGAGCCGCGGCGCCGTCTCATAGAAGATCAGGCTCGCCGGCACCGCCGCGAGTCCCCGGAGCGCGCGGCGGCGCGCGCCGGATTTCACCGGCAGGAAGCCCGAGAACAGGAATCGGTCGGTCGGCAGACCCGCCACCGCGAGCGCCGCCAGCAGGGCGGAGGCGCCGGGCACCGCGGTTACGGGAATGCCCGCCGCCACCGCTTCGCGGACCAGCTTGAAGCCGGGATCGGAGATCAGCGGCGTGCCGGCATCGGAGACCAGTGCGAGGGCGGCACCGGCCGCGAGCCGCGCGATGAGCCCAGGCCGCACGGCGTCGGCGTTGTGATCGTGATAGGCGATCCGCTCGGCGCCGAGACCGTAGCGCCGGGCGAGCGTGGCGGTTACCCGCGTGTCCTCGCAGAGTATGGCGTCCGCGCGGCGGAGCACGTCGAGGGCGCGCAAGGTGATGTCGCCCAAATTTCCGATCGGCGTCGCCACAATATAGAGGCCAGGCGAAAGGGCTGCGACTTCCGGCGCGCCGGCGGGCTCAGCCGATTTACTTCCCGAGGGCGGCCCGATAGGCTCCAGCCTCCCGTCTTCGCTTCGGCCGGAGGCCGCGCGTGACCTCGCTTTTCCGCTGGATGTCCGGTCGGCCGAATGCGCCATCGCTGCTCCCTGCCGTGGCATCGCTGCTGCTTGTGGCGATTTTTCTCGCGGGCTGTGCTGGCGTGACCGTACCGGGCTACCCGTCGGGAGGGCAAGCCGTGGCACCGCCGCCGCTGCCGCCGCCACCCGAGGCCACGCCGCCGCCCCAGGAAGCTCCGCCCCTGCCACCCGCGCCGGCGGGGCTCGTGCCGCTGGCGCCCGGCGAGAAAGCGATGCTGGGCCTGCTGCTGCCGCTCTCCGGACCGAATGCGAGCCTGGGCCAAGGCATGCTCGATGCCGCGCAGATGGCGCTCTTCGACATTCCCAATAACCGCGTGGCGCTGCTGCCGCGCGACACCCGTGGCACCGCCGAGGGTGCCGCCGCCGCCGCGCGCGACGCGCTCGATCATGGCGCGCGCTTGCTGATCGGCCCGCTCACCGCGCCCGAAGTCGAGGCCGTGAAGCCGGTCGCGGCGGAGCGCGGGGTATCCGTCCTCGCTTTCTCCACCGCCGCGGGGCTCGCGGGGAGCGGCACCTATCTCATGGGCTTGCTGGCCTCGGAAGAGGTGCGCCGCGTGGTGGGCTTTGCCCACCAGAAAGGAGTGCAGCGCTATGCCGTGCTGGCGCCCGGATCCGCTTACGGTCAGGTCGTGGTGGAGGCGCTCAAGACGGCGGCGCAAGCCGAGCAGGTGAGCCTCGCTCAGACCGTGTTCTTCGATCCGAACTCGGTCGATCTGGCGCCCTCCGTGCGCGAGCTCGCCAAGTACGACAGCCGCAAGGCGGCGCTCGACCAGCAGCGAAAGCAGCTCGCGAATGCGCACGACCCCGCGTCTCAGGAAGCCCTCAAGCGCCTCAATGAAAGCCAGGGGGCGGGTGACGCCGGCTTCGATGCGGTGCTGCTGCCGGAAGGCGGGCAGCAGCTCAAGATGCTGGCGCCGTTGCTGCCGCAATACGGCATCGACCCCGCCAAGGTGCACTATCTCGGTACCGGGCTCTGGGACAGCGATCCCGCACTCGCGACCGAGCCCGAGCTCGACGGCGCCTGGTATGCGGCGCCCGACCCCACCGGCCGCGGCGACTTCGAGAAAAAATTCTCGGCGCTCTACGGCCACCCGCCGCCGCGGCTCGCGACCCTGGCCTACGACGCGACCGCGCTCGCCGCCGCGCTCTCGCGCGGGCCTCAGGGCGCGGACTTCTCCCCCGACGCCCTCACCAACCAGAACGGCTTCGTGGGCCTCGACGGCATCTTTCGGCTGCGCGCCGACGGCCGCGTCGAGCGCGGCCTCGCCGTCATCGAGATCCACCGCGCCGGCAACGCCGTGGTGAGCCCGGAGCCACAGAGCTTCAGCGGGTTCTGAGTCTCAGGCGAGTAAACTCGCGAGCACGGCATTGAGGCGTTGGCGTCCGGCCGGTGTCGCGGCGAGGCGCCCATCGTCGACCTCGAGAAACCCGGCCTTTACCAGAGGCGCGACGCGCTCGGGATCGAGCGCAGCCTCCAGTTCGAGGCCAAGCGTCGCTCGGAACCGTTCGCGTCGAATTCCTTCGGCGAGGCGGAGACCCATCATCAGGAGTTCGTCCCGTTGCTCCTGTGGTGTGAGCGTGACGGGCTCGTCGCTCCCATGGCCCGTGCGCTCGACAGCCTCGAGCCAGGTCTCGGGCGCGCGGTGCTGGCGGGTCGCCACTCTCGCGGCATCGAGCGTGAGGCGGCCATGGGCGCCGGGGCCCACGCCGACGTAGTCGCCATAGCGCCAGTAGACGAGATTGTGCCGGCACTCGGCGCCGGGCCGCGCGTGGTTCGAGATCTCGTAGGCGGGAAGACCCGCGGCCTCGAGCCGCGCGACGGTCGTCTCGTAGAGCGCCGCCTGGGTCTCCTCGTCGGGCAGGACGAAATCGCCGCGCGCGTGCGCGGGAGCGAAGGCGGTGCCGGCTTCGATGGTGAGCTGATAGACCGAGAGATGTTCGCCCGCGAGCGAGAGGGCACGCTCGAGTTCCCGCTCCCAGTCGGCGACCGTCTGGCCCGGCCGCGCATAGATCAGGTCGAAGGAGAAGCGCGTAAATGTCTGCCGCGCCACCTCGAGGGCCGTCAGCGCCTCTGCAGCGTCGTGTCCGCGGCCCAGGAACTTGAGCGCGCGGTCGTCGAGCGCCTGGACGCCGAGCGAGACGCGGTTGATGCCCGCAGAGCGGAAGTCGCGAAAGCGCGCGGCCTCGACCGAGGTCGGGTTCGCCTCCAGCGTGATCTCGACGTCGGGCTCGAGCGGCCACAGCGACGCTGCGTGTTGGAGCACCGCATCCACGGTCTCGGCCGACATGAGCGAGGGTGTGCCGCCGCCGAAAAAGATCGACGTGACCGCGCGGCGGCCGGTAAGGGCCGCATAGTGCTCGAGGTCTTTCAGCAGCGCCGACCGCCAGCGCGCCTCGTCGATGCTCGCGCGCACATGGCTGTTGAAGTCGCAGTAGGGGCACTTCGACTTGCAGAACGGCCAGTGAATATAGAGAGCGATCGGCGGTGACGCGTCCTTCGACGCGCTCGCGTTGCTCGCTTGCTCAGGATGAGGATTATCGAGAATGAGAGGCACCCAACCTCCTCATCCTGAGCAAGGGCCGATAGGTCCGCGTCGAAGGACGCACCGCGATCATCGCGGTGCTCCAGGCGCGAAGCACGCCGCCACCAGCTTGCGGAAGGCATCTGCGCGGTGGCTGATGCGGTGCTTCTCCACGGGATCGATCTCGCCGAAGGTGCGCGTGTCGCCGTCAGGCTGGAACATCGGATCGTAGCCGAAGCCCTTGCTGCCGCGCGGCGGCCAGATCAGCACGCCATGGGCCTCGCCGCGGAAAACCTCCACATGCCCGTCGGGCCAGGCGAGCGCCAGCGCGGCCACGAAACAGGCACGCCGGTCGCTCTTCCCCTGCAAGCGATCCTCGACGGTTCGCATCGCGAGCGCGAAATCCCGCTGGGGTCCCGCCCAGCGCGCCGAGTAGATGCCGGGCTCGCCGCCGAGCGCCGGGACCACCAAGCCGGAATCGTCCGCGAGGGCCGGAAAGCCGCTTGCCTTGGCCGCGGCGTGGGCTTTCAACGTCGCGTTCGCCTCGAAGGTCTCGCCGGTCTCCTCGGGCTCCGGCAGTCCCAGCGCGCCCGCGCCCACGACCTCGACATGGAAGGGCCGCAGCAGATCGTCGATCTCGGCGAGCTTGCCGGTGTTGTGGGTGGCGATCAGCAGTCTGCGCTCGAGAAAGCGGCGCGCCTCAGGCAAAGCCGAGCACCTTCTTCTGATGCTCCAGTAGCTCGCCGATGCCTTTGCGGGCGAGCAACAGCAATTGCATGAACTCCGGCTCGGCGAACACGGTCTTCTCCGCCGTCGCCTGCACCTCGACGATGCCGCCGGTACCCGTGAGCACGAAGTTGGCGTCGGCGTCGGCCGCGGAATCCTCCGCATAATCGAGGTCGAGCACCGGCACGCCCCCGGCGATGCCGCAGGAGACCGCTGCCACGGAGTCGGTGAGCGGCGAGGCCGCGAGCGTCTGCTTCGTGAGCATGCCCTGGAGCGCCAGGGTCAAGGCGATATAGCTTCCGGTGATCGCCGCCGTGCGCGTGCCGCCATCGGCTTGGAGCACGTCGCAGTCGATGCGGATCTGCCGCTCGCCGAGCGCCTTCAAGTTGGTGATCGCGCGCAGCGACCGGCCGATCAGACGCTGAATCTCCTGGGTGCGGCCGGTCTGGCGGCCGCGGCTCGCCTCCCGATCGGTGCGCGTGTGGGTCGAGCGCGGCAGCATGCCGTATTCCGCGGTGATCCAGCCGCCGCCGGTGTTGCGCAGGAACGGCGGCACCTTCTCCTCCACCGTGGCGGTGCAGAGCACGTGGGTGTCGCCGAAGCGCGCGAGGCAGGAACCCTCAGCGTATTTGGCCACGCCGGGCTCGAGCACGATACGGCGCATCTCGTCGGGAGCGCGGCCGGAGGGACGCGGCATGGGCGGGCACCTTCTTCTGGTTGGGCGCCCGGACCCTAGTGCCCCTGGACCATGCCGTAAAGAGGCCGGCGGCTCAGCCGGGCCGCCGAGCCGGGTGCTCGGCCCGTTCTCGCCGCCGACGCTCGGCGAGCTCCGTGAGCCACTGGCGGCCGATCCGCTGTGCCAAATCCCGGCGCTCGCTTGCCGTCAAGGCGTTGACCGTTCCCTTCGGCATCGCCGCGACCGCCGCCGCGCCGCGCTCGACCGCGAGCCGATCGAGCTCCGCGGCGGTCATCTCGGAAAGAAACTTGATGGCGACCCGGGCTCCGTTCCATTGCCGGCGGAACTGAGTGACGAAGGCGGGATCGGATTTGACATGCGACATGAGGGCTCCTTCCAGGGCTCGCCGCAGGCACACCTGTGGCCTGCGGACCCTGTCGAAGGAGCGGAAAGGCGCGTCACGTCATGGGCGAGAAAGTAAGGATTGCCGGGCGAGGTTGCAACGCGGGAAAGCTAGGAGAGCAACCCCGGAGAGCGGCCGAGTGCTCGGGGCACCTCGGGTTGACGCTGAGGGGCCCCCTCCCTACATTCCCGGCGCAATGACCCCTTATTCTCTGGCCGTGCCGGGGGCCCCAGCGGCATGACGCTGCCGGTGCCCAAGCCCTTGATCAGCGAGCTCAACGAGCGCAGCCGGGAGATCTTCCGGCAGATCGTCGACGCCTATGTCGAGACCGGCGAGCCCGTGGGCTCGCGCACGCTCTCGCGCCGCAGCAGCCTCGATCTCTCGCCCGCCACCATCCGCAACGTCATGGCGGACCTGGAGGAGGCGGGACTGCTCTATGCGCCGCACACCTCGGCGGGCCGGCTGCCGACCGAGGCGGGCTTGCGGCTGTTCGTGAACGGGCTCCTGGAGATCGGCGGCGTCAGCGAGGGCGAGCGCGAGGAGATCGAATCCCGTTGCGCCGCCGCCGGCAAGAGCCTGGGTCAGGCGCTCGAGGAGGCGACCGCGGCGCTCGCGGGCCTCTCGCGCTGCGCCGGTCTGGTGGTGGCGCCCAAGACCGAGCGGCCGCTCCGGCATCTCGAATTCGTGCCGTTGTCGCCGGGACGCGCGCTCGTCGTGCTGGTGACGGAGGACGGCCTGGTCGAGAACCGGATCGTCGACGTGCCCATGGGCGTGCCGCCCTCGACGCTGGTGCAGGCGAGCAATTATCTGAACTCGCGGCTGGTCGGCCGCAGCCTCGAGGACGCGAAGGCGCAGCTTGCGCTCGACATCGAATCCCAACGGGCGCAGCTCGACGAGCTCACGCGCAAGGTGGTGGAGGCGGGGCTTGCTTCCTGGGCCGGCGGCGCCGAGGGCTCGGCCCTGATCGTGCGCGGCCAGGCGAAGCTCCTCGACGACGTGACCGCGCTTGCCGATCTCGAGCGGCTGCGCGCGCTCTTCGACATGCTGGAGACCAAGGAGACGCTGCTCAAGCTCCTGGACTCGACCCGCGAGGGGCAGGGCGTGCAGATCTTCATCGGCGCCGACAACGCCCTCTTCGGCGTCGCCGGCTGCTCTGTGATCGTGGCGCCCTACGCCAACAGCCGCGAGCAGGTAGTGGGCGCCATCGGCGTCATCGGTCCGACCCGGATCAATTACGCCCGCATCATTCCTTTGGTCGACTACACCGCGAAAGTGGTGGGTCGGCTGCTCGGTTGAGCACCCCATTTTTGAGAAGACCAGATCCTGTCATGAGCGACGATAGAAGCAACGGTGCCAGCGATCCGCCGGACGAGTTCTCGGAAGCGCAGACCACGCCGGTCTCGCTCGAGGAGCAGCTCGCGGAAGCGCGCGCCGAGACCGCGGACCTCAAGGACCGGCTGCTGCGGGCGCTTGCGGAGACCGAGAACGTGCGCCGCCGCGCCGAGCGCGAGCGGGCCGATGCCACGAAATATGGCGTCACGCAATTCGCCCGCGACCTGCTCGATGTTGCCGACAATCTCCGGCGCGCGCTCGACAGCATGCCGGAGAGTCAAGTCCGCGACGCCGTCACCCGCAATCTGCTGGCAGGCGTGGCCGCCACCGAGCGCACCCTCCTCGCCGCCTTCGAGCGCCACGGCATCCGCCGCGTCGATCCCAAGGGCGAGCGGTTCGATCACAATTTTCACCAGGCGATCTTCGAGGCGGAGAACACCGGCAAGCCCGCGGGGACGGTGGTCGAGGTGCTGCAGCCCGGCTACCTCCTGCACGACCGCCTCCTGCGGCCTGCCATGGTGGGCGTCGCCAAGGGCGAGCCAAAGCCGGACCGGAGCAACGGCAGCCCGACGGACGGCTCCGACGGCGACCGCAAAGAGCCGCCGCCACTCCGAGTCGACACCGTGGTGTGAGTGGCGGATGCGCGCGAGAGCCGTTGTCGTATTTGCGGCGGCGCTCTCGCTTCTCGTTTATTGCGGTACGGGCGTCGCGCAATCTCCGGCACCGACCTATGAGCAGATGGTGGCGCACGCCAAGACCGGCGAGCCCGGTGTCGACTACCAGGCCCTGAGGTTCGCCTACGCCGCAAAGCCCGACTTCAACCCGTACGGCCTGACGGGTGCGAGCCACCGTGACGCCATGTTCAAGGCCTATCAGGCCGGCGATTGCGCAACGGCGGTCAAGGAAGCGGTCCAGCTTCTCGACGTCAATTTCGTCAACATGGACGGGCACATCGTCTCGGACATGTGCTACAGCCGCTTGGGCAAGGACGCCGAGCGCACGCGCGAGCACGCGATCGCGGCAGGGCTCATTCACTCGATCATGGATTCCGGAGACGGCAAGACCCAACAGACCGCCTATGTCGTCATCTCGGTCGACGAGGAATATAGCATCCTCCGCGTGCTCGGCCTGAAGCCGGGTCGGCAGTCGCTCGTCCAAGGTGACGGGCACAAGTTCGATCAGCTCGACGCGACGAAGCCGGATGGCCAGACGCAGAGTCTATTTTTCAACGTCGATCGCGTGTTCGCGGCCTACGGCAATATCCTCAAGGCGAAGCCACCCCAGAAGCAGCAGCCGTAGCCTGCGTGGAATCCAAGCTCGCCGCGTCAGGATCGATCTGTCTGATCCGCTTCGCCGCGCGCGTGTGGTTCTCGACGGCGTAGCAATAGACGCAGCCTTGGGCGCAGGTGTCGTAAGCGCCGATGTCGCGGCTCTCCGCGCAGAGACATCCCGGGCGATTGCCTTTCTCGCGCGCGTGGATGGGGCGGCCCGCGATGTCCGAGAGACGGTGCGCATCGACGCAGCGCGCGGGCTGCGCGCCGGGGCTCGCGAGTTCGGGCTCGGCGCAGAGCGTGAGGCGCATGCGATGCTCGTTCGCGATTGCCGCGAGCTCGCTGATGAGCGCGCGTTTCTCCTCTGCCTCCGGGTCGCGCCAGGTGAAACCGTGGTGGCGCCCAGCGGCGGCGAGGTTGCGCGCGCTCTTGCGGTAGAGGTCGGCGAAGGAGACTACGACCTCGTCGACGCTGCCCTGGAGCGCCGCCGCGAGTTTGGCGAAACCCGAGCGGTGCGCCTTGGACGGCGTCAGCGAGGAGACCAGGATCGGATCGTAGCGCCAGACGACGGCCCGTGGCCCCCATTGCTCGCGCAGCGCCCTCACCTGGGCGACCGCCGCCTCGCCGTCGATCACGTGCGGCTCCAGCGCCCGCGGGTAGCCCGTGATCGTGAACTGGACCATGAAGGGCGCCCGTGCCGCGACCCGGCTGAGGTCCGGCAGGAGGGGCTTGATGTTCCGGGTCCAGAGCACGAAGCCCGCCGCTCCCGGAGGCGCCAGCGAGACCCAATAGGGCGCCCCGCCATAGGGGTTCCGGACCTCGGCAAATCCGGCGGCGAGCCGGCCCAGGAACCAGCCGGCATGGAAGGCCGGGATATCCGTGCGATAGCTCGCCGAGACAATCATGGAGGATGCCGGGTCAAGGGGCGCGAGCGCGGCATCTTAGCCCCGGGAAAGCCGCCCTGGCGCCCCGATCCGGTGGAAAAACCTCCCGAATTCCCATTTTTCTCGGTGACAGCTGGGTTGCAGCCCGGGTAGCCCGTCCATATATATGCGCAGGGTTCGTGGGGCCTTTCGGGCGCAGCGAACCGCATTCTTAAGGGGGTTCTGCCGAGCGCCGTCCGGGCTCGGGAGGCCTGCCGGCAACAAGAGGTGGCCATGGCTAAAGTCATTGGAATCGATCTCGGCACCACGAACTCGTGCGTCGCCGTCATGGAAGGCAAATCCGCCAAGGTGATCGAGAACGCCGAGGGCATGCGGACCACGCCCTCGATGGTGGCATTCACCGAATCGGGCGAGCGCCTGGTGGGGCAAGCGGCCAAGCGCCAGGGCGTCACCAATCCCGAGAATACCTTCTACGGCGTGAAGCGCATGATCGGTCGTCGGTTCGAGGATCCGATGGTCCGGAAGGAGATGGATCTCGTCCCGTTCAAGGTCGCCAAGGGCGATAACGGCGATGCCTGGGTTGAAGGCCGCGGCAAGAAGTACGCGCCCTCCCAGATCAGCGCCTTCGTCCTGCAGAAGATGAAGGAGACCGCCGAGGCCTATCTCGGCGAGACCGTGAGCGAGGCGGTGATCACCGTCCCCGCCTACTTCAACGACAGCCAGCGCCAGGCGACCAAGGATGCCGGCCGGATCGCCGGCCTCGAGGTGCTGCGCATCATCAACGAGCCGACTGCCGCGGCGCTCGCCTACGGGCTCGAGAAGAAGGGCACCGGCATCATCGCGGTTTATGACCTCGGTGGCGGCACCTTCGACATTTCCGTGTTGGAGATCGGCGACGGCGTCTTCGAGGTGAAGGCGACCAACGGCGACACGTTCCTGGGCGGCGAGGACTTCGACAAGCGGGTCATCGACTATCTCGCGGACGAGTTCAAGAAAGAGCAGGGCATCGACCTGCGCAGCGATCGTCTTGCGCTCCAGCGCCTCAAGGAGGCCGCGGAGAAGGCGAAGATCGAGCTCTCCTCGGCGACCCAGACCGAGGTGAACCTGCCGTTCATCACCGCGGACCAGACCGGACCCAAGCACCTCAACATCAAGCTGACGCGCGCGAAGCTCGAGGCGCTGGTGGACGATCTCATCCAGAAGACCATCGAGCCCTGCAAGAACGCGCTCAAGGACGCGGGCCTCAAGGCCTCCGAGATCCAGGAAGTGATCCTGGTCGGCGGCATGACCCGTATGCCCAAGGTGATCGAGGCGGTGAAGCAGTTCTTCGGCAAGGAGCCGAACCGCAGCGTCAACCCGGACGAGGTCGTCGCCGTCGGCGCCGCGATCCAGGCGGGCGTGCTCAAGGGCGAAGTCAAGGACGTGCTGCTGCTCGACGTGACGCCGCTGTCGCTTGGCATCGAGACGCTGGGCGGCGTGTTCACGCGTCTCATCGACCGCAACACCACGATCCCCACCAAGAAGAGCAACACCTTCTCGACCGCCGAGGACAACCAGACCGCGGTCACCATCCGCGTCTTCCAGGGTGAGCGCGAGATGGCGTCGGACAACAAGCTGCTGGGCCAGTTCGACCTGGTCGGCATCCCGCCGGCGCCACGCGGCGTGCCGCAGGTCGAGGTCACCTTCGACATCGACGCCAACGGCATCGTCAGCGTCTCCGCCAAGGACAAGGCGACGGGCCAGGAGAAGCAGATCCGGGTCCAGGCCTCGGGCGGCCTCTCGCAGGCCGATATCGAGAAGATGGTGAAGGACGCCGAGGTGCACGCCGAGGAGGACAAGAAGCGGCGCGAGCTGATCGACGCCAAGAACCACGCGGAGTCGGCGATCCACATGGCGGAGAAGGCGATCAAGGACGGCGGCGACAAGGTGCCAGCGGCCGAGCGCCAGACCGTCGAGGCCGCGGTCGCCGATCTCAAGACCGTGGCCTCCGGCGAGGATCTGGCCGCCATCAAGGCGAAGACGCAGAGCCTGTTGCAGGCGGCGCAGAAGATCGGCGAGGCCATGTACAAGACCGAGGGCGCGGGTCCGCAGCAGCCGGGGCCGGGCGGTGAGGCTGGACCGCAACCGGGCCAGGGCAAGCCCGCCGGCGACGACAAGGTGGTCGATGCCGATTTCGAAGAGGTCGACGAGAAGAAGCGCGGCCAAGCCTGAAGGCTCGCGGCGTCCGCGATGCCTGAGCCACGACCCCCCGCCCTAACCCTTCCCCTCGAGGGGGGAAGGGATTCTGAGACGACCCAATTCATTGCCCCTCCCCTCTCGAGGGGGAGGGTAGGGTGGGGGATGGCGCGCGCTGTTTCCCGAAATGAGTCGCGCACGATTACGATCTCAATTTGGGTCTAGGGCTCTGCGATGGCGAAGCAGGATTTTTACGAGCTGCTGGGTGTAACGAAGGGCGCCGGCGCCGAGGATCTGAAGAAGGCCTACCGCAAGCTCGCCATGCAATGGCACCCCGACCGGAATCCCGGGGACAAGGCGGCGGAGCAGAAATTCAAGGACATCAACGAGGCCTATGACGTCCTGAAGGACGATCAGAAGCGCGCGGCCTATGACCGCTACGGCCATGCCGCCTTCGAGAACGGCGGCCGCGGCGCGGGGCCCGGCGATTTCGGCTTTGCCGCGGGCTTCGCCGACATTTTCGACGAGATGTTCGGCGACTTCATGGGCGGGCGGCGCGGCCAGCAGAGCGCGACGCGCGGCAACGACCTCCGCTACAACATGGAGATCACCCTCGAGGAGGCCTTCAAGGGCAAGCAGGCGAGCGTGCGGGTGCCGACGCTGATCGCCTGCGAATCCTGCAGCGGCACCGGCGCCGAGGCGGGATCGAAACCCGTCACCTGTCCGACCTGCCATGGCCACGGCCGCGTGCGCGCGCAGCAGGGCTTCTTCACCATCGAGCGCACCTGCCCCACCTGTCACGGCGGCGGGCGCGTGATCGAGAATCCCTGCCGGGTCTGCAGCGGCCAGGGCCGCGTGCGTCGCGAGAAGACCCTCTCGGTCTCGATCCCCGCTGGCGTCGAGGACGGCAATCGGATCCGGCTCTCGGCCGAGGGCGAGGCGGGCTTGCGCGGCGGCGCGCCCGGCGACCTCTATATTTTCCTCTCGGTGAAGCCGCACCGCTTCTTCCAGCGCGACGGCGCCAACATCCAGTGCCGAGTGCCGATCGACATCACGACCGCGGCGCTCGGCGGCACCATCGAGGTGCCCGCGATCGACGGCAGCCGCGCCAAGCTCACGATCCCCGCGGGCGCCCAGACCGGCCGGCAATTCCGTCTCAAGGGCAAGGGCATGAGCGTGCTGCGCTCGCCCTCGCGGGGCGACATGTACATCGAGGTCACCGTGGAGACGCCGGTGAACCTCACCAAGCGCCAGCAGGAGCTGATGCGCGAATTCGCCGAAGCCGGCGACGGCAAGCGCGCCACCAGCCCCGAAGCCGAAGGCTTCTTCTCCCGCGTGAAGGAATTCTTCGAGGACCTGCGGGAGTAGCGGGCATCCGTAGGGTCGGCTTCCGGACGTCCTTCGACGCGCTTCGCTTGCTCAGGATGAGGACCATAGAGCGGTCCCGATCAATTTCCCTCATCCTGAGCAAGCGGCCCGTTGGGCCGCGCGTCGAAGGACGCATGATCGTTCCGCCATCGACAGCCACGAAATCCCTAAGTGGCCGGCCGGCTCCAGGTTGCCGGATTGAGCAAATGTCCCGATTTCACGTAAAGCACCGCACCGTGCCTTGAGAACGGCGCGTGCTCGCTGCCGACGGGATTGCGAATCCAGGTGCCCGCGGGATAGGTGCCGAGGTTGTCGCCGAATTCGCCGGAGAGCGCGTAGCTCTCCTCACCGCCGGCGTGCTGGTGCATCGGATAGCTGGCGCCCGGCGCCCAGCGCGCGAGATAGACGCGCTCGCCGCCATGGGTATGCAGCATGATCATGTCGAGCCCACCGGCGCCGGGATAGGGCTGCCACGGCGTCTTCGCGGTGTCGACCACCACGCGTGCGCCGTCGTCCGGCTCGATCTGGCGCAGCTTCACGAAGAGCACGCAGCCCTCTCGACTGAAGGGGCGATGACGAGAGCCCGGGGGATTGCGAACGTAGGTGCCGGTCGGATAATCGCCGCTCTCGTCGGAGAATACGCCCTCGAGCACGAGGAACTCCTCGCCGCCGCCATGCTCATGGGCATCGAAGGCGCTCCCCGCGGCATAGCGCACCAGGCTGGTCGCCCGCGCGACTTCGCCGCCGTCGCGCTCCAGCATCTTGCGCTCGACGCCGGGCAGCGGCGATGGGACCCAAGGCAGGCTCGCCGTGTCCGTGACGGCGCGCTCGGCGAGATTGGTATGCACCAGCATGGCTGCCTCCTCGGGGTCGGCTACTCCGCCGCCACCTCGCCCGCGCGCCTCGGGCGGACCGGCGGTTCGGCGGCGGGAGCGGCGGGCTCGCCCAGCACCTCGGTCAGGCGCGCGCGGATGTCGTGCAGCTTCTGATCGTGCTCGATTTTGTGGCCGAACAGGTCCTTGACGTAGAAGACGTCGACGACCTTCTCGCCGTAGGTCGAAATCTTCGCGGAGTTGATCTGCAGATTGAGCCGGGTCAGCGCGCGCGTGAGCTCGAAGAGGATGCCGGGACGGTCGCGCCCGTTCACCTCGATCACAGTGTGGGTGGCGCTGGCAGCGTTGTCGATGAGGACGCGCGGCGGCACCTGCATCGTGCGGGTGCGCGTGGGATAGCGCTTGGGCTTGGCGAGCTCGATCTGCGGGTCGTGCTCGCCCGCCAGCACGCGCTCGAAGATGACGGCAAGCTTCGCGAGCTTCTCCGGCCGGTCGAAGGCGCCGCCCTCGGCGTCCTGGACCAGGAAGGTGTCGAGCGCCATGCCGTTCGACATGGTCAGGATTTTGGCGTCGACGATGTTGGCGCCGCCGAGCGCCAGCGCGCCCGCGATCTGCGAGAAGAGGCCGGGGTGATCGCCGGTATAGACGGTGACCTCCGTGACGGAAGCCCTGGGGTCGACGCGCGTATCGACCGTGAGCGGCTGGCCGCGCGCTTCCGCCTCGCGCATGAGCCGCGCATGGCGCGCGAGCTCCTCGGGCTCGAAGGAGACCCAGTAGGAGGGATAGCCCCGCGCCTCGAAAGCCGCGATCTCCTCCGCGGAGAAATCCGGCAGCAGCTTGCGCACGGCCTCCTGCGCCGCGGCGATCCGCTGGTCGCGCTCGGTCGAGATGAGGCCGCCCGACATCACGCCGGCGGTGCGGTGATAGACCTCGCGCAGCAGGCTCGCCTTCCAGCCGTTCCACACCTTGGGGCCGACCGCGCGGATGTCGGCGGCCGTCAATATGAGGAGCAGCTTCAGCCGCTCGGGAGACTGCACCTTCGCGGCGAAGTCCTGGATGGTCTGGGGATCGTCGATGTCGCGCTTGAAGGCGGTGTTGCTCATGAGCAGGTGCCAGCGCACCAGCCATGCGACCGCCTCGGTCTCCTCGTCGGTCAAGCCCAGGCGCGGTCCGAGCTTTTGCGCGACGCCCTCGCCCAGGATCGAGTGGTCGCCGCCGCGGCCCTTGGCGATGTCGTGCAGCAGCACCGCCAGGAACAGCGCGCGGCGCGAATCGATGGTCGGCATGATCGAGGTCGCGAGCGGCAACTCGTCCTTGAGCTTGCCCGTCTCGATGTCGTGCAGGATGCCGATCGCGAAGATCGTGTGCTCGTCGACCGTGTAGTGGTGGTACATGTCGTACTGCATCTGCGCGACCACGCGGCCGAAATCCGGCACGAAGCGGCCGAAGACGCCGGCCTCGTTCATGCGCCGGAGCGCGGTCGCGGGATCCTTCCGCGAGGTCAGGATCTCCATGAAGAGACGGTTCGCCTCGGGGTTCGCGCGCAGCTTGGCGTCGACGAGCTTCAGCGACTGGGTGATCAGCCGCAGGGCGTGCGGGTGGATGTCGAGCCCGTGGTGGTCGGCGACGTGGAAGAGCCGGATCAGGGTGACGGGATCGTCGCGGAAGGCGGTGTCGGAGCCGACGTCGAGCCGGTCGCCCTCGACCGGAAATCCCTCGACCTGCTTCTTGAAGAGACCCCAGCTCCTAAGCGAGAACTTGGGCTTCCTCTGCTGCTGAGCCTCGAGCACCGCGCAGAAGATGCGCGTCAAGTCGCCGACGTCCTTGGCGACCAGGAAATAGTGCTTCATGAAGCGCTCGACGCCGCGCGTGCCCGCGTGGTCGGTGTAGCCCATGCGCCGGCCGATCTCGCTCTGGAAATCGAAGGTGAGCCGGTCCTCGGCTCGGCCTGAGAGCCAATGCAGATGGCAGCGCACGGTCCAGAGGAAATTCTGCGCGCGCGCGAAGCGCTGGGACTCCTCGAGGGAGAGCACGTTGAGCTCGACCAGCCTCGAGACGTCCTCGATCCGGTAGATGTATTTCGCGATCCAGAAGAGCGTGTGAAGGTCGCGCAACCCGCCTTTCCCCTCCTTGACGTTGGGCTCGACCTGATAGCGGCTGTCGCCGAGCCGGTTATGGCGCTGGTCGCGCTCGGCGAGCTTCGCCTCCACGAATTCCGCCGCGCCGCCCTTGATGATGTCGGCCTCGAAGCGCTGGCGCAGGTCGGCATAGAGCTTCTGGTCGCCCCAGAGGTACCGCGCCTCCAGGAGCGCGGTGCGGACGGTCCGGTCGGCGCGCGCTTGGCGGATGCACTCCTCGACCGAGCGGGTCGCATGCCCGACCTTGAGGCCGAGGTCCCACAGCGTATAGAGCAGGTACTCCACCACCTGCTCGGTGTGCGGCGTCGCCTTGTAGGGCAGCAGGAACAGGAGATCGATGTCGGAGTAGGGCGCAAGCTCGCCGCGGCCGTAGCCGCCCACGGCCACCACCCCCATGTGCTCGCCCGCGGTCGGGTTGGCCAGCGGATAAACCGCGGACATGACGAAATCGTGCAGCGCGCGGATCAGCTGATCCATCAGGAAGCTGAGGGAGCGTACGGTATCGCTCCCGAGGGCGCCCGCCTCGAAACGCTCGCGCACCTCGGCACGGCCCGTCTGCAGCGCCTCTTTCAATGCCTCGGCCACCCGCCGGCGGTCGGGCTCGCCCTTCTCGGCCAGCGCCATGAGACGCTCGTAGATCGCGAGTCGGTCGACGATCTCCCGTTGTTTCATGGGTTGGGCAAGGGCGGCGGTCATCGCCCGTACTCTAGCATTTTCGGCGATTCGACGAAGCACCGGGCTTGGAGCGCGCGCCGGCGCGGGTTATCCTATTGGAGTCGTTGAGATCGCCGGTCAGGGGCAGCACGGCGCCGCGACGCAGGAAAGAGCGCGGAAACCCGCGGGTTTCCGCACCCTAAGCCGCATAGGCGCAACCTTGGAGGGAGATGGGAAATGGTAGCCACAGCGGGGACAATGTCGGACACCGAGCACGCCAAGCAACTGAGGCGCGCGATCATCGCGAGCACTGTGGGCACCGCGATCGAGTGGTACGACTTCTTTCTCTACGGGCTGGTGACGGCGATCGTGTTCGGGAAGCTCTATTTCCCGCAAGAGGATCCGCTGGCGGGACAGCTCTTGTCTTTCGGCGTCTACTTCATCGGCTTTGTCGGTCGACCGATCGGTGCCTTGATTTTCGGACATTACGGCGACCGCATCGGGCGCAAGGCGACGCTGATCGCAACCTTGATGATCATGGGCATTGCGACATTCCTGGTTGCCTTCGTCCCCTCCTATGAAAGCATCGGCATCTGGGGTGCCATCATTCTGACCGTGCTGCGGATGATCCAAGGGATCGGCGTGGGTGGCGAATGGGGCGGCTCGGTGCTGCTCTCGATGGAATGGGCACGCACGCCTGGCTCACGCGGCTTCGTCGCGTCCTGGCCGCAGTTCGGAGTACCCTGCGGTCTCCTGCTCTCGAACCTCGCCTTCCTCGCCTTCAGCGCCTTGGCGCCCGGCGACGCGTTCATTGCCTGGGGTTGGCGGATTCCCTTCGTCCTCAGCATCGTCCTGGTCGGCATCGGCCTTTGGATTCGACTGGGCATCCTGGAGACACCGGTCTTCAACAAGCTGGTGGCCGAGAAGAAGATCGAGCGCCAGCCTATGGTCCTGGTCATCAAGCGCAATTGGAAGGAGATCATAACCTCCGCCTTCGTGCGACTCGCCGAGCAGGCACCGTTCTACATCTTCACGACCTATGTATTCGCTTATGGGACGGGTGTGCTCAAGGTCGACCGGAACTTCCTGCTCGAGGCTGTCATGGCCGCCTCCGTGCTCTCCTTCATCTCCATTCCCCTTTCAGGCCACATCTCCGACCTGATCGGCCGCAAGAAGATGTACATGCTGGGCGCGGTTACGGTGGGAATCTTCGGTTTCGTTTATTTCGGACTGTTGAACAGCGGCTCGACGGCGCTGATCTTCATCGCGATTTTTCTCTCGCTCGTGCCGCACGACATGATGTACGGCCCGCAAGCCGCCCTGATCGCGGAGTCTTTCACCGGCCGCCTCCGCTACAGCGGCTGTTCCCTGGGCTACCAGCTCGCCTCGATCATCGCCGGCGGCCCGGCGCCGATCATCGCGGGTTGGCTCTTCGGGATCTACAAATCGGGCTACGCCATCGCGGGCTACATCTTGTTCTGCGCGATCATCACGATCATCGCGACGGCCATGATGAAGGACTACACCGGGAAGGACATCGAGGGCGAATACGAGTAGGCGACCGCCCGCTCGCTCAGGGAACCGGCCGAGGCAGTGCGAGCCTCGGCCGGCCGTTTACGGAATCGTAAGGCCGTCTGGATGAGGCTCCGCGCCTGATCGTCACCATCCGCGATGGCAGGCGCGCCCCGATGCTGCAGGACCCCAAGCTTCCGCCGGAATTCGAGGCGGTAACCGAGCCCGGCGAGAAGATCCTCTGGACCGGGCGGCCGGTGTTCTGGCCCTTCGTGCTGCACGCCGTGCCCTTCGTGCTCTTCGGCGCCGTCTGGGGGCTCATGGATCTGGGCATCCTCGGCAAGGCGGCGACTGCCTCCAAGGGGCAGGCGGATCTGTTCCTCTTTGCTTTCGGCTTCCTGCACGCCTTCCCGGCCTGGGGCAGTCTGCTCTATGCGGGCTATCTCGTGATGGTCCACAGCAACACCGTCTACGCCTACACCAACCGCCGGCTCCTGATGCGGAGTGGCGTCGTCGGCACCTCCTTCAAGAGCGTCGATTACGATCGCATCCAGGAGCTTGACGTGACCGTGGGCGTGATCGACCGCATGTTCGGTACCGGCACGGTGCGCGCCTATTGCGGGCGCAACACGTCCAAGGGCGCGCGGATCTACGACCAGTTCGTCTCGATCGCCAACGCCTACGACGTCTTCCGCGCCATCAAGGGTGTCGAGGTCGACGTCAAGACCGACTGGAACTACCCCAATGCCATACGCCCCGCGGTCAATCCCGGCTACGCGACCGACTACAAGCCGACCGCGTGACATGCGGCGGCGCTACCCCGGATCCTTCGGCAGCATCGCTTTGAGCTTGTAGAGCAGTTCCAACGCCTCGCGCGGCGTCAGCGCGTCGGGGTGCGTCTCGGCGAGAGCCTTCTCGACGACGGAGTCTCGCGTCACCGCCGCGCCCTTCGGCCGCGCGGCGCTGAAGAGCGGCAGGTCCTCGGCGAGCCGCGCGAGATCGCCCGACTGCTCGCTCTTTTCGAGGAGCGCCAGCACCTCCTCCGCGCGGTGGAGTACCGCTGCCGGCAGGCCCGCGAGCTTCGCCACATGGATGCCGTAGGAGCGGTCGGCGGCGCCGGCGGCGACTTCGTGCAGGAACACGACCTCGTCCTGCCATTCCTTCACCCGCATGGTCCGGCACGAGAGCGCCGGCAAGCGCGAGGCCAGCGCGGTAAGCTCGTGGTAGTGCGTGGCGAAGAGCGCGCGGCAGCGGCTCACATCGTGCAGGTGCTCGACCGTGGCCCACGCGATCGAGAGTCCGTCGAAAGTCGCGGTGCCGCGGCCGATCTCGTCGAGGATGACGAGCGAGCGCGGCGTCGCCTGGTTGAGGATGGCCGCGGTCTCGACCATCTCCACCATGAAGGTGGACCGGCCGCGGGCGAGATCGTCGGCGGCGCCCACGCGGCTGAAGAGCCGGTCGACCACGCCCAGCGACGCGCGGTCCGCCGGCACGAACGATCCCATCTGCGCCAAGATCGCGATCAGCGCGTTCTGGCGCAGGAAAGTGCTCTTGCCGGCCATGTTCGGCCCGGTGACCAGCCAGAGCCGCTGGCTCTCGCCGAGGTCGCAGTCGTTCCCGACGAAGCTCGCCTGGCTGCTCTGACGCAGCGCCGCCTCCACCGCCGGATGCCGGCCGCCGACGATCGCGAAGCCGGTTCCGGCACCGACCTCCGGCCGGCACCAGCGCTCGCTCGCCGCGAGCTCCGCCAAGGCCGCCGTGCCGTCGAGGAGCGCCAGCGCGGCCGCCGTGCGCGCGATCTCGTCGCCCCGCGCCAAGGCCTCGCCCACCAGATCCTCGAAGAGCTTGAGCTCGAGGGCCAGCGCCTTGTCGGCGGCGTTCAGGATCTTGCTCTCGAGCTCGCTCAGCTCCGTCGTGGTGAAACGCATCGCGTTCGCCATGGTCTGGCGATGGATGAACCCGGCGCCCAGCTTCGGCGCCTGCACCGCCGTCACCTCGATGTAGTAGCCGAGCACGTTGTTGTGCCGGATTTTCAAATTCGAGACACCGGTCTCGCCGACATAACGGCTCTGCAGTGAGGCGATCAGGCGCCGGCTCTCGTCGCGGAGCGCCTTCAGCTCGTCGAGCTCCGCCGAGTAGCCCGCGGCGATGAACCCGCCGTCGCGCGCGAGCAGCGGCAGATCGGGTCCGAGCGCGCGGCCGAGCCGGTCCACCAGCACGCCGTGCTCGCCGAGATCTCGCTCGGCGGCGGCGATCAGCGCGGGCGATGCGGGCAGCGCTGCCGCGCGCAGGCGCCGACGCAGCTCGGCGCTGGCTTCCAACGTTGCCTTGAGCGCCGCGAGGTCTCGTGGCCCGCCCCGTCCGAGCGCCAGTCGAGCCATGGCGCGTTCGATGTCGGCGACGGATTTGAGTTCGGCGCGGAGGTCTGCCCGCAGGCGCTCGTCCGCGAGAAAGCCGTCGATTGCATCGTGCCGCGTGGCGATTCCTGCGGGATCGGTAAGCGGCGCTGCCAGCCACTCCGCGATCAGCCGGGCGCCCGCGCCGGTGACGGTTCGGTCGATGATGGCGAGCAGGCTGCCGCGGCGCTCCCCCGCGAGCGTCTCCGTGAGCTCGAGGTTACGCCGCGTCGCGGCGTCGATCTCCATGGCGGCGCCGGCGGCGACCCGCTGCGGTGGCGTCAGTCGCGGCAGCTTGCCCTGCTGCGTCAGCGTCGCGTAGTCCACCAGCGCGCCCGCCGCCGCTAGCTCCGCGCGACCGAAAGCGCCGAAGCCCTCGAGCGTCGCGACGCCGAACGTGCTCTCGAGCCGCTTGCGCCCGCTCTCGCTGTCGAAGCGTTGCGCGGGGAGCGGCGTCAACCGCTCTTTCCAGGCTCCCAGCAATTCGAAAAGATCCGGCTTCTGCAAGAGGCGATCGGCGACCAGAATCTCGCCCGGCGACAGCCGCGCCAGCGCCGCGTCGAGCGCGCCAGAGGTCACCGGCTGCACCGCGAAATCGCCGGTCGAGAGGTCGAGCCAGGCAAGGCCAAGCTCGCCCACGGCCTCCGCCAGCGCCGCCAGATAGTTATGCCGGCGCGCGTCGAGGAGCGTGTCCTCGGTGAGCGTGCCGGGCGTCACCACGCGCACCACCGCCCGTCTCAGGGGGGCCTTGCCGCTCTTCCTCTGGCTCGGCTCCTCCATCTGCTCGCAGACCGCGACGCGGAAGCCCCTGCGGATGAGGCGCGAGAGATAGGCCTCGGCGGCGTGCACGGGGACGCCGCACATGGGGATATCCTCGCCCTCGTGCCGGCCGCGCTTGGTGAGCGCGATGTCGAGCGTCGCCGAGGCGCGCTGGGCGTCCTCGAAGAACATCTCGTAGAAATCGCCCATCCGGTAGAAAAGCAGGCAGTCCGGATGCTGCCGCTTGATCTCCAGGTACTGCGCCATCGCTGGCGTCGCCTCGCCCGCGGCAAGCGGACGCGAGGCGGCGGCTTCAGGGAGGTCGTTCATGGGCGCGGGAAAGCTAGCACGGATCGCCGGCCAGGCGGGAGCCGTGGCCCTCAGTGACTGTGGGTGTGTGCGGCCGCGCCCACGGGTGGCGGAGGGGGCTCGCGGTCGACCGCCTCCATCATCGCCACCAGTTGCGCGGGCGTTGGCGCGTCGCCGGCGGTAAAGCGCGCCCGCATGTAGCCCCAGGCATCGATGAAGAATTCGAGATGATCGGGCGGCGCGGCTTCATCGTCGCCTCGCTTGCGGAACAGCTCATAAGTGCCGACGAGATCGGGATCGCTCGGTGTAAAGATGGGCCCTTTCTCCGCGCCCTCGCCGAGCGGAACCGCGACGACCCGCAGGCCGCCGAGGTCGAGCTGCTTGGCGGCCTCGGCGAGGCTCTTGAGGCGAGCTTCCGAGGCGGGCAGCGTGTAAAGCACCAGCAGCACCGACCACGCCTCGCGCAGCATGCTGAGCGTCTGCTGGCCGCCGCCGCCGCGCTCGTAGGCGAAATCGGGTGCCGCGATGCGGAGCGCGGGATCGATGCGCGGACCCAGGCGCTGCGCCGTCTCGGCGTCGAATTGTGCGTGCAGGAAGGCAATCGCCTCCCAACGCTGCTGCTCGTCGAGCACGTCGGCGAACGCCGGCATCGCGTCCTTGCCCTTGCCGTGACTGATCCACCAGAAGAAGGTTCCGTCGGTGTGGTGGCCGACGTGCTGGCGCGCGAGATCGGCGGGCTTCACGGGCAGGGCTGCCCCGGCGGGCCCGTCGCCATAGCCATGGGGACCGTGGCACGCGACGCATTGCTCGGCGAAGGTATGTTCGCCCGCCGCCACCGTCGTGACGGAATAAGGCAAGGGCGAAGCCAGATAAATCGTGGGCACTGCGGGTTCGGAAAGTGCCACGCCGCCGAGCACGACGCCCATGAACGCAATCCCGGCGCCGCCGGCGATTCCAACGCCACGGTGCCGGCGTCCAAGCGCCGCAAAGCCCGCCAGCGTTAGACCGGCCACTACCAGGAAGGCCCCCGCCACTGCCGCCAGCTGCCAGGCAGGTTGGCCAGTGACGGCGGCGAGGCTCCAGGTGGTTGGAAGCAGCCAGCTTATCTGTTCGTGCGCTGCCGGAGCTGAGATGCCTAGCACCCCGACGTCGGCGAGGATCAGCAGCCCGAGCGCGGCCTCGACGAGGGCGTTGCGCGCGAGGCGCCGGGCGGCGACGGGCGACCGCGCGCCCGCACTCTCGAGCGTGGGCGTCAGGACTTGGCGATTCACTACGGCAATTCCCACCATCGAGAGAAAGAGAAAAATCTTGAGGGTGAGCAGCTGGCCGTAGGGCGTGCCAATGAGGTTGGGGATCGTGCCCACGAGCGCCCAAGCGTTGACGAGACCCGTGGCGAGCAACCAGCCTACGATCGCGACACCCAGGTTCGAGAAGCGCCGCGTCGCCGCCTGGGCATCAGACAGTGCCCGGGCGGAGGCGTTGCGGCTGGCGGCACGCAGGAGAGCCGCGAGCGGCAGCAGGCCGCCGAGCCAGAGCGCCGCAAGCGAGAGGTGCAGCATGTCCGCGTCTCGGCGCAGAGCATCCCCTGCCGCCGCGTGGCCCGCAAAGGCCAGGGTTGCGGTCGCCGCCAACCCCAGCAAGGCCGCCCCACCGAGCCGTGGACGCGTCGGCTTGGTCAGAACGACCAGCGCGAACGCCAGGAGCAGGACAAGCCGCACGATCCAGGCGTGCCCAAAGCTGGTACCGCCGAGAATGTCCAGGGCACGCAAGACCAATCCAGGCGTCGCGGGGCCTGGCGGAGGCGGAAACGCAGCGGCTTGTCCCCCGAGCCAGAGCACCGCCGACAGAAACGCGAGCGTCGCCCCCGATACCGTCCAGGCGCGATGTCGCGACGCGACGATGCAGCTCCGCTTCGCCGGCAACACGAAGGCCCAAAACACCAGGGCCCCGCTGGTCAGCAAGGTCGCCGCGTAGTGCGCGGCGCGGATTAGGGCCATCGGCTCGGGCATTGGGGCGCTACTATGAAGCCGAACCCGCCCTTGGTCACCTGGGTGTCGACCGCCCTCCACATCACGCCGTCAGCGATGCGTCGAGACCTCGCAGCCTTCCCACCGCTGGGATAGCATCAAGACCCACTGGGCATGGAGGTTGAATCTGTGGCCGCGACAGCCCGATTTCTGACCAGCCTCGTGGTTCTCGTGGCGGCGTGTGCCGGGGGTCCCCACTCTCCAATCGCCGTCGACTGGTCGAAGGTGGAAACCGTCGCGGTGGATCTCGTGGATTACCGGTTCGTGCCGGATCATCTCGTCTTCCGCCGCGGCATCGCCTACCGGCTGCATCTCGAAAACAAAGGAGGCGAGATGCACGAGTTCACCGCGCCCGAGTTTCTGAAGGCGGTCGAGATCCGCAACCCCGAGGTGGTCGGCAGTTACGGAGCCGAGATCGTCATGCAGCCCGGAGACAAAAAGGATCTTTTTTTCATCGCACGGCAATCCGGCACTTTCAAGCTGATCTGCGCTGACCACGATTGGGCGGGAATGATCGGGGAAATCGTCGTGGAATAGAGGGTACCATCGTTGAACAGGTTTCGGTCCGCAGCCGGCGACGGTAGTCCGACTGTCCGACTGCGCTATATGATACGGAACCGATTGAAGCTTTCGACGAATCCTATCGAGCAGAGATCCTTGGAGGACGAACTTCATGCCTCGGGCCATCGCCATCGTTGTCGGCGCACTCCTTGTACTTCTGGTCAGCGTCGGAACCGCCGCGAAAGCCGAAGAGGTCGATCTTCAGCTTGCCCTCATCGCCGATGTATCTCGCAGCGTGGACAACGACGAGTTTCGCCTCCAGCGGGAAGGCTTCGCGACGGCGTTGACCGACCCGCGTGTGCTGAGCGCGATCCGGTCGGGCGTCGTTGGCGCGATCGGCGTCACCTTCATCGAGTGGTCGGGTGATGACGAGCAGAAAGTCGTCGTGGACTGGACCGTAATCCGCGACGGCGAGAGCGGCGCGGTCGTGGCGGATCAGATCCTCGCGGCGCCGCGCTCGTTCGCGGGCCGAACCTCGATCAGCGCCGCCATCGATTTCGCCGTGAGGCGCTTCGAGGCATCCGGCTTGACGAGCTCGCGCAAAGTGATCGACGTCTCCGGCGACGGCACGAACAATGCCGGACGCGACATCAAGGCTGCGCGCGACGATGCTGTCGCCAAAGGCTTCGTGATCAACGGGCTCGCCATCATCAACCTGAACCCGAATTTCGGTTTTATCGCACACACCCAGCCGCCGGGCGGGCTGCCGAACTACTACCGCGAGAACGTGATGGGCGGTTCCGGCTCCTTTGTGCTGCAGATCGACGACTTTCATTCCTTTGCCGACGCGATGGCGACGAAGCTGTTGAACGAGATCTCCGTTAGAGAGCTCGACTGGAAGTACGCTCTCGCGGCGAGATGAACCCGTTCTCTGCGGTTGACGCACTGTCGATAAGAATTGATGCGTTCAACAATCGACGCCCCTCCAGAGCCTGCCACGCGAGCAGCGCGGGGAGGCCGATGACGAGGTCCCGAGCGCGCTTCAGAAGGGAGAGAGCGAGTGCGATCTCCGGCGTCAACCCGAAAGCGGCGCCCAGCACGATGTAGGCACCCTCCTGCACCCCGACCGCGTTGGGAACCGCGAAGGCGACGCTGCGGATCGCGTAGAGCAGGCTCTCGACGGCGATCACCGCGCCGATGCCGAGATCGGCGCCCATGAGGCGAAGCGCGATCCAGGCCTCGAGGCTGCTGGCGACCCAGGCGGCGAGATGGAGCAGCCCTGCCAAGCCGATCGTGCCGCGGCGACGATAAATGGCGGCGAGCTCGTCGTGTATCGAGCGCACCGTCGCTATCGCCCCTTGGCTCCAGCGCCGCGCCACGCGCCAGAGAACTCTCTCCACAAGGCGCGAGCCCCGACGCTGCACTGCGATAAACCCCATCACGGCGGCGAGCCCGACGGTGAGGCCGATTGCGGTCCATCCGATGAGCGGCGTGTCGGGCCGGAGCTGCGCCAGGATGGCGAGCCCGATCGCGGTGTAGCCCAGCTGCCCCAGCACCTCCAGGGTCACGTCGACGATGGTAGAGGCGACGGCGACTGCACCGGAGACCCCGAGCAGCATCGTCGCCCGCGCTCCCATTACGAAGCCGCCGAGCTGCGACAGCGGCAGAACCTCGGAGCCGGAATCTCGGATGAGCCGACCCCAGATGAAGACCGAAGGGGATGCCGGGCGCGGCGCCAGCAGGTACCAGCAGAATCCCAGCAATGCCATGCCGGCGAGGTGATAAGCGACGATGGCGACGAAGCCCGCCAAGCCGACTGCGAAGAGCGCGTGACCGACTTCGCGGAAGCCGAAATATCCCACCAGCACGGTGCCGAGGAGAATTCCGGCGATCGCGACGGCGAGGGTGAGCCGCTTCACCGCCGGATCTCCGCTCCGCGCGACCACAGACGCAGGCTCCTGAGCGCCGCGTCGGCAAGCCGCGGTAGGAAGGCGGGCCGTAGAAGGCCCTCGTCCATCACGCTCATGCGACGCGCGTTCTCGGCGTAGCACTCTTCGAGAAAGCGCCGGAATGTGAAACCCTCGAGGAACACGCTGGCCTGCGTGGCCGAGAAGTCCTTGCCGTCGCTTGCTTGGGCGCCGCGCCGGGCCGTGCCGACGAGGCGGCGAAGCGCGCGAACGTAGAATCGGAGCGATGCGGCCACTCGACGCCAGCGCGCGCCCCGGCCCTGCCGGACTTGACGGTAGGCCATCCAGTTGACGAAGAACACGATATGGCGGGTCTCCTCGTACATGAGGGTGTCGAAGATCTCGAACATCGGCTCCGGCAGGAAGCCGGCCTCGCGGGCGATCTTGAACACGCCGAAGCCCAGGAAAGAATCCATGCACTCGCCGAAGCCGAAATCCTTGAAGGCGGTCTCGATGTCGTCCGGCAGCGGATCGAGCGGCTGCTCGCGCACCTCGATGCCGTAGCGGCGGATCATCTCGCGCAGGAGTTCGGCGTGCCGCGTCTCCTCGAAGCCCTGCAGGTCGATCGCCTCCCTGAGCATGGGATCCTCAACGGTCTTGGCGAATTGCGCGACGATGGCGCCGGCGCGCAGTTCCGTGTGCAACACCTCCTGCCAGAACGGTACCGCGCGGAGCCTCTCTAGGGCGGCCGCATTGAGCTCGGGCCAAGGCAGCTCCGCCGGCACATAGTGCTGGTAGCTGGCCTTGAAATGGCGACAGAACAGCTCCTTGTGCGCCTCCGAACCGAACTTCACCGTGTCGGTGCTGGGTTTGGCCATGAAGCGCCGCGCGAGGCGTACCAGCCGCGGCACCACGGCGGGCCGCAGCAGGCGCGGATCGTAGCCCGACAGCCGACGGTCGTTCTCCGCGAGGCAGATATCCAGAAGCTCGACCGTCGAGATGTCGACGCCGATCGAGGCGCTTCCCGTCACGGTGAAATTGGCGTCCTGCGGTTCGGCGCCGAGCCCGCGCGCGATGCTGATGCGCTCCCAGATCAGGAATGCCCAGACGGCGAGCACCTTGGCCTCGAAGAACGGCCGGCGCCACCACGGCAGATTGCGGCGATGCCAGGCGGCCCAGTTGATGAAGAAAGTGATGTGGCGGCCCTCCTCCTGCATTACGGGCTCGAATGTGGCCACCAATTCCGGCGGAAAATAGCCGGAGCGCCGCGCCAGCTCGAAGAGGCCGAAGGCGAAGAAGCTGTCGATGCACTCGCTGTAGCCGGTCTTCATGAAAGACCATTCGGGATCGCGCGGAACGGGGTACGGCGGCTCCGCGCCAAGAGGAATGCCGTACGCCTGAACCAGGTTCGCGAGCACGGTCTTATGCCGCCCTTCCTCGAACCCGTTGAGCTCGATTGCCTGCTTGAGCAGCGGATCGGCGACAGTCGCGGCATAGGTGTTGACGTTGAGGCTTGCCTTGCCCTCGGTCTGCACGGCGATGTCCCAGATCGGCAGGCTCACGAGCCGGTTGCGCGCGGCGGCATCGAGGCGCGGCCAGTCGATCACCGCCGGCTTGTACGGGTTGAAGGTGTCGAGCAGCATGCGGCTGAACAGCACCTTGTGCCGATCGCTGCCCAGGTGGATCGGCCCGGGCTCCTCGCTGCGCCAGTTGCGCGCGGCGCTGTCGGCCGCGTCGATCTCGGACACGCTCATCGCCGACTCCTCACATCTTCATGCCGGGCATGGCTCCCGGCGCCATCGCACCAACCTTTTCCACCACCGCGGTCACATCGACCTTGCCGGCCTTCTCGAAGGTGAGGCTGACGGTGAAGCTCTGCCCCGCCACCAGCGGGGCCTTCAGGTCCATCAGCATGACGTGATAGCCGCCAGGCTTCAGCACCGTGGGAGTCCCCGGCTTCACGTCGAGGGCTTCGATCGGCCGCATGCGCATGATGCCATTCTCGGTCGTGGTGGTGTGCAGGTCCGCTTTGCCGGCGACAGGCGTCGACACCGAGACGAGCCGATCGTCGTCGGCGCCTTTGTTGACCAGCGTCATGTAGAGCGCCGCTGTCTTGGCGCCGCCGGGCGTCGCGCGCGCCCAGGCATGGCCCACCTCGACGGTCGGGGCCTGTGCCACGGCGGGCGCAATGCCCGCGATGGCGAGCAGCGCCGTGAGCAAGATCGATCTCAGCATGGGGATCTCCTTCAGGATGTCTTGGCGATGAGCTTGCGCAGACGGTCGGCCATCTGCGCCGGCGGCGTGTCTTGGGTGAAAGTTGCGACGAAGCGGCCCTCTTCGTTCATGACGAACACGACGGACGTATGATCCATGAGATAGCCGCCGGGGGCGTCCGCGGTTTTGTATGGTGCGTAATAGACGCCGTATGCTTTGGCCGCCACCGCGATCTGCGCGGGCGTTCCCGTGAGACCGACGATGCGCGGATCGAAGGACTTTGCGTAATCTGCGAGCACCTTGCGGGTGTCGCGCTGCGGATCTATGGTGATGAAGAGTGCCTGGATTCGGTCGGCGAGCGCCCCCAGCTCGGCGAGTGCCGCAGCGATGTCATTGAGCGTAGTCGGGCACGCGTCGGGGCAAAAGGTATAGCCGAAATAGACCAGCATGATCTTTCCGCGGTAGGTCTGGTCGGTGACGGTCGAGCCGTCGGTTGCAGTGAGCGTGAAGGAACCGCCGATGGACGGAGCTTGCAGCGTCGCGCTCCCGTCGCGCGGACCACCGCTCCGCCATGGCCCCGTGAGCCAGATTCCGAAAAGCCCGAGCAGCGCCGCAAACGCCACGGCATAGTGCGAATATCGGCGCATCAGGGCGCCACCGTGAAGGTGAATGTGCCGTTGGTGACATGGGTGTCGACCGACAGCACCTTCCAGATCACCTTATAGCGCCCCGGCTTGAGCGCGCCCAACGGGACGATCAGCACGCTCTGCTCGGTCTGGTCGACGTGCGCGCCGTTCGTGCTCACCGTGGCGCCCGCGGCGTCCTCCACGTGCGCCGTGCTGTAGGCGGGCTCGAGTTCCTCGGTGTACTGGATACGCACCTCGGATGGCGGCGTGTGCACGGTGCTGCCGACCGCCGGGCTCGCGCGGTCGAGAAACGCATGCGCCCGGGCGGAGGCCGCGCCGGCGCAAAGGAGCGCGCCGGCGAGGACGAGACAGGGAAACACTCGATGGATCATCACATCACCAGGAGAGCAGCGGCCGCCCGATCGAGTTCGGGAACAGATCGTCGAGGAAGAAGTGCAGCTGCAATAGTGCGCCGACGCCGTGTCCTTGGCCCTCGCCATACGGAATGATCGCCTCGGCGCCGATCTGGAAATACTGTCCGGCCCAGATCACGCCGGGGGCGATGACGCCGGTCGTGGCGTGTCCGTTCTTGTTGGTCAGCCCCGTGCCGGCGTTGAAGCCGCGATTGAGCGGCGTCGCGCTGGTGATCTCGACCAATGGAATCAGCCGATCGAAAGGCGCGCCGAGCCCGATGTCCTGCACATGATGCTGCAGGTATTCGAGGCTGTATTCGATGGCAAAGCCCGCATTGAAGACATTCTGGTTGAGCGTTCCGGCACTGTTGACCTTCGTGGGCAGGTCCACGCTGAGGTTGCCGGTGATGGCGAGCGGCTTGAACCACGAGAGCGAGTCGGGGAGCGTCCCGAAGCCCTTGCCGAAATCGAAGGTGGGCGTGAGCGTGGTGTGGTCATCCGCGCCGCCGTGATTGACGGCGCCGGTGTGTCCCCAGCTCACGTTCAGCCCGAGGAGCCCCATAAGCTCGTTCGGCCCATCGATGAACAGCTGATATTGGGCGCCGGTCCTGAGCCCGCCGAAGCCGTAGTGCGCCGGCGCGCCCTTGGGTTGGAAGTAGTTCCATTGATAAGCGGCGGTGAGACCAAAATTCGGCGTCAGCCGCTTGGCAATATCCATCTCGACGGAATAGGACTGCCCGCCCGTCGTATCGTCGGGGTTCTTGGTGAGGGTGGGCAGCGACATCTCGTCGGCGACGAAGGGATCGTCCGTCTGGAGCGTGGCGGGAAAGAAGCGATCGCCGGCGAAGCCGTGCGCTTCGGCCTTGGGGCTCGATAGGAGCAGCGCGGCGGCGCCGATGGCCGCCAGGCCGCGGGGAAAGCGAATCATCGCGAGGTCTCCGCAAATCGGAAATGGCAACGAATGGCGCGCAGCACCCGAAGACGGGTGCCGCGAGCCAGGTGGCACGTCTGACCTCAGGCCGCCGGAGGCGGCCCGCGCGGAGCGTAGGGAGTGAGCGATACCGCACGGAGGACGGCGCGCGCCTCGGCCATTCCGGCTGGAGCCGCCATCGACCGTGGGGCCGGGAGCGCCGCCAGGGCCGGCAGCATCGCTGCCGCCGGTGCGGCCGAGGCCGCGGCTGCGGCACAGATCGGGCAGGTGCCGCCATGGTGCTCGTCGTGGCCGCCGGGATGATGAGCGTGGCGGTGGGACGTGGGCTCCCCGTGAGCGCCGTCGAGGGCCGCCAGCGCGTCGAGGGCCGTGAAGGCCACGTGTCCGGCAAAATGACCGGGCAGCCAGGCATAGAAGGCCACGGCGAGCACGCCGAGCCAGATGCCGACCCTATTCCTTCGCAACTGCCGCACGCGCGTCCGACCCTCTCGCTGGGACCAGCCGGGAAGCAACGAAAAGCCTAGTGCAAATCGAGCCCGAGATGAAGTTGGTACTCCAAGTCACCATCCGCCGGCTACACGGGCTTGCCTTAACCGTCGGCAGCACGGTCGCGACTTGCCATTCGTTCGGCGCAACGCTACGCACTGGTGGCAAGGTGCTGCTCGCCCGTGGTAGGTAGCCGGCCAGTGGTCAAGGAAGAGGAACCTCGCATGCGGGGATTGCTTCGACGTGCCTTATGCGATGAAGCGATCGGCATGGGTCGAAAAGTGATCGGCATCTATGCGGTGCTGATCGCGGCGAATGTCCTGGCCTGGCTCTGGGCAATTCTGGCGTTCGAGCGCTATCCCCTTCTCCTCGGCACCGCTCTGCTCGCGTACAGCTTTGGGCTGCGCCACGCGGTCGACGCGGATCACATCGCCGCGATCGACAACGTCACCCGCAAGCTCATGCAGGAGGGCAAGCGACCGGTCTCGGTGGGCTTCTTCTTCTCGCTGGGTCACTCGACCGTGGTCGTGCTCGCCGCGGCGGCGATCGCCGTCACCGCGGGACTGCTCCAGGACCGATTCGAGGCCTTCAAGCAGGTCGGCGGCCTCATCGGGACGAGCGTCTCGGCATTTTTCCTGTTCGCCGTGGCGGTGGCCAACATCTTCATCCTGGTATCGGTCTACCAGAGCTTCCGCGCGCTGCGCCGGAGCGGGCATTTCGCCGAGCAGGAGCTTGACGCGTTTCTCGCCAAGCGCGGCCTTCTCGCTCGATTGTTCGGGCGGCTGTTCCGGATGGTCGGCAAGAGCTGGCACATGTACCCGCTCGGGCTGCTGTTCGGCCTCGGCTTCGACACCGCGACGGAGATCGGCCTGCTCGGCATCTCCGCCGCCGAGGCCTCGAAGGGGCTGCCGATCTGGTCCATCATGGTATTCCCGGCGCTGTTCACCGCCGGTATGTCGCTGGCCGATACGACCGACAGCGTCTTGATGGTCGGAGCCTACGGCTGGGCCTTCGTGAAACCGGTCCGGAAGCTCTACTACAACATGACCGTGACCCTCGTCTCGGTGCTGGTCGCGGTGGGCATCGGCGGGATCGAAGTGCTTGGTCTCGTGGCGGATCGGCTCAGCCTCGAGGGCTCATTCTGGAGCGCGGTCGGCGCGCTCAACAGCAACTTCGGCAGCCTTGGCTACGTCATCGTGGGCATCTTCGTGGCGTGCTGGCTGATCTCGATAGCGATCTATCACTTCAAGAAGTACGACGAGATCGAGGCCGCCTAGGCCACCCGCATCGGATAGCGCAGGAATCCGCGGAAGCGGGCGCGGCCGCCGCGGACGGGCTCGCCTTCGCGCTCGAAATGGCGGAAGCGGCGGACGAACTTGCCGATCGCCACTTCGGCCTCCATGCGCGCGAGCGACAAGCCCGCGCAGGCGTGAATGCCGGTGCCGAAGGCCAGGTGCCGGTTCGGGTGGCGGCGCAGGTCGAGCCGCTCGGGGTCGGGAAATTGCGCGGGGTCGCGGTTGGCGGCACCGATGCCGATGTGGACGTAGGTGCCGGCGGGTATCGCGATCCCAGAGAGCATCGTGTCCCTGGCCGTGCGGCGATTGCCGAGCTGGTTCGAGCTCTCCATGCGCAGGAATTCCTCGACGGCGCTCTCGATAAGCGCCGGCTCGCGGCAAAGCTCAACCAGCGCCGCGGGATGGCGGATCAGCAGATCGATGCCGTTGCCGATCAGATTGGTCGTGGTCTCGTGACCCGCGTTCAGCAGGAAGATGCAGTTGTGGATGAGCTCGAGCTTGCCGAGCCGCTCCGCGCCGGCGTCTTGGGCTTTAAAGTCGCTGGCATCGATGAGCGTCGAGAGGATTTCGCCGGCACTGCCACCGCCGTCCGCGAGGCGCCGCTCGACGAGATCGAACAGATAGGCCTTGAAAGCCTCCACCGCCGTAACGCCGCGCTCGTATTGCTCCAGCGACAGCACCGGCTCGAGCGCGCCCAGGATGGCCAGCGACCAACCGCGCAGGGGACCGCGCTCGTCCTCCGGCACGCCCAGCATGTCGCTGATGAGCTGCACGGGTATGGCGGCGGCGAAATCCTCGATCAGGTCGAAATGTCCTCGCGCCGCGAGCGCGTCCAGCAGCCGGTCGATCAATGCCTCCACGCGTGGCTGCAACGCCCTGAGCGCGCGCGGCGTGAACGCCGGCGCCAGCAGCCGGCGCGCTCGCGTGTGATAGGGCGGGTCGTTGAAGACTAGGCTGGTGGTGTGGTGCTCGTAGAGCGCGCTCGTGCCGAAATTCGGCCGGAAATCGATCGTCTTGTCGGAACTCCAGACCGCGGCATCGCGATAGACGGCGACGCAATCATCGTAGCGCGTGAGGAAATAGGAGCCGTCGGGCATGCGGTGGATCGGGTCGTGTCGCCGGAGAGCGCGGTAGAGTGGAAAGGGATCGTCGAGAAAGCGGCGCTCCAGCCGCTTCAGGTCGAAGGCGAGCGCCGCGTCGCGCATCGCCGCGCCGTCCTCGGGCCAGGTGCAGGACTCGTCAGCCATGGCCAAAGCCTAGCGCCGCGGTGGAAAACCGCCCAGGGCCTTCGTGCCCTTGGTTTTGACCCTGGCTCCCACTCCCTCCTAGACTGCCGCGACAAACTGGAAGGGGCCGCGCATGTCGGTCGATAAACCCTATATACCGCCGCCCCATGGTGGCGAGTGGCGGCACGCTCTCCGCGGCGAGACCGGGCTCGATCCCGAGGCGGTCGCGACCGCAGCTGCCCATGCGGCGGCGCACGAGACGCCGTGGTCGCGCGATGTCGAGGCCGAGATCATCCGGGGCTTTTCCGAGCCGCCGCCCTGGAACGAGATCATCGGGCCAGTGGGCCCGCGCGGCGGACCCAACGGAATCGTGCTCCATCGTGGCCTGATCGTCGCGGAGTGGGGCGACACCGCCCGCCCCGACATGAGCTTCAGCATCGCGAAGGCGTACCTGAGCCTGGTCGCGGGGATCGCGGTCGAGCGCGGGCTCATCGGGGATATCGACGAGCCCGTGGCGAAGCTGGTGGACGACGGCGGCTTCGCCTCGCCTCGCAATGCCAAGGTCACCTGGCGTCAGCTCCTCAACCACACCTCGGAGTGGGAGGGCACGCTCTGGGACAAGCCCGACCTCATCGACCGGAACCGCGACCTCGGTAACGAGGCGAGCGCCAAGAAAGGCACGCCGCGCGCGCTGCGCGAGCCCGGCGAGTATTGGGAATACAACGACATCCGCGTGAACCGGCTGGCACTCTCGCTGCTCCGCCGCTTCCGCCGACCTCTCCCGGAGGTGTTCCGCGACGCGATCGCGGCACCGATCGGCGCCTCCCACGATTGGCAATGGCACGGCTATCGTAATTCCTATGTCGAGATCGACGGGAAGCGCATGCAATCCGTCGCGGGCGGCGGCCATTGGGGCGGCGGTCTCTTCATGCACGCGCGCGATCACGCGCGGATCGGCCTGCTCGTGCTCAGGAAAGGGCGCTGGGGCGGCCGGCAGGTCGTTCCGGACAGCTGGATCGCGCAATCGACCGCGCCGACGAAACTCAATCCGCATTACGGCTTCATGTGGATGCTCAACACGGGGGCCAAGACTTATCCGAGCGCTCCCGCGGAGGGCTTCGGCGCCAGCGGCTCCGGCGGCAATCTCGTCTGGATCGATCCGGTCCACGATCTCGTCGCGGCCATCTGCTGGACGGACCCTGCGGCGATCGACGGCGTTCTCCAGCGGCTCGGCAACGCGCTACCCGAGAGCGGATAGGGTCGATTGCCAGCGGTGGCCGGCGAGGGTTAGGCTGGCGCCTCACCTCAAGCTATTCGGGGAAGGTCGGATGAACGGACTCGTTCGCTCAGGTCTGGTGGCGCTTGCGATCACCGTCGCATCAGCCGCAGCGGTCGCGCAGACGGCGCCGGACTATGCGGCGGTCGTCAACGCGCCCGATCGCACCGACGCCGATCGGAAAAACGACGAGCGCCGCGCGCCCGTGAAGATCCTCGCGATGACCGGCGCGCAACCGGGCTGGACGATCCTCGATATGGGCGCGGGCGCCGGCTACAGCACCGAGCTGATGGCGCGCGCCGCGGGTCCCACCGGCAAGGTCTATGCCCAGGACGCTCCCGACATGATGGCGCAGGCGAGGGCGGGCTTTGAGACGCGGGCGAAATCGCCGGCCATGCAGACCGTCACTCACTTGTCGCGCGTCTATGACGATCCCGTGCCGCCCGAGGTGAAGAATCTCGACCTCATCACCTTCTTCTATGCCTATCACGACGTGACCTACATGCCGGTCGACCGCGCCAAGATGGACCACGCGCTCTTCGACGCGTTGAAGCCCGGCGGCTATTTCGTAATCGCCGATTACGCGTCGCTACCGGGAGTGGGGACCTCGGTCTCGAAGACGCTCCATCGCATCGACGAGGATTTTCTGAAGAAGGAGGTCGAGGCCGCCGGCTTCAAGCTCGTCGAGGAGGGCGACTTCCTGCGCAATCCGAACGATCCCCACGACATGCCGATCTTCCACCCGCAAATCCCGATCGACATCTTCGTGCTCAAGTTCCAGAAGCCGAGCTGAGAGGCGCGCTCAGCACCAGCGGCGCCAGCAATGGCCGAAGCCGAAGCCGACGCCGACGCCGACGCCAATGACGGGCCCGGGGTAGTAGGGATACGGGGGGTAGTAATAGGGATAGTAAGCGGGATAGGGCGCATAAGCGTAGGCCGGCGGTGGGTAGGGACCGCCCGCATAGGGCCCGGCCGCGGGACCGGCGGACGCCATCCCGGGCACTTGGTTGCCTCTCGAGGTCATGCACTGGGCGTAGCTGATGTCGTAGCCCCGTTGGACCGAGGCGGCGGAATAATTGGCGGCGCCCGAGGCCGAGCCAAGCAGCAACCCGCTGCCCGCGCCGATCGCGGCACCCGCCGCGGGATTGCCCGCCGCGGCACCGATCGCAGCGCCCGCCGCGGCGCCTAGCAAGGTGCCGGCGACGGCGCTGTTGGCCATGCTCTGATTGGCGGCGTCCGCCGGCGAGGCGTATCCCACCGTCTGGCCCGCATACTGCCGGCAGACGGCGTCGTCCTGCTGGAAAGCTTCGAGGCTCTTGTCCTTGGCGGGCATCGCCGCAACGGTCGGTCCTGCGGGTGGTCCCACGGCACAAGCGCCGAGCGCGAGCGTTCCGATCAGCGCCGCCAGTCGAAGGGTCGAGGACATCGCGGTCTCCCCCTGTAATCAAATGGGCCTCGTGCCCACGCCAGACCCTGCGCGGGCAATCGAGCAACCTAAACCTATATTACGGCTCGAGACGGCGAAACATCCCTGACTTCGGTGTCACCGCCTTCCCGGCAGGCTGGCCGGAGGCGCGCGCCTGACTTAGTGTTGCGGCCACCGGGGAACGGAGGGGGTCGCGGATGGCAAAGGGCAAGGGGACGGAATTTCGCGGCAACCGCAATCTGAAGCGTCTCTCGCGGATCCCGCAGAATAAACAAGAGGAGGAGGTCCGCCGCTCGCTCGCCTATGGCCTCGAGGCCGCCGACTCGGTCCTCGACCGGACAATCTCCTGCTTCAGCCGGGGGCATCAGCCGGCTTTCGCGGGCATCAACACCTTCATGAAGGCGCCCTACTGCGAAGACGTCCGCAAGGTCGGGGCTTACGAGGCGGCGTTCGTCGGCGTGCCCTTCGATACCGCGACGACATTCCGGCCCGGCGCGCGGTTCGGGCCGCAGGCGGTCCGCCGCATCTCCGCGCTCTATGACGGTTACTCCGTGGATGGGGCCGTCGACATCTACGAGGAGCTCGATTTCTGCGACATCGGCGACGTCTTCGTGATACCCGGCAACATCGAGAAGACCTTCGATCAAGTGACGAAGGCGATCTCGCATATCTATACCTCGGGCGTGTTTCCGGTGATCTGCGGCGGCGACCACAGCCTGGGCTTTCCCAACGTGCGCGGCATCGCGCCCCACATCGATGGCAATGTCGGCATCATCCACATCGACCGCCACCTGGATATCCAGGAGAAGGACATGGATGAGCGGATGCACACGACGCCCTGGTATTGGACGACCCACGAGCCGACCTCGACCACGCACCGCAATCACAGCCACATGCACGACGTGGGACTGCCGAACTGCGATCCCGCGAACCTCGTGCAGATGGGGATCGGCGGCTGGTACGGCTCGCGGCCCGGCGCCATCGTGGCAAAGCGCCGCGGCACCAGCGTCATGACCATGACGGATATCACCGAGCTCGGTCCCGCGAAGGCGGCGGAGATGGCGCTGGAGCTCGCCTGGAAGGGCTGCAAGGCGGTTTATCTCTCCTTCGACATCGACTCGATCGATCCCGGCTTCGCGCCGGGCACGGGCTCGCCGGAGCCCGGCGGCTTGCTGCCGCGCGAGGCGCTGGAGATGGTGCGGCTGATCGCCCGCGAGGGGCTCTGCGGCATGGAGGTCGTCGAGGTGGCGCCGCCTTACGACGTCAACGACAACACGGCGCAGCTCGCAGCCCGCGTCATCCTGGACGCGCTCGGCACCATGATCGTCGAGGGCAAGCTCGGTCACCGGGATCGGCCGGCAGGGCCGCGCGGGCCCTCGACCCCCAAAGGCCGTACCGCCCGGAAGAGAAAATCCTGAGGCCCGACGGGGAACCTACGGGAGACAGGCGCCGCTCGGGTCTCGGCGCCTTTGCCGCGTCTGCGTGGGGCGCCGGTCTCGTGGCGGCCGGCTCGGTCGTGGGTTGCCTTGTCCTCTTCGACACCAAATCGTTCCTCGACACCGCGATCCAGAGCGACAGCCTGCAGCTGGCATCGGCGGTGTGGGATTATTCGACCCACGATTACGCGCACGCCGGCCTTGAGATGGCGCGCGCGCCCAGCATCGTGCCGGACCTGCTGGTGTACGGCGCGATCCAGCTCGCCACGGCGAGCTGGCGCCTCGCCTCGCTCGGCTATGGCGCCCTGTCGCTCCTCGCTTTCGCCGCGGTCGCGGGCGGCATCGTCCGCGATATCGCGCGCTGCGAGTGGCGGACCGGAGCGCAGGCGGTCCTGTTTCTGTCGCTCGCGGCTCTTATGCTCGAACTGCCGATCACCCCGGCCTCTCGGCATTTGGTGCTGCTCATGCCGAGCCATTACGGCGGGAGTTTCATTCTCTCGCTCGCTGCGTTGAGCGTCGCTCGAGGTTGGCTCAAGCGACCCAGCGGCCCGACGCTGATCCTGCTGTTCGGCCTGGTGATCGCCGGCGTGCTGTCGGATTTTCTGTTCATCATCACCGGCGTCGGCGCGCTGCTGGCCGTGCTCGCGTACATGAGCCTCCGGCGCAGGATCGCCGCCGCCAGCGTGGGTTTGCTGCTGTGCTGCTTGGCGGCCGGCGTCGCGGTCGCTCGCCAGCTCGACCGCTTGCTGGTCCGCGAGCCGATCTCCGCCATCGACTGGACGAGCGTCCCCGAGCGTGCCAACGCCTTCCTGGACAGCTTGGCTGATTTGGCCGCCGTGGCCCCACTGACGGTCCTGCTGGCCGACGTGCTGCCGCTCTTGGCGCTCATCGCCTACCCGCTCGTAGCGCGTCGAGGCCGCGGACGAGGTGGCTCGACCGAGGCCGAGGAATTCTGGTGGGTCGCCTCGGCCAGCAGCGTGCTCGCCACGGGTCTCGCGACGGGGCTTTATTACGAGGATCTCGCGAGCTATCGCTACGCCACCGCTCTGCTGTGGTGGCCGATCGTGTGGGCGGCGGCCGTGCTCGTGCGCGCGACGGGCCTGGCGCGCGGCTACGCCGTTGCCACCGGTCTGAGTGGCGTGACCATCGTGCTTGGCTTTGCCTATTTCTGGGCCGGGCCGCATGCGCCGGCGGAGCTGAGCCTGCACCACCCGCTCGAGGCTTGTCTCGTCGAGGGGCAGCGCTCGGCGGGGCTCAAGGCCGGCCTTGCAGATTATTGGCGGTCGCGCGCCATCGAGGCGTCGAGCGATTGGCGCTTACAGATCGATCAGATCGGCCGGGACGGCGCCGCCTACTACTGGGGCAACGACCGGTTCTGGTACACGCACGACATCCACGACGGGACCCGCGCGCCGCAATACAACTACATCGTCATGGCGCGCCTCGATGAGGCCGCGATCCGGCAGCACTACGGCGCGCCCAGCCGGGTCCTGGACTGCGGCGGTGTCGCCGTGTGGATCTATGACGATCCCGCGAGCGTCGGCCGTGTCCTGATGAGTCTGTCTCCGATCCTCTCAGGGACGGAGCGCCCCTAGGCGCGTCCGCCAACTACGCGCGGGCGGAGCCGAAGCGCTCCGCCGCCTTCGCCCGGGCCTTTGCCGCCTCGGTCTCGCGGTCGCGGGGCGGCGCGGCGGTCACGAGAGCATCGAGCAGTTCGTGGGCGGCCTCCGCTACCCGGTGTATCGCCCGATCGAAAGCGACCTCGTTCGCCTTGGAGGGCCGCGCGAAGCCGCTGAGCTTGCGGACGAACTGGAGCGCCGAGGCGCGGATCTCCTCATCCGTCGCCGGCGGCTTGAAATTATGCAGCGTCTTGATGTTCCGGCACATGAGACACCTTCTTTCCCAGGACGGTACGGTTAGGGCCAACGCTCGCACGTGATCTCCGCCGCGATCAAGCCGGGCATTGGCCGCTTCCGGTTTCCGCACGAACGTCGCCTGCGACCCCATCCCGCTTTGACGCTCTGGCCGTCTCCCCCTTAGACTGATTGGAATAGTCAAGGAGGGGGCGCCTGTCGGCTTACTCCTTGCATTTCAAGGGGAAACGCCCGTGTCCACCAAAGAGGTCTCCGTCGTCCGAGTGAGCGAGGAGGAAGCGCTTCGCTTCCACTCCGAGGGCCAGCCGGGCAAGCTCGCGATCGCCGCCACCAAGCCGCTCGCCACCCAGCTCGACCTGTCGCTGGCGTATTCGCCGGGCGTGGCGTTCCCCTGCCTCCACATCCAGAAGAACCCGGCGCTCGCCTACGACTACACGTCGAAGGGCAACCTGGTGGCGGTGATCTCCAACGGCACGGCGGTCCTGGGCCTCGGCGACTTGGGCGCGCTCGCGGCGAAGCCCGTGATGGAAGGCAAGGCGGTGCTGTTCAAGCGCTTCGCCGGTATCGACGCCGTCGATCTCGAGATCGACACCAAGGACGTCGACGCCTTCGTCAACTGCGTGCGCTACCTGCACCCGGCCTTCGGCGGCATCAACCTCGAGGACATCAAGGCGCCGGAGTGTTTCATCATCGAGCAGCGCCTGCGCGAGCTCCTCGATATCCCCGTGTTCCACGACGACCAGCACGGCACCGCGATCATCGCGACCGCGGCGCTCATCAACGCGCTGCACCTCACGGGCCGCGAGCTCAAATCGATCAAGCTGGTGGTGAACGGCGCCGGCGCCGCCTCGATCGCCTGCGTGGAGCTGCTGAAAACCATGGGGCTGCCGCACGGGAACGTCATCCTCTGCGACACCAAGGGTGTCATCTACCAGGGCCGCACCGAGGGCATGAACCAGTGGAAGTCGGCCCATGCCATCGAGACCAAGAAGCGCACGCTCACGCAAGCGCTCGAGGGCGCCGACGTGTTCTTTGGATTGTCGGTCAAGGGCGCGGTGACTGCAGCGATGGTGAAGGCGATGGCGGCGAAGCCCATGATCGCCGCCTTGGCCAACCCCGATCCCGAGATCACGCCCGAGGAGGTGAAGCGGGTGCGCTCCGACGCCATCATCTGCACGGGCCGCTCGGACTACCCGAACCAGATCAACAACATCCTGGGCTTCCCCTACATCTTCCGCGGCGCCCTCGACGTGCGCGCCTCCACCATCAACGACGCCATGAAGATCGCGGCCGCGAAGGCGCTCGCGATGCTGGCGCGCGAGGATGTACCCGACGAGGTGGCGGCAGCCTATTCCGGCAATCGCCTGCAATACGGACCCGAGTACATCGTGCCGACGCCGTTCGATCCTCGGCTCATCTGGGCGGTGCCATCGGCGGTGGCGAAGGCGGCGATGGAGAGCGGCGTCGCGCGCAAGCCGATCAAGGACATGGAGGCCTATCGGACCAGCCTCAAGGGGCGGCTCGATCCGACCGCGGCGAGCCTGCAGCGGATCCTCGACCAGGTGCGCGCGCATCCCAAGCGAGTGGTGTTCGCCGAGGGCGAAGAGGAAAGCGTGATCCGCGCGGCCCTCGCCTTCCGCGCCAGCGGCTACGGCACGCCGGTCTTGATCGGCCGCGAGGAGCGCATCCGCGAGAACCTGGCGCAAATGGGCCTGCAAGCGCCGCCCGACCTCGAGATGCATAACGCGCGGCTCTCCAAGGCCAACGAGGCCTATGCGGATTTCCTCTATACCCGGCTGCAGCGCAAGGGCGCACTGCAGCGCGACTGCCAACGGCTGGTGAACCAGGACCGCAACGTGTTCGCGGCCTGCATGGTCGCCTGCGGCGACGCCGACGCGCTGGTCACCGGCGCCACGCGGAATTATTTCGAGACGTTCGAGCAGGTGAAGCGCGTACTGGGCGCCAAGCGCGGCCATCGTGTCTGCGGGCTTGCCATGCTGCTTACCAAGGGCAAGGTCGTGTTCATCGCAGACACCACCGCGCACGCCTATCCGACCGCCGAGGAGATCGCGGACATCGCGGTCCAATCCGCGGCGAAGGCGCGGCAGATGGGGCAGGAGCCGCGGGTGGCGCTGCTCTCCTTCGCGAATTTCGGCAATCCGCCCCGCGAGGAGGTCCGCCGCGTGCGCGACGCCGTGACGCTCCTCGATCAACGCAATCTCGATTTCGAGTATGATGGCGAGATGAGCGCCGACGTGGCCTTGGATTTGCGCCTGATGCGCGACCGCTACCCTTTCTGCCGGTTGAGCGGGCCGGCCAACGTGCTGGTGATGCCCGGCCTCAACTCCGCCAATCTCGCCTCGCAACTCCTGGAGCAGCTCGGCGGTGGCATCCATGTGGGCCCGCTCATCATGGGTCTCGCCAAGCCCGCTCAGATCGTCGAGATGGGCTCCACGGTCTCCGACCTCGTCAACCTGGCGGCGCTCGCCGCTCACGAAGCGATCGCATGATCGCCGCCGGCGCCCTGCCATGACGCGGCGGGCGCCGCCTTTTGCCCGGATCCTCCTAGGTTCGCTGCTGCTGACGCTGCCGGCGGCGGCGGTGCTTGGCGTGCTGGTCTGGAGCGAGGTGCTGGCGCCCGAGACCGCGGCCCTTGCGATCCTCGCGGTCTATGTGGGCGTGGCAGTGGTCTCGGGTCCGATGTTCTCGGGGTTGGTCCAGGTGAAGGCGGCGCTGCAGGCACTCGCCCAAGGCGCCACCACGCTGCCGGATATCGTGACGCTGAGCCCGACCGCGCGCGAGCTCGGGCGCGATGTCGGCCGATTTGCCCGCGCGCTTCGCGAGACGATCGCCAAGAGCGCGGAGGCGCGGGCGAGCGCGGAGTCCGTCCTATCGGCGCTTCCCGAACCTCTGCTGTTGATCAACGCGGAGCGCCGCATCGTCAGCGCCAATCCCTCGGCGCTCGATCTGCTGGGGCCGAGGCTCGCCGGCCGCGATCTCGGCGCCGCGCTCCGGGTCCCGGCGGTACTGGAGGCGACCGACGCGGTCCTCGAGGGCGGCGACGGCCGCACGGTCGAGGTGGATCTGCCGGGCTCGCGCGAGCGCCACCTGAGCGCCCAGGTCGGCCCGCTCCGGCCGCCGACCTCCGAGGGCGCCGCCGCTGTCCTCACTCTCACCGACATCACCGCCACCAAGCGCAGCGAGCGGATGCGGCAGGATTTCGTCGCGAACGCCAGCCACGAGCTGCGCACGCCGCTGGCGACGCTACTGGGCTTTATCGAGACGCTGCGCGGGCCCGCCCGCGACGACAGCGCGGCGCGCGAGCGCTTTCTCTCGATCATGGCGGAGCAGGCGAGCCGGATGGCGCGGCTGGTCGACGATCTCCTCTCGCTCTCGCGCATCGAGCTCAACGAGCACTTGGCGCCGAAGGAGCAGGTTGACCTCCGGCGCGTGCTGATGGCGGTCGCCGACAGCTTGGAGCAGCGGGCCGAGAAGCGGCAGATGCGGATCGATGTCACCTTGCCAGAGGTGCTCCCGGAGGTGGTGGGCGATCCCGACGAGCTCGCCCAGGTGTTCCAGAATCTGATCGACAATGCGATCAAGTACGGCCGCTCGGGTACCGCCGTGGAGGTGAGCGCCGGTGCCTCGCCCAAGCGCCTCTCCGGCGCGCCCGCGGCCATGGTGGCGATCCGCGATCATGGCGAGGGCATCCTCACCGAGCACATTCCGCGCCTCACGGAGCGCTTCTACCGGGTCGACCCCGCCCGCTCGCGGGAACTCGGCGGTACCGGCTTGGGCCTCGCCATCGTGAAGCATATCGTTAACCACCACAGGGGCTTGCTCGAGGTCGAAAGCGAGCTTGGAGAGGGCTCCGTCTTCACGGTTCATCTGCCGGTTGTCGAATCTTCGGAGACGCCGCGCGTTTAGCGCGCAATTGCCGCACCAGCCGTCACAAAACCGTAATCGGACCGTCATAAGGTCGTCGCCGGCCGGAGGCTATCGACGGCAGTGCAATATGAACGGCGCTCTCGGCCGTTCCCAATGGTCCCACTCAAATTCGAGGAGAACAGGCTCGTGAAGGCAAAAACCATTCTGATGCTGGGTGCGATGCTGGCCGGGCTGGGCGCGGTCGGCTCCGCCGCCAACGCCGCCGAGATCTCCGGCGCGGGGGCGACCTTCCCCTACCCGATCTATGCCAAATGGGCGGAGGCCTATAAGGCCAAGACCGGGGTCAGCATGAATTATCAGTCGATCGGCTCGGGCGGCGGCATCCAGCAGATCAAGAAGAAGACCGTCAATTTCGGCGCCTCCGACGCGCCGCTCAAGCCCGCCGAGCTCGACGAGGCCGGCTTGACGCAGTTCCCGATGATCATGGGCGGCATCGTGCCGGTGGTGAACCTGCCGGGGGTCAAGCCCGGCGAGATGAAGCTCACGGGGCCCGTCCTCGCCGACATCTTCCTGGGCAAGGTCGCGAAGTGGAACGATCCCGCCATCGCCAAGCTCAATCCGAGCGTCAAGCTGCCGGATCAGGCGATCGCCGTCGTGCATCGCTCCGACGGCTCCGGCACCACCTACAACTTCGCGGATTACCTCGCCAAGGTGAGTCCGGAGTGGAAGGACAAGGTCGGCGTCAACACCTCGGTCGAGTGGCCCGTCGGCCTCGGCGGCAAGGGCAACGAGGGCGTCTCGGCGGTGACCTCGCAGACCGCAGGCTCGATCGGCTACGTCGAATACGCCTACGCGCTGCAGAACAAGATGACCTACGCGCTGATGGGCAACAAGGAAGGCAACTTCGTGGCTCCGAACGCCGCGAGCTTCCAGTCGGCGGCGGCCAACGCGGATTGGAAGGGCACGCCCGGCTACGCCCTGCTGCTGACCGACCAGCCCGGCAAGGACAGCTGGCCGATCACTGCCTCGAGCTTCATCCTGGTCTACAAGAAGCAGGACGACGTCGCGACCGCCAAGGCCGTGCTCGATTTCTTCGCCTGGTCTTACGCGAATGGCGCCAAGATGGCGGAGGAGCTCGACTACGTGCCGATGCCCGCCAAGGTCGTGAGCCTGGTCGAGGAAACCTGGAAGAACGAGATCAAGGGCGCCGACGGCAAGCCGATCTGGACCGGCCCGTCCTCTTAAGCTGACGCGTAGCGCGGAAGGGAGAGCGTCGCGGCTCTCCCTTCCGCTGCTGCTTAGAAGAGAAAGAGCAAAGGCTTGGCCGACATCGCCTTGAAGGGCGCCGACTCGGGCGCACGCCAGCACACTCTCGACGTGGTGTTCCGGGGCGCCACCTGGTTCTTTGCCGTCTTCGTGCTGCTTATCTTGACCGGAGTGATCGTGTCCCTTGTTGCGGGCGCGCTGCCCGCACTCCAGCATTTCGGCTGGGGCTTCATCACCAGCAGCGACTGGAACCCCGTCACCGAGAAGTTCGGCGCGCTACCGGCGATCTACGGCACCTTGGTAACGTCCGGAATTGCGATGCTGATCGGCATTCCCGTTGCGTTCGGCATCGCGATCTTCATCACGGAGCTCTGCCCACCCTGGCTCAAGCGGCCGATCGGCACGCTGATCGAGCTCCTGGCTGCGATCCCCAGCATCATCTATGGCATCTGGGGTCTCTTCGTCTTTGCGCCGGTGCTGCAATCGACGTTGCAGCCCTTGCTCATCAACACGCTCGGAAACCTGCCCTGGATAGGCTCGCTCTTCGGCGGGCCGCCACTTGGCATCGGCATCATGACCGCGGGGCTCATCCTCGGAATCATGGTCCTGCCCTTCATCACCTCGGTGATGCGCGATGTCTTCGAGACAGTGCCGACCGTGCTCAAGGAATCCGCCTACGGGATCGGCGCCACCACTTGGGAGGTGGTGTGGAACATCGTGCTGCCGACGACGCGGGTCGGCGTGATCGGCGGCATCATGTTGGGGCTCGGCCGCGCACTCGGTGAGACCATGGCGGTCACTTTCGTGATCGGCAACGCGCACCGCATCCAATCCTCGCTGATGGCGCCGGGGACCACGATCTCCGCGACGCTCGCGAACGAGTTCACCGAGGCGGTGGGCGACCTCTATCTCTCTTCGCTCGTCGCGCTCGGCCTCGTGCTCTCCGTCATTACCCTGCTGGTTCTGACGGCAGCCAAACTCATGCTGCTTCGACTGCAGCAGCAGGCGGGGCGGTGACCACATGAGTCCCTACGCGCGCCGCCGTGCTACCAACTCCCTCGTGCTTGGCTTGTCCCTTGCCGCGACGGTCTTCGGCTTGGTGTGGCTCGCCTTCATCTTCTGGACGCTGCTGCGGAACGGTATCAGCGCCATCACCCTCGATCTCTTCGTCCAGACCACGCCACCACCCGGCAGCGCAGGCGGGCTCCGCAATGCCATCTTCGGCAGCCTCGTCATGACGCTGGTCGCGACCCTTGTGGGGTCCCCGATCGGTATCCTTGCCGGCACCTTCCTCGCGGAATACGGCCGCGCAAATCCGATCGCCTCGGTGGTGCGTTTCATCAACGACATCCTTTTGAGCGCGCCCTCGATCATCGTGGGAATCTTCATCTATCAGCTGATGGTGCTCCAGATGGGGCATTTCTCCGCCTGGGCGGGCGCCATGGCGTTGGCGATGATCGTGATACCCGTCGTGGTGCGCACCACCGAGGACATGCTCAACCTAGTGCCCGGCAGCCTGCGCGAGGCCGCCTTCGCGCTCGGCACGCCCAAATGGAAGGTGATCGTCATGGTCACCTACCGGGCGGCGGTGCAAGGCATGCTGACGGGCGTGCTGCTGGCGGTAGCGCGGATCAGCGGGGAGACCGCGCCGCTGCTCTTCACCGCGCTCAACAATCAGTTCTGGAGCACCAACATGAATGCTCCGATGGCCAATCTGCCGGTGGTGATCTTCCAATTCGCGCTCAGCCCCTATAAGGACTGGCAGAGCCTCGCCTGGGGCGGCGCCCTGCTCATCACCGTCGCGATCCTCGTTCTCAACATCACCGCCCGACTCCTCGCCAACTTGAAGAGCTTCGCAAAATGAGCACCGACGCCAACCTCCAACCGACGGGGCCGGACCGGCCGCAACGGTTCGGCGCGGCCCAGCAGAGCGGTAACGGCGCGCCTGCGCCGACCCATGCGGCCATCATCGCCGAACGGGCGAAGGCGGCCACCGCCAAGGTGCCGGCGCCTCCGGAGAAGGTCCTCGTGCGCGACCTCCGCTTCTATTACAAACAGTACGAGGCGCTGAAAGGCATCAACCTGGGCTTGCGCGACAAGCGGGTGACCGCGTTCATCGGGCCATCGGGCTGCGGCAAATCCACGCTGCTGCGCATCCTCAACCGCATCTACCAGCTCTACCCCGAGCAGCGCGCCACCGGCGAGGTGCTGGTTGACGGACGCAATATCCTCGACCCCAAGGAGGACCTCAATCTGCTCCGAGCCAAGATCGGCATGGTCTTCCAGAAGCCGACGCCGTTCCCGATGTCGATCCACGACAACGTCGCCTTCGGCATCCGGCTCTACGAGAAGCTGCCGCCCAGCGAGCTCGACGCGCGCGTGGAGTCGGCGCTCCGCCGGGCGGCGCTCTGGGACGAGGTGAAGGACAAGCTCAAGCAGAGCGGCTTGAGCCTCTCCGGCGGCCAGCAGCAGCGGCTCTGCATCGCGCGCGCGATCGCGGTCAAGCCCGAGATCCTCTTGCTCGACGAGCCCGCCTCGGCGCTCGACCCGATCTCGACCCAGCGCATCGAGGAGCTCATCAACGAGCTCAAGACCGACTACTGCATCGTGATCGTGACCCACAACATGCAGCAGGCCGCGCGCAGCTCCGACTACACGGCGTTCATGTACTTGGGCGAGCTGGTCGAGTTCGACGAGACCGAGGTCATCTTCACGCACCCCAAGAACAAGCGTACCGAGGACTACATCACCGGCCGCTTCGGCTGATCGAGGGCAGAACGCAAATGGTCTCCGAACACATCATCAAGAGCTATGACGAGGAGCTGCGCCGGCTCGACAACACGATCACCCAGATGGGCGGGCTCGCCGAGACCCAGCTGGCAAGCGCGATCGAGGCGGTGGTGAAGCGCGACAGCCGGCTCGCCGCCGACGTGGTCGAGGCCGATGTGCGCGTCGACGAGCTGGAGCACGATATCGAGGGAATGGCGCTGAGGCTCCTGGCGCTCCGGCAGCCGATGGCGGTGGACCTGCGCCAGATCCTGGCCGCGCTCAAGACCGCGAGCGACCTGGAGCGCATCGCCGACTACGCCACCAACGTCGCCAAGCGCTCGATCGTGCTCAACCAGGCGCCGCCGGTGAAACCGGCCTTCGCGATCCCGCGCATGGGCCGGCTCGGCCAGGCCATGATCAAGGACGTGCTCGACGCCTACGTCGAGCGCGACGCCGACAAGGCGCTCCTGGTCTGGGCGCGCGACGAGGAACTCGACGAGATGTATACGAGCCTCTTCCGCGAGCTGCTGACCTACATGATCGAGGACCCCCGGAACATCACGGCCTGCACGCACCTGCTGTTCATGGCGAAGAACATCGAGCGCATCGGCGACCACGCGACCAATATCGCCGAGACGCTGTATTTCATGGTGCACGGCACGCCGCTCGCGATGTCGCGGCCCAAGCGCGACCTCACCACATCGACCTCGGCGCCGCTCGCCGGCGAAGGCAGCGCGAATGGCAAGGATGAGATTGGCCGGGAGGATAACGAGCGATGAACCCGCTCATCCTCGTCGTCGAGGACGAGCCCGCGCTTGCGACGCTGCTGCGCTACAACCTCGAGAAGGAGGGCTTCTCGGTCGCCGAGGCTCATGACGGCGAGGAAGCGCTCCTCCAGCTCTCCGAGCGCACGCCCGACGCGGTGCTGCTCGACTGGATGCTGCCGCAGGTCTCGGGGCTCGAGATCTGCCGCCGCATCCGCCGCACGCCGCAGTGGCGAACGCTTCCCGTGATCATGCTGACGGCGAAGGGCGAGGAGGCGGACCGGGTGCGCGGTCTCGAGGGCGGCGCCGACGATTACGTCGTGAAGCCGTTCGGCGTCACCGAGCTGGTGGCAAGGCTCAAGGCGGTGCTGCGACGCGCGCGTCCCTCCGCCGGCGCGGAGATGCTGCGCTACGCGGATCTCGTGATGGACCTCGCAAGCCACCGCGTCACCCGAAACGGCGCGTCCGTGCACCTGGGGCCGACGGAGTTCCGGCTACTCCGCGTGTTGCTGGAGCGGCCGGGCCGAGTGTTCTCGCGCGAGCAGCTCCTGGACGCCGTCTGGGGCCGCGAATCCGAGATCGAGCCGCGCACCGTCGACGTGCACATCCGCCGGCTCCGCAAGGCGCTCAACGAGGACGGCCGCCGCGACCTCATCCGCACCGTCCGCGCCGCGGGATACGCGGTCGACCAGACGGGGCGGTAACGGCTATCGCGGGCTCGTGCTGTACGCGGGCTGCTGCCGGTAGTAGGGCGCGGGGACGGGCGGGCGCGGGCTCGCGCCGAACAGACGCTCCAGCCAGCTGGGACCGGAAGACGGCCGCTGCGCAGCCACGGGGATCGGCGTGACCGTCGCCGCCACCAGCGCCGGCGCGGCGTTAAGCGGCTTCACGGGCTGGCCCTTCGTCGCCTCCACCATGAAGGCGTGCCAGGTGCGCGCCGGCAGCGTGCCGCCGGTCACGTTCTTCATGGGCGAATTGTCGTCGTTGCCGAGCCAGACGCCGGTCACGAGGTCGGCGGTGAAGCCCTCGAACCAGGCATCGCGATAGTCCTGAGTCGTCCCGGTCTTGCCGGCGATCGGCCGGCCGATCTGGGCGCTCCGTCCGGTGCCGTGATCGACCACGCCCACCAGTAGCTCCGTCATCTCCGCGGCGATCTCGGGCGCGATGACGCGGCCGGGTCCCGAGCCCGTGCGGCGATAGACGACGGTGCCGTCCTTGTCCTTGATCTCGGCGATGCCGTAGGGCCAGGCGCCGTCGCCGCCGCTCGCGAAGGCGGCATAAGCGCCGGTCAGCTCCATCAGCGAGACCTCGGCGGTGCCGAGGGCCAGGCTCACGTCGCGGTTGAGCTCGCTGGTGATGCCGAGCCGGTGGGCGGTGGCGATGACGGCGTCGACGCCGACGCGCTGCTCGACCTGGATGGCGACGGTGTTGAGCGAGTGCGCCACCGCATCGGCGACGCTTACGTCGCCCATGTATTTGTTGCCGTAGTTGTGCGGCTGATAGTTGCCGATCCGGATCGGCGCATCGACGAACCGGTCCTGCGGCGAGATGCCATGCTCGAGCGCGGCCAGGTAGACGAAGGGTTTGAAGGATGAGCCGGGCTGGCGGAGCGCCTGCGTCGCGCGATTGAACTGGCTGTCGACATAATCGCGTCCGCCCACCATCGCGCGCACGGCGCCGTCGGGCGCCATGGCGACGAGCGCGCCTTGGCTCACGTCCGACTTTTCGCCGTCTTGGTCGAGCGTCTGGTCGACCGCGCGCTCGGCGGCGTCCTGCAGCTTGGGGTCGAGCGTCGACACCACCGTGAGATCGCGATTGCCGAGGCCGGTGAAGCTGCCGACCTGCTCCGCGACCCAGTCCGCGAAATACCGGCTGCCCGCGCGCATCGGCACCACCCGGGCGAGCTGGCTTTTCTGGCTCTCGGCCGCGGCCATTTGCGCATCGGTGATGAAGCCCGCCGCCGTCATGTTCTCGAGCACCTGGTGCGCGCGGGCGGCGGAGCGCTCGCGGTCGCCGGCCGGACTGAAGCGCGTGGGCGCTCTCAGCAAGCCCGCGATGACCGCTGCCTCGTAGAGCGTCACGTCCCGCGCGGACTTGCCGAAATAGCGCCGCGCCGCGGCGTCGACGCCATAGGTGCCGGCGCCGAGATAGACGCGGTTCAGATAGATCTCCAGGATCTGGTCCTTGGTGAAGCGATGCTCCAGCCAGAGCGCCAGCAGCATCTCCTGGATCTTGCGACTCATCGTGCGCTCGGGCTTCAGAAACAGATTCTTGGCGAGCTGCTGGCTGATCGTGCTGCCGCCCTGCACCACGTGCCCTGCCCGGAGGTTCGCCACCATGGCGCGCAGGAGGCCGATGGGATCGACGCCGAAGTGATAGTAGAACCGCCGGTCCTCGGTCGCGATCACCGCCTCGGGCAGGTACTTCGACATTTCCTTGATGCGGATGGGCTCGCCGAAGAGATCGCCGTAGGTCGCGATGAGCGAGCCGTCGATGGCGAGCACGGTGATGCTGGGCCGGCGCTCCGCCACCGTCAGGTCGGCTGTGCTGGGGAGCGTCAGCGCGAAGTAACCCACCATCAGCGCGAGCAGGACGATGCCCCATATCCCTGAGATCACGCCGATGCGGAGTATCGTGCGCCCGATCGAGCGGCCGCCCTGCTTGGCCGGACGCGGCTTGCGCTCGCGCGGCTCCGGCGCCGGCTTGCGCGGGCGGTCGTCCGAGTCGACCTGGAGGTCTCTGGAGCTGCGTCTGGGCATGGAAAAGACGCGTGGCTTCTAGCACAGTTGCGCGCCGCGCGGCAGGGGTGACGACGGGCCAGTTGTCGCGCGCCGCGCCTTAGAAATGCCATAGTCGATCCTGGGATGATCGCAGCGCTCGTCGTCTTCGTCTGTACCTATGCGGTGGTGGCGCTCGGCCGGCTGCCGGGCCTGCGACTCGACCGTGCCGGCGCCGCGCTGATCGGCGCGAGCCTCATGGTGGGTTTCGGGGTGCTCAGCCTCGAGGATGCCTACCGGGCGATTGATCTCAACACGATCGTGCTGCTGGTCGGCATGATGATCCTGGTGGCAAACCTCAAGCTTGCGGGTTTTTTCTCGCTCGCCGCGCGCTGGATCGCCCAGCATGCCCGGCACGCGCTGAGCCTGCTTGCCGGCGTGGTCTTGGTCTCGGGCACGCTCTCGGCGTTTCTGGTCAACGACACCGTTTGCCTCATGCTGACGCCGCTGGTGGCGGAGCTCGCGCTCGGCCTTCGGCGCAATGCCGTGCCCTACATGCTGAGCCTTGCCATGGCCTCCAACATCGGCAGCACCGCCACCATCACCGGCAATCCCCAGAACATCCTGATCGGCAGCTTCTCCGGCATTCCCTATGCGCAATTCGCCGGCGCCTTGGCTCCGGTGGCGGCGCTTGCGCTCGCCGTTCTGCTCGCGCTCGTCGTGATGATGTTTCCTCGGGAGTTTCTGGTGCGCGGCCGCTTCGAGGTTCCGATCGCGCCGGCGCGCGTTCACCGGGCACTCCTGATCAAGGCCCTGATCGCTTCCGTCGCCATGATCGCCGCCTTCTTCGCGGGGGTGCCGCCAGCGGAAGTCGCGATCATCGGGGGCGCGCTGCTGCTGCTGACGCGGCGGCTGAAGCCCGAGCGCGTCTATCGCGAGATCGACTGGGCACTCCTTCTGCTGTTCGCGGGCCTTTTCGTCGTGGTGCGCGGCACGGAACAGGCGCTGCTCACGCCCGAGGTGCTGCGCGCGGCGGAGCATCTCGCGCTCGACGAGCCGGCCGTGCTGTCGCTGACCGCCGCCGTGCTCTCCAACGTCTTGAGCAATGTGCCGACCGTGCTGGTGCTGAAGCCGTTTGTGGCGGCGCTCGCGCATCCCGGCCGCGCCTGGTTGGTGCTTGCGATGGCCTCGACCCTCGCGGGCAATCTCACCATCGTGGGATCGATCGCGAACCTGATCGTGGTCGAGCGGGCGCGTCGACACCACGTCGCCATCGATTTCTGGACCTATCTCAAGCTCGGCGTGCCCGTGATCGTCATCACCATCGCGATCGGCGTCTGGTGGATGCGCTGAACGCTACGCGAGCACCTTGCCCAGCCGGACGCGGTCGGCGCCGCGGCCCTCGATGACGATGTAATTCCTCGCCACCGCCTCCCGCTGGAAGCCCGCCGCCTCTGCGAAGGAAAGGCCGCGCGAGTTGTGGGCCTGCACCGCGCCCGTGAGGCGGCGAGCGCCGTGCTGGCGCGCCCAGGCCTCGATCTTGCTCCAGAGCCGCCGGCCGATGCCGGTGCCCGAGGCCTCGCGGAGCACGTTCACGGAGGCGAAGCCGTCGTGACGCGAGCGCGACCACGGGTCGAGCCAGGCGCCGGCATGCGCCACCATGCGCTCCCGACCCGGCTCGCCCACAAAAGCGCACCGCACGAAATGCCGGGGGTTCTGGGTGCTGTCCGCGATCTCCTTCTGGATCTGCGCGACGGACGCCACTTCCCTCGCCTGCTTCGCGAAGACCGGTGCGCCGGCAAGGAGTGCGTGCTCCCACGTGCGCAGGCGCGTCGCGTCGCCGACCCCGATCGCACGGATCGAGACCGGGCCGAGTGGCTCACGCTCTGTCGGTGGCCGCAGGTCGACCGGCTCCCAGCGGGACTCGAGCTCGGCCGCGAGCGGCCGGCTCATCCAGTAATGGTCGCGCCAAGCGTCCCCGATCCGCGCGGCATCGGGAACCCGGCCTTCGATCTCGTAGCCGCAACGGCGGTAGAGCGCCAGCGCGGGCGGGTTCGCGACATCGACGCGAAGCTCCAGGCGACGCGCCTGCCGGGCGCGCGCCCAGACCTCGAGCGCCTCGAACAGCCGCGGTCCGATCCCCCGGCCGCGCCGAGCCTCTCGGACGCCGACGTGCGCCACGTAGACAATGCCGCGGGTGCGCTCGAAGCCGCCAGGGAAAGCACCGAGAAACCCCACGATCTCGCGGGAGTCGAGAGCAATGATGTAGACGCCGGTGCCGCGCTCGCGCATCTCTCGCAAGCCCTGCGCCGGATGCTCGGCCCAGAGCGGCCGATCCTCGGATGTCCCAAGGAACTCGGTCTCCTCGTTGATTGCCATGATGACATCGACGAGCGCCGGCCCGTCTGCGGGCAGCGCTTCGCGGATCCTCACCGCATCCGACCTTGCCTCGATCATCGTGAACTCCATTCTGCAGCAGCGCTGAAACGAATCTGGAAAGCAAAAGCCCCGCCGGGATGCCGGCGGGGCCTTGCGAAATTTCGCAGATGTCGCTGCTGTCAGCGCATGCGCAACTCGCCGGGCCCGCCGGTGGTGGTACCGGAGGGGCTGTCGAACGCGGTGAGCCGGGCCGTGATCATGTCTGCGTTCTAGAGAGCGGCGCGGTGCTTGTCAATTGGGGGCGGCGCCAACACGCCCAGAACAACGCCAGCAGCACGAGCGGCATCAGCGGCAGATGCGCGTGCCGCGCCAGGCTCGAGCCGACCGCGGGCGAGAGCCACGTGATCACCAGAAGAGTCCGCAGCCCCGGCATCCAGCCGGAGCGCAGCCCGTCCGCCGCCAGGATCGCGATCGGCACCGCCAGCAGGACGAGGTCGTAGTCGTAGAGAGCGGGTGCCGCGAGCGCGGTCCCCGACACCGCAAGAGCGGCGCGAGCCTCGAGGTCGCCCCGGCGCCGCCAGGCCGCGACGCAAAGCGCCGCAGCCCCGAGCGCCACGATGGCGTGGAGGCCGCTCGCGAGCACCACGCCCGCTCCGAGGAGCCGCGCCGCCGCGAACACGCTCGCCATCTTGTCCCAGGGCAGCACGCCGGTGCGAAGATAGTCGCCGGCGAGCGGTAGCTGAGCCCAGAACGCCTGCCAACTCTCGGTTCCGAAGGCGAGCCAGGCGAGGAGCGCGAAGACCATCGTGGCGAGCGCGGCGACGCCGATCACCCGCCAATAGCCGCCGGCCGCGAGGACCAAAGGCACCAACAAGCCCAGATGCGGCTTGTAGGTGAGGAGGCCCAGGAGCACGCCGGCAGCGACGGGCCGCGTCTCCAGCAGGATGAGCCCGCCCCCCAGCAAGGCCGCCGAGAGAAATCCGTTCTGGCCGCCGAGCGCGTTGACGAGGACGGCCGTAAAGGCGACGGCCACGAGTACGGCTCGCCGATCCGGCAGGATCGCATAAATGAGCCAGAGATAGAGCGCCAGAGTCGCGCTCATGAAGAGCACGAACGCCACTGAGTAGGGCAGCAGCGCCAGGGGCAGGATCAGGAGCGCGAAGGTCGGTGGGTACTGCCAAGGAACGACCTGCCCGGCGGCCGAGGGCACGATCGCCTGCTGGGAGTCGGCCATCCGCGCGATGTCGTAGGCGTCCGCCAGGCGCCCGTGCAGCGCGAAGTCCGACGCCGCGTAGAAGTTGATGAAATCGGCGCCGAGCGGCTTGCCCGCGGGGTCGATGAAATCGCGGCTGAGGACGACCCAAAGCACCGCCATCGCCGCATAGACCGCGAGGGCAAGCCTGGAATAGCCGACAACGCGCGCCGCGGTGATCCAGCGCTCGGAGATCACCGCCGTTGCCGCGAGGGCGTCAGAGGCTCAGGAGGCAGATTGCGGAAGCACGAGGCTGCTGACCGCGGGTGGGCAGCGGTGCCAGGTCTCGACCGGCGACTGTTGCGCGCTTTGCGCGTCGGTCGCCATGGTGACATGCACGGTGTTCTCGTTCATGAGCGCCATGTACACGGTCTGTCCCGCGCCTGGGTCGGGGGCCGGCACCTGGTAGGTAAAGTAATGGCGGCTGTAGTTGCCGTGGGTCGGGGTGCCCGCGGGCGTCACGATGGCGGGCCCTTCGATCGACATGCGCTTGCCGTCGGCAGAGCACCAGTTGCCGTCGATCGCGTCCGCCCAGGCCGCCGGCGCGGAGAGGGCAATCATTGCGCCCGCAGCGACACCGACCGCAAGCGTCCACCGACGTCGAGCCATCGCTCGCCTCCTCTCGATCGTGAGCGGAGCCAGCATAGCGCGGGGAGGCCGGCGCCCCAAGAGGCGGCGGAGGCGCGCGCCCGGGCAGCCTCACGGTTTCGTGAGAAGAGGCCGGGCCAGCAAGCTCTTGGCGAGCATGCCGTGGATGCCCTTGTTGCCGTCGACGAGCTGCGTCACCCGGAAATCGACGCCGAGGCTGCAGAGCATGTAGGCGTCCTCGGGCGAGAGGCCCGCGAGCTCGCCCAGGAGCTTGATCATCTGCCGAAGCGCCTGCTTGGCGGCGTCGTCGAGATCCTCGTCGAGACCGAGGGTGATGTGGTGGGTCGGCGTCTGCGCCCGCGGCATGTCGAGGCGAAGGTCCTTGCGCAGGATGAGCTCGAAGGTGCCGCTGAGCGCGGTCTCCAGCGCGGTGATACAGACCTCGCCGTCGCCCTGCACGCCATGCCCGTCGCCCACCGAGAAAAGCCCATCCTGGGTCCAGATCGGCAGGTAGAGCGTAGTGCCCGCGACCAGCTCCTTGAGGTCCATGTTGCCACCGAACTCGCGCGGAATGATTGTGGTGACGCGCCCGTACTCCGGCCTCGGCGCCACGCCCATCACGCCGAAGAAGGGCGCCAGCGGAATCTCGATGCCGAAGGGCGTCGTGCCGACGCCGCGCTGGCGGTCGATGGCGGTGTGCCAGGTCTTGCGCGTGGGAAAATCCTCGGGGAGCGTGCCCTTGAGGGGTGCGATCCGCGAATAGCCCCAATTCTGCCGGAAGTCGATCGCGTGGATGCGGACCTCGAGCGTGTCGCCGGGCTCCGCGCCCTCGACTGCGATCGGCCCGGTTAGGATATGGCCGCCGCCGAAAGCGGGCGTGAGCCTCGCATGGATCGCGTGGAGCTCCGGCGGTACATGGAATCCCGCGCCCGCCGGTAGCATCTCGGGCGGGCCCGAGACGCAGTCGACCGTGACGGTGTCGCCGGCGGCGACGGTGAGGACCGGCTTCAAGCCGGCATCGAAAAAGCCCCAATGACAGGTCTCGGGGCTCGCGCGGAGAGCGTGGTGCTTTGGCATGGGGCCAGCATGCCAGGGATCGAGGCACCGCGCCTAGAGAGAGATGCGCAAGTCGGATGGGCGTCCGTCGCATGGGCCTTGCTCGCCGCCATTGCGGAGCGGGAGTGACTTCGCTCAACTTGGCATGAGCGATCGCGGTGCTGAGCGATTGCCGGGAAGGCGCATCAGATCATGAAATGGTCGGCGGCGAATGCGCGGGACATTCGGCAGAAGGGATGGACACTTCTGCCGCGGCGGGTGAGCGCCGCTTTGGTCGAGTGTGCGCGCGAGCTCATTGCGGAGGATTTCACCCGCGATCCGCCCCGCGATGACGAGGAGTGGGAAAAGTGTGGGGCGGGCACGTTTTGCAAGCGGCTGGTCGTGAGGGACGCGCTCAACTTCCTCGCGACGGAAAGCGGCGCGCTCGCCTTCGCGGCGCAAGCCATCGATCATCTGCACGATGGTCTCGGGGCTCAGGTCGCCCGCCGTCGTCGAGGCGATGCGGGCGTGCCGCACATCGACGGGTTCTATCCCGAGGACGACGAGCCCGCGAACACGCCGGACGCGATCATCGGCATATATCTCACCGATGTGACCCGGCGCGAGCATGGCGCGTTCACTGTCTGGCCCAAGGCCCGAGAGCGGATTGCGCGCTGGGCTCGGGGGCACGAGGAGCTGCCGAACCGATCGGACGGGACGCCGCCTCTGGGCCGGCTCGGCAAAAGCGCCGCGTTGCTCGGCCGCAGGGGCACGGCCTTTCTGGCTCACGGCGCCTTGCCCCACTGCAATCTTCGCCGGGAGACGAGAGGCTATCGGGACGCCGTGTTCTTTAGGCTTTACCGCCGCAAGCCCTATCGCGACGTGTTGACCCTGCTGCGAAGCGGCGGCACGGGCTGGTGAGTCGCGTCACACGTCCAGGTTCACCACGTTGAGGGCGTTTTCCTGGATGAACTCGCGGCGGGGCTCGACGACGTCGCCCATCAGGGTCGAGAACATCTCGGCAGCGGAGTCCTCGTGCGCGACCTTGACCTGGAGGAGCGTGCGCGCGTCGGGATTGAGCGTGGTCTCCCAGAGCTGCTCAGGGTTCATCTCGCCGAGGCCCTTGTAGCGCTGGATCTCGCCTTTCTTGGGGCCCAGCTCCATCACCGCCTCGACCAGCGCGGTCGGACCCGAGACCGGGAACTCGCGTTCCTTGGCGACGAGCTTGCCGGGCTTGGCGTAGGTCTCCTGCAACTCGGCCGCGCGCTCGTCGAGCCGGCGGGATTCGGTGCTGCGGATGAGATCGGCATCGAGCGGATGCCGCTCGGTAACGCCGAGCCGCGTGCGCAGAAAGATGAAGCCGTTTCCGGGCCGGGCCTCGCCGCGCCAGCCGCGCTCGTTCTCGTGGGCGAGCGTGTCGAGCCGGGTCGCGACATAGCGTGCGGCGACCTGAGCGTTCTCCGGCTCGTTGAGCAGGTTCGGCGTGAGCGCGCCCGCGATCGCGGCCTGCTCGACGACATGCAAGCTCCCGGCCTTGCGCGCCATGGGCTCGAGCCAATGGCGATAGAGCCGCGCGCGGTCGATCAAGTCGCGAAGGTCGTTGCCGCCGCGTTGCACGCCATCGTGCTGGACGAACACGGCATCTCTGAGGCCCGCGCTGATCCGATACTCCTCGAGCGCCGCGTCGTCCTTGAGATAGACCGCCTTGCCCGAGCCGCGTTTCACCTGATAGAGCGGCGGCTGCGCGATATAGAGGAAGCCCTTCTCGATCACCGGCCGCATTTGCCGGAAGAAGAAGGTGAGCAGCAGCGTGCGGATGTGGCTGCCGTCGACGTCGGCGTCGGTCATGATGATGATGCGGTGATAACGCGCCTTGTCGACGTCGAAGTCCTCGAGCCCGATGCCGGTGCCAAGCGCCGCGATCAGCGTGCCGATCTCCGCCGAGCCCAACATCTTGTCGAAGCGGGCGCGCTCGACGTTGAGGATCTTGCCCTTCAACGGCAGGATCGCCTGGAAGCGCCGGTTGCGGCCTTGCTTGGCTGAGCCGCCGGCGCTGTCGCCCTCGACGATGAAGAGCTCGGATCGGGCGGGATCGCGCTCCTGGCAATCCGCGAGCTTCCCGGGAAGGCTCGCGAGATCGAGCGCGCCCTTGCGCCGCGTCAGGTCCCGCGCCTTGCGCGCGGCCTCGCGGGCGATCGCGGCCTCCACCACCTTGCCTACTATCTTGCGGGCCTCGGCTGGATGCTCCTCGAACCATTGCTGCAGCTTGTCGCCGACGATGCTCTCCACCACCGGCCTCACTTCCGAGGAAACGAGTTTCTCCTTGGTCTGCGACGAGAATTTGGGATCGGGCACCTTGACCGAGAGGATGCTGGTCAGTCCCTCGCGCATATCCTCGCCGACCAGCGCCACTTTGTCCTTCTTCGCGACGCCGCCGGCGACCGCGTAGTTGTTGATGGTGCGCGTGAGCGCGGCGCGGAAGCCCGCCAGGTGCGTGCCGCCGTCCCGCTGCGGGATGTTGTTGGTGAAGCAGAGCATGGTCTCGTGGTAGCTGTCGGTCCACTCCATCGAGACTTCGACCGTGATGCCCTCGCGCTCGCCCAGGACCGCGATCGGCGCCCCATGGACGCCCGGCTTGGCGCGGTCGAGGTATTTGACGAACGCCTCGAGACCGCCCTCGTAGTGCATGGTGACGGATTTGGGCTCGACGCCGCGCGCATCCGTGAGGGTGAGCGTCACGCCGGAATTGAGGAAGGCGAGCTCGCGCAGCCGGTGCTCCAGGGTCGCGAAATCGAATTCGGTCTTGGTGAAGGTACGCTTGCTCGGCAGGAACGTGATCTCGGTCCCGGTCTTGGTGCCGGACTTGCCGTTGCCTTCGAGCCGCGGCGCGGGACCCGTGACCGCGAGCGGTGCCTCGGGCTCGCCGTCCTTGAAGCGCATGAAGTGCTCGTACCCGTCGCGGAAGACGTGCAGGTCGAGCCGTTCGGAAAGCGCGTTGACCACGGAGACGCCGACGCCGTGCAGGCCGCCGGACACTTTGTAGGCGTTCTGATCGAATTTCCCGCCGGCATGCAGCTGGGTCATGATGACCTCGGCCGCCGAGACGCCTTCCTCGTGGTGGATATCGACGGGGATGCCACGGCCGTTGTCGGTGACGGTGCAGGAGCCATCGCCGTTCAAGGTCACTGTGACGGTGTCGCAGAAACCGCCGAGCGCCTCGTCGATTGAATTGTCGACGACCTCGTACACCATGTGATGCAGGCCCGAGCCGTCGTCGGTGTCGCCGATATACATGCCCGGGCGCTTGCGCACGGCATCGAGCCCGCGCAGCACCTTGATCGAGTCCGCTGTGTATTCCTCGGCGCCGTGGCCGTTCCCGGTGGCCGGAAGCTCACTCATCTCTCACACGTGTCCTATCAGAGGTCGTCAAGCCGCTGCGAGTGCCGCATCGGCGACGGAAAAGAATTGTGCACGGCCGCCCAGCTCCTCGAAGAGCGCGGCGTCGGTGCCGGTAAGCCAAGCCTGAGCGCCTAGGCGCAGGATCTCGCCGAAGAGCGCGGCGCGGCGCGCGGGGTCGAGATGCGCCGCCACCTCGTCGAGCAGCAGAAGCGGCGCGCGCTCCCTGAGCGCGGCTTGGAGGCGCGCATGCGCCAGCACGATCGAGATCAGGAGCGCCTTCTGCTCGCCGGTCGAGCCCTCCGCCGCCGGCATGCCCGTTACGGCGTGGCGCACCACCAGATCGCTCCGGTGTGGGCCCAAGAGAGTGACGCCGCTCTCGGCGTCTTGCCGCCGCAGTTCCTTGAGCCGCGCGCGCATCTCGTCCTCGGCGCCGAGCGCCGGGAGCCGCTCCAGCAAGGCCTCGATCTCGCCCTTGAGCGCCAGCCGCGCCGCCGGGAAAGGTCCGATCGCCTCGGCCGAAGCCTGGTCAAGGCGCGCCACCGTCTCGCGCCGTGCCGCCGCGATCGCGATGCCCGTCGCTGCCATGGTCTCCTCGAGCGCCGCAAGCCAGCTCGCGTCCATGGGGCCGTCGCGCAAGAGCCGTGCGCGCTCGCGCATCGCCTGCTCGTAGCCCGAGACGCGCTGGGCATGCTCGGCATCGAAGCCGTAGACGAGGCGGTCGAGGAACCGCCGGCGCGCCGAGCCGCCCTCGACGAAGAGCCGATCCATCGCGGGCGTGAGCCACACGACGCCGAGGTGCCGGGCGAGCGCCGCCTGGCTCTTGGCATTTTCGCCGTCGATCAGCAGGACCCGCCGCTCGCTCGTGTCCGAGGCTTCTCGCCCGGTGCCGATATCGACCGCGCCGACCGGCGTCTCCAGGCTCGCATGGATCGCCCAGGCGCCGCCCGCGGGATCGCCGAGCGCGCCGTCGGGCATGCGCACCCGCCGGTCGATCTCGCCGAGCCGGGCGCGCCGGAGGCCGCGGCCGGGCGCCAGGAACGACAGTGCCTCCAGCAGATTGGTCTTGCCCGCGCCATTCGGGCCGAAGAGCACCACGGGCGCCGCCGTCACCTGGAGCCGCGCCGATCCGTAGCCGCGGAAGTCCGTCAACACGAGGCGGCGCACGGCAACCGCGCCGGATGCCGGCGCAAGCCCGCCCGCGGCGGCGTCGAGCGCCGTCCGGGGCAGAGCCAAAATGCCGTGATCGCCTCTCACGAGAGGGGAGCCTTCCTATGGTGACGCGGTTACGGGTTCAGACGCGCATCGGCATCAGCACGTAGAGCGCGCTGGTGTCGGTGCTGTCGCGCACGAGCGTGGGCGAGGCCGCGTCGGCGATGGCAAAGCGCGCGCCCTCGCCCTCGATCTGCTGGGCGATATCCAGCAGGTAGCGCGAGTTGAAGCCGATCTCGATGGGCGAGGCGGTGTAGCGCGCCTCGATCTCCTCGCTCGCGGTGCCGTTCTCGGGGCTGGTGGCGGAGAGCGTGAGGCTGCCCCGCTCGAGGCTGAGCTTCACCGCCCGGCTCTTCTCGGTGGAAATCGTGGATACGCGGTCCACCGCGTCGGCGAAATCCTTGCGCACCACCTCCAGGATCTTGTCGTTCCCCGTGGGTATCACACGGTCGTAGTCGGGGAACGTGCCGTCGATCAGCTTGGAGGTGAGCACGGTGTCGCCGAGGACGAAGCGGATCTTGGTCTCGGAAAGCGAGATGGTGACGTCCTCGCTGACCTCGTCCAGGAGCTTGCGCAGTTCCATCACCGCCTTGCGCGGCACGATCACGCCGGGCATGCCGGAGGCGCCTTCGGGGAGCGGCAGCTCCATGCGGGCGAGCCGATGGCCGTCGGTCGCGACCGCCCGCAGCATCGCGACGCCCTCGCTCTTGGCGGCGTGGACGTAGATGCCGTTCAAGTAATAGCGGGTCTCCTCGGTCGAGATCGCAAACCGCGTGCGGTCGATGAGGCGCTTCAGGTCGGCCGCCGCCAGCGTGAAGGCGTAGGGCAGGTCGCCGCTCGCCATCAGCGGGTAATCCTCCGGCGGCAGGCAGGCGAGCGAGAACACGGAGCGGCCGGCCCGCACGGTCATCGAGCCCTTGTCGCCGCTCGCCGAGATCTCCACCTGCGCGCCTTCCGGAAGCTTGCGCACGATGTCGTAGAGCGTATGCGCGGGCGCCGTGGTGGTGCCGTTGGTCGCGACCTGCGCCGGCCCGCTGCCGGCGATCTCGAGGTCCATGTCGGTGGCGGAGAGCGCCAGCTTCCCATCGCCCGCGCGGATCAGCACGTTCGAGAGGATCGCGATCGTGTTGCGGCGCTCGACCACGCTCTGCACATGCCCCAAGGTGCGCAGCAACTGGGCCCGTTCGATGGTGAGCTTCATGGCGGTTGGCGTGCCTTTTTTCGGTTGTCCGAGCAGTTCCTCGGCATGAAAAGACGCCCCCTGAGGCGCCCCCGCCGAGCGCCCGAACCGGCCCCCTCAGGCGGCTGTGAATTATAGCAGAAACCCGTGATTCACCGAGCCTTTTTGAGGCCCGGACGAGATTCAAACAGGTCGAAATTCCAAGGGCTTGCAGGCGGGCATGGAGGGCGCTGCCGGAGTGGTCTCGCCGCGGCGCAAAACGGCTGGAAAATCGCCCTCGACTCGACCTGGAGAGGGCGGCCTTACGGTCGGGGCGCGCAGCCCGGATGCGGCTTCAAGGTGCGTTTGGTGGCGGGCGGTTGCTCGGCGAGCTTGTCGGCCGGGCGGATCGGACGGCGCACCAGCTCGCCGCCGCAGTTGGGGCAGCGGCCCTTGAAGACGGTGTCGGTGCAGCTCCGGCAGAACGTACACTCGTATGTGCAGATCATCGCCTCGGTCGACTGTGGCGGCAGATCGCGATCACAGCACTCGCAGTTCGGGCGAAGCTCGAGCATGGGCGGCCTCAGGTCTCCAGCATGCGTCGCAGGAGTTCGACATCCTCGGCGATGCCGCGGTCGCCGGCGCGCAGCTCGTCGATCTTGCGCACGGCATGCATGACCGTGGTGTGGTCGCGGCCGCCGAATTTGCGGCCGATCTCGGGGAGCGAGCGCGGCGTCAGCTGCTTGCAGAGCCACATGGCCACCTGGCGCGGCCGCGCCACCGCGCGGGCGCGGCGGGCGGAGTGCATGTCGGCGAGCCGGATGTTGTAGTGCTCGGCGACGCGCTTCTGGATTTCGTCGATTGTGATGCGGCGGTCGTTGGCGCGCAGCAGGTCATGGAGCACTTCCTGCGCCATCTCGATATCGATGCTGCGGCCCACCAGCTGTGCGTGCGCAGTGATCCGGTTCAGGGCGCCCTCGAGCTCGCGCACGTTGGAGGTGATCTTGTGCGCCAGGAACTCAAGCACCTTCGACGGGATCTGGCCGCCGAGCTTCTCGGCCTTCGCCTGCAGGATGCCGAGGCGCAGCTCGTAGGTGGTGGGGTGGATGTCGGCCACCAGGCCCCAGCCGAGCCGCGAGCGCATCCGCTCCTCCAGCCCCTCGAGGTCGGAGGGCGACTTGTCGGCGGAGATGATGATCTGGCGGTTCTGGTCGACCAGCGCGTTGAAGGTGTGGAAGAACTCTTCCTGAGTAGAATCCTTCCCGCCGATGAACTGCACGTCGTCGATCATGAGCGCATCGACCGAGCGAAACTGCTCCTTGAACGCGACCGTGTCCTTGAACCGCAGCGCGCGTACGAATTGGTACATGAACTTCTCGGCGGACATGTAGATCACCTTCCGCCGCGGGTTCTGCGTGCGGATGTGCCAGGCGATCGCATGCATCAGATGCGTCTTGCCGAGACCGACCCCGCCATAGAGGTAGAGCGGATTGAAGGGCACGCTCTGCGCCTCGCTGACGCAGCACTCGGCGACGCGGCGCGCCGCCGCGTGGGCAAACTCGTTGGGCTTGCCCACGATGAAATTGTCGAAGGTGAAGCGCGGATCGAGCGGCGCGCCGATCTCGGCGCGCTCGACCTCGATGTCGGCGGCGCTGGCGCGGCCGTTCTTCGGCGCGGGCGGCAGCTCCGGCTCGGCGCGCGCATCGCCGAAGCCCGTCCCCACCACCACCTCGATGCCCGCGATGGCGCTGTTCTCGCCGTTCCACAGCACGCGGATGCGGTTGGCGTAGTGCGTCGCGACCCAGTCGCGCAGGAATTTTGTCGGCACCGCGATGCGCACGCGGCCACCGTTGATTTCCGCAAGGGTCATGGACTTGAGCCAGCTTCGGTAAGCAGCGTCGCCCACCTCGTCGCGCAGACGGCCGCGGATACGCGCCCATTGGCTCTGAACTTCGGGGCTCAGCCCCTTCATCTCGGCCATCACTTTCGCTCCCCAGGGCCGTGACGGTTTTCCGAGCGGAGCAGCGCGCGGACGGCGGGCATCGGCGAAATGAAATTGCGGATCGTCTCCCCCAAGGCTCGCCTCCACGCTCCTCGCGACGACAACGCGATACTCGCTGCGCCGGGAAATCGCTTTCCCGGTCCCCACTCCTCGCATCACAGCTCGTTAGATGCTCGGTTCCCGCGACTACTTCAGGCTTTAGTTATTTTGCTGCTAGTAAACTGTTGTCAGCTAACGTGAGCGCGGCCCGTTTCGCATTGCTCAAAACTTTTTTGCCGGCCTCGCTCGCAGGTCGGGCACTGTAGCGAAGCGTGATCTCGGATGGCAACATGATCTTGCAACGGATGTGACGGATTTTTGTAAGCGTTGCGTTTGTGCATCGTCTGCAATCGGGTCGCGCGCCGCGCGCGCGCAATAAAAAACCGCGCTCGTGCGCGAGCGCGGTTTCGATCTCGGATGAGTTTCGGCTCAGAGCGCGTTGATGCGCGCGGAAAGACGCGAAAGTTTTCGCGCTGCGGTGTTCCGGTGCAGCACGCCCTTTGTCACACCGCGATGCAACTCGGGCTGCGCTTCCTCGAAGGCGGTGCGCGCCGCGGCCTTGTCGCCAGCTGCGATCGCGGTCTCGACCTTCTTGACGGAGGTGCGGATCCGAGAGAGCCGCATGTGATTGACGAGTGTGCGCCGCTCGGTCTGGCGCGCGCGCTTCTTTGCCGACTTGATGTTGGCCATGGCCCCGGAAATCGCTCAAATGCGTGAGAAAAGAGAGCGCGTTGTATAGCCAGACGGAGAGAACCCGTCAAGCCTGCTCGACTCAGCGGTTCTTGAAGCGCGGCTTGCGCTTTTCCACGAAGGCCGCCATGCCCTCCTTTTGATCCTCGGTCGCGAACAGCGAGTGGAAGAGCCGCCGCTCGAAGTGCACGCCCTCGGCGAGCGTCGTCTCGAAGGCGCGGTTGACGGCCTCCTTGGCCATCAGCGCCGACGGCCGGGACATTTCCGCCATTTTGGTCGCGATCTTGAGCGCTTCCTCGAGGAGCTGGTCCGCCGGCACCACGCGCGAGACCAAGCCGCTGCGCTCGGCCTCCGCGGCGTCCATCATGCGGCCGGTCAGAACCATGTCCATGGCCTTGGCCTTCCCCACGAAACGGGTCAGACGCTGCGTCCCTCCGGACCCCGGTATGACGCCGAGGGTGATCTCCGGCTGGCCAAATTTCGCAGTGTCGGCGGCGATGATGGTGTCGCACATCATGGCGATCTCGCAGCCGCCGCCCAGCGCGAAGCCCGCGACCGCCGCGACGATGGGCTTGCGGCAAGTGCTGATGCGCTCCCACCCGTCCGTGACGAAATCCTTAAGGTAGACGTCCGCGAACGAGCGGTTCGCCATCTCTTTGATGTCGGCGCCCGCGGCGAAGGCTTTGGCGCTCCCGGTGAGCACGACGGCGCCGATGGCGTCGTCGGCCTCGAAGCCGTCGAGCGCATGGCCGAGCTCGCGCACCAGCGCATCGCACAACGCATTCAAGGCCTGCGGCCGATTCAGCGTGATCAGGCCCACCGGGCCGCGCGCCTCCACGAGGATGTTGGTGTATGCCATTAGCCCGTCCTATTTGGGTAGCAGGGTGAAGGTGACCCAGAGGTCGCCATCGTGACCGGCGAAGTCGAGGTGCAGGGTCTCGGTCTCGCGCGTCCAGGATTCGCCCGACGCTTTCCAGCCGAGCTGGGGCAGGGTCGAGGCATAGAAGGTGCGCACCGCCGCCCGCGTCACCTTGCCGCGCGCGCTCGCCTCGATGATGCGCCCCTCGGGCTTGTCGAAGACGAGGTCGCTGTCCTTGACCGGCGCCAGATCTTTCATCAGCGGCACGTCCTCGGTGCCCGGTACGAATTGCTGCGCGCGGGCGGGCTCGGCGCTGAGCGCAACGGCGGCGATCAGCAGCGCGAACGAGAGCACCGGTCGGCGAGGCATTGGGGAAGCCTAGCCCCCGGCTTCGCCCGGCGCAACGCCGCGGCGGATCCGCACCGGCGCGGTCAGAAGTCCCGCGCGCCGAAGCGGGCGAAGTCGCCGGAGATTCCGGGGTCTAAGTGCTTGGCCGCCAGGACGTCGGCATCGGCGCCGGCGGCGTCACCCTTGATGCGCTTGGCCTCGCCGCGCCCGTAGAGCGCGCTTGCGAGCTGCGGCGAGAGCTTCAAGGCCGCGTCGTAGTCGGCGATGGCAAGGTCGAGCCGCTTCATCTTGAGATAGGCGAGGCCGCGGCTATCGAGTGTCGCGGCATTGCCGGGCTTGATCCGCAGCGCTTCAGTACAATCGGCAACGGCCTCCTGCAGGCGGCCGACGATGGCGCGGTCCCGGCAGCGGTTGCCGAGCGCGTCAGCGTCCCCCGGCTGCAGCCGGACCACCTGGTCCCAGTCGGAGACGGAGCGGTCATATTGTCCGAGCGCGCGATAAGCGTTCGCGCGCGTGATGAAGGCATCGACGGACGCCGGGTTGAGCTTGATCGATTGGTCATAATCGGCGATGGCGCGCTCGTAGTTGCCCTTCACGAGGAAAGCGTTGCCGCGATTGTAGAAGGCCGGTGCCTGGTCGGGCGCCAGCTTGATGGAGCGGTCGAAATCCTCGATCGCGCGGTCATAGTCGCCCTTGGCGTAATAGGCGACGCCGCGATTGAGCGCGGCGTCGGCGGCGTCCTCGGGGCTCAGCTTCAGCACCTGGCCGAAATCCTCGATCGCGTGGTCGTAGTCGCCCTTGTCCCGGAAGGCGAGGCCGCGATCCCGTATGGCGGGGACCGAGCCGGGCTCAAGCTGGATCGCCTTGGTGAAGTCGTCGATCGCGCGATCGTAGAGGCGCTGGTTGCGATAGGCGATTCCGCGATCGCGGTAAGCGAGCGCGTTGTTCGGATCGAGCTTGATCGTTTGCGTGAAATCGTCGACGGCGCGGTCGTACTGGCCCTTGCCGTAATAGGCGAAGCCGCGGCTGAAGAGCGCGCCCGCGTTGCCGGCATCGAGCTTGATGGCGTGGTCGAGATCGTCGATGGCGCGGTCGTACTGCCCCATATCGCTCAGCGTCTTGCCGCGGCTGACCAGCGCGTCCACGTTGTTCGCCTGGAGCTTGATCGCTCGGCTGTAGTCGTCGATCGCCCGGTCGCGCTTGCCACTGCGCTCGTAGGCGACGCCGCGGTTGTAGACGAGGGTGGCGTTGTTGGCATCGAGCCCGACGGCACGGTCGTAATCGGCGATGGCGCCGTCGTACTGGCCCAACGCCGTGCGGGCGTTGCCGCGACCCTCGAAGGCGAAGGCGTCGGAGCCGTCGAGCTTGATCGCCTGATCATAATCTTGGGCTGCGCGGTCGTATTGGCCCTTGCTGTAGTAGACCGAGCCGCGGCCGTCGTACGCAGTGGGCTCGTTTGGATCGAGCTTGATCGCTTGGTCGTAGTCCTCGATCGCATGATCGTAATCGCCTTTTCGGAAGCGGGCGTTGGCGCGATTGTTGAAGGCGAGCGCGCGATCCCGCGGTGCGCCGCCAGGCACATCGATGATGGCCGTGCAGCCGGTGATGCTCGTATCGGGATTGGCGTTCCGGCAGCGCGACCAATTGTCGTCGCGACCCTGCGCCAAGGCCGCGCCGGCGAAGGCAGCCAGCAGCACGGGAACGCATAGCCATCCGCTCGCCCTCATGGAAGCGCCCCTCAACGCTGTCGTTTCGCGCAATAAAACGTCGAGCGGTTGCTCTGCACGATGCGGCGGATGCTGCCGCCGCAGTCGCAACCCGGACAAGGCTCGCCCTCGCGGCCGTAGACCGCCCACTGGTGTTGGAAATACCCCAACTCGCCCGAGGCTTGGACATAGTCCCGGAGCGACGAGCCGCCGGCGGCGATGGCGCGCCCGAGCACGTCGCGGATCGCCAGAACCAGGCGGCGGGCGCGCTCCAGCGTGACCGTGCGCGCCAAGCGCCGTGGCGAGAGACCGGCGTGATAGAGCACCTCGGAGACGTAGATATTGCCGAGCCCGGCGACGATCTGCTGATCGAGCAGCGCCGCTTTCAAGGGCGTGCGCTTGCCCGTGAGCGCCGTCGCCAGGATTTCGCCGGTAAAGCCGGGATCGAGGGGCTCCGGTCCCAGCTCGCGCAGCAGCGGATGGGCCGGCAACGCGTCCTTACGGAGATAGTCCAGCACGCCGAAGCGGCGCTGGTCGTTGAATCGGATACGCGTGCCGTCGTCGAGGTTGAACACGACGTGGTCGTGCGGCTCCCGCGGCGAGGTATCGCCGGCATCGGCGATCACGAGACGGCCGGACATGCCCAGATGCAGCAAGAGGACGCCATCGTCCTCCAGGTGGATCAGGATGTACTTGGCGCGCCGAGCCACGGCCTTGATCTCGCGGCCCTCGACCTTTCGCTTGAGGCCACGGGGGATCGACCAGCGCAGGTCCGCGCGGTGCAGGTCGAGCCGGGCGACGCGCCGGCCCGTCATCCGGCTCGCCAGCCCGCGCACGACGGTTTCGACTTCGGGAAGCTCGGGCATGGCGCCGTGCGGTCGGTATCCGGGGCAAGGGTTTGATCCGCTGCCACCATATCAAGGCCGGCGGGCGAACTCACCTAGTGTCCCGCCCCTGAAATTCATTGGGGAATTTCAGGGATAAGCGGGCCACTGATTTATTGCACCTGACGTGATTCAGATTCCGAGGTTCGCCGACGAGCTTCGGAATAATCGCACCAGGCGATACTCGCGCCAGATCAGCCACATCACCGCCAAGTCGAACACCGTAAGCGCGACCAGGCCGATGCTGTGGGTGAGGGTGAAGCGGTAGACCTGATAGGCGATGAAGGCGCCGAACACCGCGAGCGCCGCCGGATAGGCCCAGGGGCGATTCCGGAGCAGGCCGGCCACCAGGAAGACCTTCAAGACGCCATGGCTCAAGAGATAGAGCGCGGCAAAGTGCTCGCTGCTGACGGAGATCTGCTGAGCGGCATTCAGCAGCTTGTTGGCGATGAAGTCGTTCGGATCCTGAGCGATCTCGTCCTGCGTCACCATCGCGACGACGCGCATGATGAACTCCGGGCTCGCCAGAAGGAGCGCGACGCCGCCGAGGATCTCGAAAACGGCATGTAAGCCTTTGAGCCAGATGCTCGCGTAGAAGAACCGGTCGAGGGTCTTGTGAGCCCCGGGATCCCGCCTGAGTGGCATGTGAGCTATCTCCGCGATGGCACGGGCGGCTATCCTTGAAGCTCGCCGCGGCCATGGTGCCTCAAATGACCCCGAGTGGCGCTCCCCTAGGCGGGGCGCTATGGTGCCGTCATGGCGACCCCCGAGACAAGCGGCGAGACCGATTTCGGCTTCGAGCGCGTTCCCCTGGAGGAAAAGCCGCGCTTGGTGCGCCGGGTGTTCGACGCGGTAGCGCCGCGCTACGACCTCATGAACGACCTCATGAGCGCCGGCGTCCATCGGCTCTGGAAGGCCGAGATGATCCGCCGGCTCAACCCGCGGCCGGGCCAGCTCCTGCTCGACGTCGCCGGCGGTACCGGCGACATCGCCGAGCGGTTCGTCGCCACGGCGGGCACGGCGGCGATCGTCTGCGACGTCAACCAGGCGATGATCGAGGCAGGCCGAGACCGCGCCATCGACCGCGGACGTCTCGCCGAGATCTCCTGGCTCTGCGGCGATGCCGAGGCGCTCCCCGTCGCGAGCCGCAGCGTCGATGCCGTCACCATCGCCTTCGGGCTCCGGAACGTCACACGCATCGACGCAGCGCTCGCGGAGATGCGGCGCGTGCTCAATCCGGGCGGCCGGTTTCTTTGCCTGGAGTTCAGCCATGTGGGCGCGCCGCTGCTCGCGCGGCTCTACGACCTCTATTCCTTCAACGTCCTGCCGCGCATCGGCGCGGTCGTGACGGGCGACCGCGAGGCCTACCAGTATCTGGTCGAGAGCATCCGCCGGTTCCCGGAGCAGCAGGAACTCACCCGGCGCATGGAAGCCGCCGGTTTCGAGCAGGTGACCGTCCGCAACCTCTCCGGCGGTATCGCGGCGTTGCATTCGGGCTGGCGGCTCTGAGGGCGGATGCTCCGGCTTCTGCGCGCCGGCCGCAACCTCGCCCGGCTCAGCCAGATCGCGCTGACGCTGGCGCGCCACGACGCGCTGTTCCCGCTCGAGGGAGTGGCGGGCATGGCGCCGCTCCTGGCGCTGGCGCGGCTGGCGCGTCGGCGCTCGCCCGTGCCGATGCGGCCCGGCGAGCGTCTCGCCGCGGCGCTCCAGGCGCTCGGACCCAGCTTCATCAAGCTTGGACAGGCGCTCTCCACGCGCGCCGACCTGGTGGGCGAGGATATCGCCACGGACTTGTCAGCCCTGCAGGACCGGTTGCCGCCATTCCCGAGCGCGGAGGCGCGCGCCACCATCGCCGCGGAGCTTGGAGCGCCCGTGGAGGGTCTATTCGAGAGCTTCGAGGACGCGCCGGTCGCCGCGGCTTCCATCGCGCAGGTGCATCTGGCAAAGACCTCGGAGGGCCGACCCGTCGCGGTGAAGGTGCTGCGGCCAGGGATCAAACCGGCCTTCATGCGCGATCTGGACCTGTTTCTGTGGCTTGCCGATCTGGTCGAGCGCACCCAGCCGTCGCTGCGCCGGCTCAAGCCGACGGCGGTTGTGAATACCTTTGCGGACACCGTGTGGCTCGAGATGGACCTGCGTTCCGAGGCGGCGGCGGCCTCGGAGCTCCGGCACAACCTCAAAGGCGACCCGGATTTCCGCGTACCGGAGGTCGATTGGCGACGCACCAGCCGGCAGGTGATGACCTCCGAGCGCGTCACCGGCATTCCCATCGACGAGCGCGAGCGCTTGATCGCGGCGGGGCACGAGCCGCGCGCCATTCTCGAGAAGGCCGCCACCGCCTTTTTCAAGCAGGTGTTCCGCGACGGCTTCTTCCACGCCGATCTGCATCCGGGAAACCTGTTTGTGGCCGAGGACGGCGCCATCGTCGCCGTGGACTTCGGCATCATGGGCCGGCTCGACCGCAAGACCCGGTTCTATCTCGCCGATATGCTGCTGGGCTTCCTCACGGGCGATTATCGGCGCGTCGCGGAAGTGCATTTCGCCGCAGGCTATGTGCCGCCTCGGCAATCGCTTGAGGCCTTCGCGCAGGCCTGCCGCTCCATCGGCGAGCCGATCCTGGAGCGGCCGCTGCACGAGATCTCGCTTGCCCGGCTTCTCGCGCAGCTCTTCGAGGTGACCGAGCGATTCGAGATGGAGACGCAGCCGCAGCTCCTGCTGTTGCAGAAGACCATGCTGGTGGCGGAGGGCGTCGGACGGCGTCTCGACCCCGCCATCAACATGTGGACGCTCGCGCGCCCGATGATCGAGGAGTGGATGCGTGAGAACCGCGGCATCGAGGCGCGGACGGCGGACGCGATCGCCGGTGCGGCGGGGCTCCTGGAGCGGCTTCCCTCGCTCATGCAGAACCTCGAGCATGTGGCCTCGATCCTCGTGAACGAGGGCCTGCAGCTCGACGATGAGGCGATCGGAGCGCTCCGCGAACGGCGCGAGGCCGCGCTCCTGGTATCGGTGCCGATCTGGCTCATCGCACTGGCCTTGCTGGCGATAGCGGCGGCGTTATGGTAGGGGTGAAGGTCGATCAAGCCCTGGACCGGAGGTCCCGGTGACGCTCCAGAACCGGCGCATTCTTCTGATCATTTCCGGCGGTATCGCCGCTTACAAGAGCCTCGATCTGATCCGTCGGCTGCGCGAGCGAGGCGCCACCGTGCGCTGCATTCTGACCTCGGGCGCCCAGCAGTTCGTGACGCCGCTCGCCGCGGCTTCGCTCTCGGGAAATCCCGTGCACACCGATCTCTTCTCGCTCACGCAAGAGAGCGAAATGGGACATTTGCGCCTGGCTCAGGAATCGGACCTGGTCGTGGTGGCGCCAGCGACGGCGGACATCCTTGCTAAGATGGCGGGCGGGCTCGCCGACGATCTCGCCGCCGCGGCGCTGCTCGCGACCGACAAGCCGGTGCTGGTGGCGCCCGCTATGAATTGGCGGATGTGGCAGCACGCGGCGACGCGCGCCAACCTGGCGCTGTTGAAGGAGCGCGGCGTGCGCCAGGTCGGCCCCAATTCCGGCGCGCTCGCGGAAGGCGAGACCGGGCCCGGCCGCATGGCGGAGCCGCTGGAGATCGTGGCATCCGTCGAGGCGCTATTCCTAGAGAGCGCCAGGCTCAAGGGCCGCCGCGCGCTGGTCACCAGCGGTCCGACCCACGAGCCCATCGATCCCGTGCGGTACATCGCCAATCGCTCCTCGGGCAAGCAAGGCCACGCGATCGCGGCGGCGCTGGCACGCCAGGGCGCCGAGACAGTCCTGGTGGCGGGTCCAACCCGCGAACCGGATCCGCCGGGCGTGCGGGTCGTCCACGTGGTGACGGCGCGGGAGATGCTGGCGGCCTGCGAGGCGGCGCTGCCGGCGGACATGGCGGTCTGCGCGGCGGCGGTGGCGGACTGGCGGGTCGAGATGGCGCCGCAGAAGCTGAAGAAACAGAAAGGCGCGCCGCCCGCGCTCTCTCTGGTGGAGAATCCCGATATCCTCGCGAGCCTTGCCCATGCCGGCAATCGCCGGCCCCGCCTGGTCGTGGGCTTCGCCGCCGAGACGGAGAAGCTGATCGAGAACGCCAAGGCGAAACGCCAGAAAAAAGGCTGCGACTGGATCCTCGCGAACGACGTCTCTCCGGCCACCGGCACCTTCGGCGGCGAGACCAATACCGTGCATCTGGTCGACGGCTCGGGCGTCGAGGACTGGCCGCCGCTCGGCAAGCGCGACTTGGCGGATCGCCTGGCTCGCCGCATCGCGGACTTCTTCGCCGGCAAGGATGCGGCGGAATGACCGTGCCTCGCCCAGAGGTGCCCGTGGCGGTGACGGTCCTGCGGAACGGCGACGGTATTCCCTTGCCGAGCTACGCGAGTGCCGGCGCCGCCGGCATGGATCTGGTCGCCGCCCTCGAGGCGCCGCTCACGCTGAACCCCGGCGAGCGGGCGGCGGTACCGACCGGCATCGCGCTGGCGCTCCCGGAGGGCTACGAGGCGCAGATCCGGCCGCGCTCCGGGCTCGCGTTGCGGCACGGCCTCACTGTGCTCAACAGCCCCGGTACCATCGATGCCGACTATCGCGGCGAGATCCAGGTCATCGTGGCGAATCTCGGCGCGGCACCGGTAACGCTGGCGCGCGGCGAGCGGGTGGCGCAACTCGTTCTGGCACCGGTCTCGCGCATCACCTGGGCGCCGGTCGAAGTGCTGCCGGCGAGCCAGCGCGGCGAGCGCGGCTTCGGCTCCACGGGCCGCTGATCCCCGTGCTGAGGCTGAGCAAGAAGCTCCTGTTCGCGATCGAAGCGGTGCTGGACATCGCCTACAACGCGGGCGCGCTGCCGGTGCAATCGACCGAGATCACCGGGCGCCAGGGCATCCCGCGCCGCTATCTCGAGCCGGTGCTGCAGCAGCTCGTGCGGGCGAACATCCTGACCGGCGTGCGCGGCCCGCGCGGCGGCTATCGCCTGGCGCGCGAGCGTCGGCGCATCACCGTGGGCGAGATCGTGCGCGTCGTGCAGGCGCTGGAACGCGGCGAGGACGCGGTCGCCCGCAACTCCGGCCCCGAGCTCGGCCTCAAGGTGGTGCGGCCGCTCTGGCAGGAACTCCGCGACGAGGTGATGGCGCGGCTCGACACCGTCACCATCGAGGATCTCTGCCTGCGCGCCCACAAAGCCGGCATCGCCGGCGAGTTCGGCGCCAAGCTCGACTTCACGATCTGACCGCGCCCAAGCGCGCAACCCGAGGATATCACCATGGCTCAAGCAAAATCGCCGAAACCCGACGCGACGCCCGCCGAGTTCCGCGGCCGCGTCTATGACAGCATCGTCGATACCATCGGAGCGACGCCGCTGGTGCGCCTGAAACGCATCGCCGCGGCGCATGGGGTCAAGGCCGACATCCTCGGCAAATGCGAGTTCTTCAATCCGCTCGACTCCGTCAAGGATCGCATCGGCGTCGCCATGGTCGAGGCGGCGGAGCGCGCGGGCCGGATTCGCGCCGAGACGGTGCTGGTGGAGCCGACCTCAGGCAATACCGGGATCGCGCTTGCCTTCGTCTGCGCCTCCAAGGGCTACCGGCTCATTCTCACCATGCCCGACAGCATGTCGGTGGAGCGGCGCAAGATGCTGAAATTCCTGGGTGCCGAGCTCGAGCTCACGCCGGCGGCGCAGGGCATGAAGGGCGCCATCGCGCGCGCGGAAGAGCTGGCGCACTCGCTGCCCGACGCTTTCATTCCGCAACAGTTTCAGAATCCCGCCAATCCCGAGATCCACCGGCGCACCACGGCCGAGGAGATCTGGAAGGACACCGGCGGCACGGTCGACGTCGTGGTGAGCGGAGTCGGCACCGGCGGCACGCTCACGGGCGTGGGTTCGGTGCTGAAGGCGCGCAATCCCTCGGTGCGCATGATCGCGGTCGAGCCCGAGGATAGCGCCGTGCTCTCGGGCGGCCCGCCCGGCCCCCACAAGATCCAGGGCATCGGCGCCGGGTTCGTGCCCGCGATCCTCGACACCAAACTCATCGACGAGATCGTGCGCATTGGCAACGACACCGCGATCAAGACCTCGCGCGAACTGGCGAGGCTCGAAGGCGTGCCGGTCGGAATTTCCGCCGGCGCCGCTCTCGCGGCCGCGCTCGAGGTCGGCCAGCGGCCGGAAATGGCCGGCAAATGCGTAGTCGTCGTGCTGCCCGATTTCGCCGAGCGCTATCTGTCGACGGGCTTGTTCGAGGGATTTTGAATGGCGCGTCCTTCGACGCGGGCCTAGCGGCCCTTGCTCAGGATGAGGACTTCTTGAGATTGGCCCCATAAACGGGCCCTCATCCTGAGCAAGCGACCGTAGGGAGCACGTCGAAGGACGCACATTGCTGGCGGGCGCGACATGGAATTCACCGAGGCGCAGTTTCAGCGGTATGCCCGTCACCTGATCCTCGACGAAGTCGGCGAGGCGGGGCAGGCGAAACTGATGGCGGCACGCGTGCTGGTGGTGGGCGCGGGCGGGCTCGGCTCGGCGCTGCTGCTTTATCTCGGTGCAGCCGGCGTCGGAACGCTCGGTATCGTCGACGACGACGTGGTCGACCTCTCGAACCTGCAGCGCCAGATCGTGCACCCCACATCTCGCATCGGCGTGGCCAAGGTCGAGAGCGCCCGCGAAACGCTCGCGGCGCTCAATCCGGAAGTGCGGGTCGAGACCCACGGCGTGCGGCTCGACGGCTCCAACGTGGACGCCTTGGTCGGTGCCTACGATCTCGTGGCCGACGGCAGCGACAACTTCGCCACGCGCTATCTCCTGAACGACGCCTGCTTCCACCTGGGGCGGCCGCTGGTCGCGGCGTCGCTGGCACCCTTCGACGGCCAGCTCTCCACCTTCAAGGCGCATCTGGGGCCCTCACACCCCTGTTATCGGTGCCTCTTCCGCGAGGCGCCGCCGCCGGACCTGATCCCGCGCTGCGAGACCGCGGGCATCCTGGGCGCGGTGGCGGGCGTCATGGGCACTCTGCAGGCGACCGAGGTGCTGAAGGAATTGCTTGGCATCGGTGAGTCCCTGAGCGGCACGCTGCTGCTCTATGACGCCCTCGGTGCGCGGTTCCACCGCGTGCGCATCCCGCGCGACCCCGCCTGCCCGACCTGCGGCATTCGAGACAACCGAACCTAGTAGAGCTCCGACCGCTCGGCTATCCTCAGCCCTGCACAGGGCAGCGGGGTTGCAGCATGGTTAAGCGCATCGCGGGCGCCCTCGTCGCGCTCGTCCTGGTGGTGGCCGCGGGCTGGTGGGGCATCCGCTACTATGGCCAGCAGCGAGCCGAGCGACGGTTCGACAGCATAATCCAGCCGATACTGCCGGGAGGCACCAGCCACGGCGCCATCCAATACACGCCGGCGGGCGATCGGCTTGAGATCGATGCAATCGTCGCTCGGGACGAGGCCGCGGGTCTTAAATCCATTCGCATCGAGCATGCCACGATCGCCGGAGCGAGCGCGCCGCGGCTCGAGAGCATCCATCTGGCGAAGGTCTCGTTGGAGGGCGCCGCGGGCGACCACGTCGAGATCGACGAGGTCGTCGCGGGCGGCGTCGATCTTCCCGCTCTTGCGCGTCCGTCGGGCGCCGGCGCCGCGGGTGCCACGACGCCGGCGGCGGCACCGCCCGTGCAGAGCTTGAGCCTGGTTGGCATCAAAGCGCATTCCGGCCAGTTCGACTCGACGGTCGAGAAGCTTTCGTTCAGCGGCCTCAAGACCCCGCTCCCCGCCGGGAACGCGGGATCGGGCGACCTGTGGGCCTGGCTTGCCCGGCTCGAGCTCGACAAGGCCGAGATCGCCGGCGTCGATTTCCGCGCGCTCGGCGATGACGCCGGGCACGCCGGCGTCCGCCGGCTCGCGATCGAAGGCGTGGCGCCCGGCAAGCTCGGCGGGATCGCGCTCGAAGGCGTGGCTCTCGACACCAAGGATGGCGGCGGCGTCAAGCTCGGCTCGGTCGAGCTCGCGGGCGTGGCGTATCGGCCACGCTCCACGAGCGAGAAGGCGGCCGCGGCGTTGCTCGGTCTGCCCGGTGCCGACTGGCTGCCGGGCCGCCTGTTCTTCGACCGCTTCGCGTTGAGCGACGTGAGCGTCCTGATGCCCGGTGGCGGCGACGTCACGCTCAAGGACATCCGCTCGGCGATGGCCGGCACCATCGCGCAAGCGACAGGCTTCGAATTCCAAGTAAACGAGCTCTCCATCGATCTCACGAAGCTCCCGCCCTCCCCGCTCGGGGTCGATCCCAGGGATCTCGGCCTCCCCCGGCTGGTGCTCAACGTCGACGTGAAATCGACCTACGATCCCGCGACCAAGCTGCTGGAGATTCCGCGCTACGCCTTCGTGCTGCCGAAGCTCGGCAGCCTCACCATGTCCGCGAGCCTCGGTAACCTCGTCTACGACGACGGCGCGGAGGATCCCGTGGTCGCGATGCAGCGAATTCTCGCGGCGGAGCTCCGGCGTTTCGAGATCCGCTATGACGACGATTCATTGGTGCGCCGCCTCATGGAGCTCGCGGCCAAGGAGCAGAATTCCGATGTGGAGACGGTCCGGTCTGGCCTGATCGATCGGGCCGAGTTGCAGAAGGCGACCCTGAGCCAGAAGCCGGAGCTCGGCGAGATGCTTGACGCCGTGATCGCGTTCCTCAGAGATCCCCATGCGATCACGATCACCCTCGCTCCGCCTAAGCCGTTGCCGCTCGCGACCTTCGACACGCTCTCAGGCATGGACCCGAGCGACGTGCCGGCACTGCTGGGATTGACGATCAAATAGCGGGCGCCGCCGCTCCGGCGGCCAAGGCGTTACGTCACCCCCTCGATCACGCGGTCGGGCGGGTGGTGGCCGTCAATGAAGGTCTTGATGTTGATGATGACTTTCTCGCCCATGTCGATGCGGCCCTCCAGCGTCGCGGATCCCATATGCGGCAATAGGACCACGTTGTCGAGCTTGAGGAGCTTGGGAGAGATTGCGGGCTCGCGCTCGAAGACGTCGAGCCCGGCACCGGCGATCTCGCGGGCGGCCAGCATCCGCGTCAAAACCTCCTCGTCGATGACCTCGCCGCGCGAGGTGTTGACCAGCGTGCAGCTCGGCCGCAGCAGCTTCAGCCGGCGCGCCGAGAGCAGGTGGTACGTGGCCGGCGTGTGCGGGCAATTGACGGAGATCACATCCATCCGCGCCAGCATCTGGTCGAGGCTCTCCCAGTAGGTCGCCTCGAGCTCCTGTGCCACGCTCTCCGGCACGCGGCGGCGGTTGTGGTAGTGGATCGAGAGCCCGAACCCGCGGGCGCGCTTGGCGACGGCCTGGCCGATGCGGCCCATGCCGATGATGCCGAGGCGCTTGCCGCCGAGGCGCTGGCCCAGCATCAGGGTCGGGCCCCAGCCCTGCCATTTGCCGCGGCGCACCAGCCGCTCGCCCTCCACCAGGCGCCGCGTCGCTGCCAGGATGAGCGCCATGGTCATGTCCGCGGTGTCCTCGGTGAGCACGCCCGGCGTGTTGGTGACCGTGATGCTCTTGGCGCGCGCCGCTGCGAGATCGATGTGGTCCGTGCCGGTCCCGAAGGATGCGATGAGCTTGAGGCGCGGGTCCGCCTGGGCGATCAGCTCGGCGTCGATGCGGTCGGTCACCGTCGGCACCAGCACATCGGCTTGCTGCACGGCGGCGACGAGCTCCTCGCGCGTCAAGGCATGGTCATCGGCGCTCAGACGCGACTCGAAGAGCTCCATCATCCGCGTTTCCACGGCGTCCGGTAGCTTGCGCGTGACGATGACGACCGGCTTCTTGGGTGGCATTGGCTCGGTGGTTCCTCTCCCGATCCCCAAGGCCATAGCAACAGGCCCGGGGCGTGTCCAGCGTGCGCGAGACCGTCACCATGACAAGTTTGGCGTAGGGCTGGAACCCCGTGCGCCGCTAGAGTGCGGCGCGATGACAAGCGAAGCCGCAAGCGAGAAGACCGCGACGAGCGAGCAGGCGGGGAGGGGCGGAACGGCGCTCGTCTGGTGCGCGGCGTCGGCGGCTCTCCTCATCTGGGGTGCCACGCCCATGGTGACGCGCATCGCGGTGTTGGAGATCGAGCCCAGCGCGGTCGGCATTCTCCGCACCGTGCTCGCCGCCGTGCTGGCGCTGCCGCTCGGCTTTGCGCTTCGCCTGGCGCGACCGAGGGGCACCAGCCAGTGGGGTCAGCTCTTTGTGTCCGCGGTCGGCGGATTCGTGTTGTTTCCCGTCTTGTTTGGGTTGGGTGTGCGGCACACCTCAGCCTCTCATGCCGCGCTGGTGCTCGCTGTGTCTCCGCTTTTCACGGGCCTTATCGCCGGCGCCGTCGAGCGGCGCGCGCCCAGCCGGACCTGGTGGATCGGCGCCGGTCTCGCTTTTGCCGGCGAGGTGGCGCTCGTCGCCTTCCGCGCCGACATCGGGCAGACCGATGCCAGCCTCGACGGGGATCTGCTCGTACTCGTGGCGTGCATTTCAGCAGCCGCGGGCTATGTCGCGGGCGCGCGCCTCTCCCGGAAGATCACCACCTGGGCCACGACGTTCTGGGGCATCGGCCTGGGCGGCGCGATCCTGCTGCCGCTCGCCGCGCTGCGGCTCGGTCCGCAAGCCTGGGGCGACGCAGGCGCGCTCGGCTGGAGCGCGGTGATCTATCTCGCGCTCGGCTCGACCATCGTGGGCTATATCTGCTGGTACTGGGCCTTGCAGCGCGGCGGTATCGCCCGCATCGGCGCCACCCAATTCGCCCAGCCGGTGATTGCGCTCGGCTTCGCGGTCGCGGTGTTGCGCGAGCCGCTGACGCCGCCCTTGATGCTGGCGGCGCTCCTCGTCGTTGCCGGCGTGACTCTGGCGCAGCGGCGCTGAGACCGCGCTCCACGCCTTGACCCCGGACTCGTCGGCGGTTAGAGCATGGTGCCGTGCCACGACCGCGCTTTTCGTTCGTCAATTTCGGTTGGCTGCTGGCGCTCCTGCTGGTCATCGGCTCGGCGTCGGCTGGACACGCGGCCGATACGATCGCTGCGGTGCAGCGGTACGTGACGCTGCGCGCCAACGAGGTGAACCTGCGCGCCGGCCCCGGCGAGCAGTTCCCGATCCAATGGGTTTATCGGCGCAAGGGCTTGCCCGTCGAGGTGATCGGCAAGTCCGACGTCTGGCGCAAGATCCGGGATTGGCAGGGCACCGAGGGCTGGGTGCATCAGCGCATGCTGGCCGAGAGCCGCGGCGTGATCGTGCGCGGCTCCGTGCGCCCGCTCCACAGCGATCCCGATCCCGCCTCGGACATCGTCGCCCGCGCCGAGCCCGGCGTCATCGCCAAGCTCTTGGAATGCCGCGGCGCCTGGTGCCGGGTCGAGACCTCGGACATCCGAGGCTGGCTCGGCCGCAACGAAGTCTGGGGCGTCGATCCGGATGAGGAGGTGCGATAAGCCGTGGCCGGTCAGCGACGAGGCGTCAGCGGGATCTCGTCGCTAGATGAGAGCTCACGGCTGATCGCTTAGTCCAAGTCCCTCGCCAATGCCGCGCGCACGGGCTCCGGCATCACGGACATGTGGCCGTAGTTCGAGTGGTCGATGCCGACGACGATTTGCGTTCCGGCTGCGCGGAATTTTTCCCGCTGCGCGGACGTGAGCGGAAATTTGATGAACTGGACCGATGAGGCCTTGCCCTCGGGGCTGGTGTTCTCGCGAGTGGGGTCGGCGAGGCCGCGCACGGTCTCGCCGGCAAGACTCAGGAACATCTTGTGCTCGATGCCGCCCAGCCGGCTCAGCGCGGCATGGCGGCGCTCGGCGTCCTCGATCTCGATCATCACAGTGGCGCTGAACTCGCTGCCATTGGGGATCATCGGGTTGTAGGCCGCGAGCTCATCGGCGATCTGCGCCTCGCCGCCGCGCTCGATGTGGAGCATCTCCTGAACTTGCAGCCACATGGTCTCGAAGCATTCGAAATAGAAGGTGACGAACGGGCCGACCTCCACCCGGCGGTTGCGCTTGAGCTCGCTGACGCGGCGGCGATGCTCGCGGCGCTCGGCCGCGTACTCGTCGGGCGGCAGGATATCGGCGCGGGTGATCGCGCGCGCCATCAGGAGCCTCCCGGCGCCAAGCCATAGGCCCGCGCCATCAGCTCGATCGGATGGAAGGCCTCGGCAGGCGGAGTCGCCTCGCCGTCGAGCGCCTCCATGCCCTGCACGATATGCATTCCGGCGAGCGGGCACTCCGAGGCGAGATAGGCCTTGGCGTTCTTCGCAGCCTGTCGCGCCACGGGTTTGCCCACCCTGAGGCCGGTCTCGAAATTCTCCTTCATCGCGCCCCAGGACCCGCCGTGGCCGGAGCAGCGCTCGATCACGGCGATCTCGCAATTCGGCAGGAGCCGCAGCATTTCCGCCGCCTTGGCGCCCATGTTCTGCGCGCGCGCATGGCAAGCGAGGTGCAGCGTGACGCCGCCGGGGAGGGCTTGCAGGCCGGGCGCCAAGCCCTCCTTCTTCTCGATATCCACCACGTATTCGCTGACGTCGAAACTCGCTTGCGCCAATCGCTTGACGCTCTCGTCCTTCGGCAAGATCAGCGGCCACTCGAACTTGAGCATGAGGGCACAGGAGGGAACCAGAGCCACCACGTCGTAGCCCCGCTCGATATAGGGGCCGAACTCGGCCGCGACCTTGCGTGCGGCGGATGCCACCGCGCCGAGGTCACCTTGCTCGAGCTTCGGCATGCCGCAGCAGCCGGGATAGGCGACCTCGGTCTGAACCCCGTTATGCGCGAGCACGGCGCGCGTCGCCTCGCCGATCTTGGGATTGTTGTAGTTGCCGAAGCAGGTCGCGTAGAGCACGGCCTTGCGGCCGAAGGCGGGCGCTTTCTCGTTGAGCGCAGGCGAGGCCGCCCGGGCGCGCATCACGAAGGTCTTGCCGTGGAATTTCGGCAAGGCCGCACGGCGGTCGAGGCCGGTAAGGCTTTCGAGCGCGGGCCGCGTCAGCGCGTTCCCGGTCTTCGTCGCCCAGTTCACAAGCGGTGCCACCTTGCCTGCGAGCTTGCCGTTGCGGTCGGTCTCCACGAGCTGGCGCCGCGCCCACGGCACCTTGCCGGCCTTCAGCTCCGCCGCGCGGTAGCGCAGCATCAAATGCGGAAAATCGAGATTGAACTCGTGCGGCGGCACATAGGGGCACTTGGTCATGAAACAGAGATCGCAGAGCGTGCAGGCATCCGCGACCTTGGCGTAATCCTTGCGATCGACCGCGTCGAGTTCCTCCGTCGGCGTCGAATCGATCAAATCGAAGAGCCGCGGAAAGCTGTCGCACAGATTGAAGCAGCGCCGGCAGCCGTGGCAGATCTCGAAGACCCGATGCATCTCCGCCTCGATCTTCTCGAGGTCGGCGAAGTCCGGATGCTCCCAGGCAGTGGGATGGCGAGTGGGTGCTTCGAGGCTGCCTTCACGCATGGGCTTCTGTCCTTAGGAGCGCGAAGGGCGCCTCGTTCCGAGGCGCCCCCGCGATCTCGGGTGCAGACTCAGGCGATCAGAGCGCGTCGAGCGCTTTCTGGAAGCGGCCGGCGTGGGACTTCTCGGCCTTGGCCAGCGTCTCGAACCAGTCGGCGATCTCGTCGAAGCCTTCCTGGCGCGCGGTGCGCGCCATCCCCGGGTACATGTCCGTGTACTCGTGGGTCTCGCCGGCGATCGCGGCCTTGAGGTTGTTGCCGGTGGGTCCGATCGGCTTCCCCGTGGCGGGATCGCCGGTCTCTTCGAGGAACTCGAGATGGCCATGGGCATGGCCGGTCTCGCCCTCGGCGGTGGAGCGGAACACGGCGGCGACGTCGTTGTAGCCCTCGACGTCGGCCTTCTGCGCGAAATAGAGATAGCGGCGGTTAGCCTGGCTCTCGCCGGCGAACGCGGCTTTCAGATTTTCTTCGGTTTTCGTGCCTTTCAGCGACGGCATGGGCGCTCTCCTCGATGGTGGACTGGAAATGGTACGGGGCGAAACGAATGCAGGAAGGGCGTTATGGACCTTCGCCCAGCCCCCTGTCAATAGATTAGAATAGTTCTAATATTGTGACGGCGCCGAAACCGCGGCGCTGATCAGCGCGACCGCTCGGGACTCACGCGGATGATGACGTCGACGCGGCGGATCTGCGTCCCGGCGGGTGGCGCCGGCAGCTCGGCCACGCCCAGGCGCTCGCCGGAAATGTCCTGCAGGCGACCCGACTCCTCGTGGAAGAAGTGATGGTGGTCGCTGACGTTGGTGTCGAAATAGGAGCGGCCGGGATCCACCACCACCTCGCGCAAGAGACCCGCCGCGATGAACTGGTGGAGCGTGTTGTAGACGGTGGCGAGCGAGACCCGGACCGCGGCCGCCTGCGCCTCACCGTGAAGTTGCTCGGCCGTCACGTGCCGATCGCCCTTGTCGAACAGCATGCGCGCGAGCGCCAGCCGCTGGCGCGTCGGCCGCAGCTTCGCCGCGCGCAGCAAGTCGAGCGCGTTGGCGTAAGGACGAGATGCGGCGGTCGCGGTCATGCGGGCAATCTGGGAAATGGAGGACGCGCAGCTTACCTCGAATCAGGGCGGCGCCGCAAATGGGCGCCGCGCCGGCGCGGGATTCAGTCGCCCGTCACCAGCCGGGCCACCAGCTCCTTCACCGTCGGGATGAATCCGTTGCTGTAGAAGGGGTCGCTCTTGAAGCGATAGGCGTTGTGGCCTGCGAACATCAGCTGGAATTCGACATCGTCGGAGTGGCTGATCGCCTGCAGAGTCTTCTGGATGCAGAAGCTGCGCGGATCCGCCTTCTTGCCCGTGCTGCCGGCCTCGTTCTGGGCCCAGTTGGAGAACTGGCAGGCCGAGAGACAGCCCATGCAGTTGATCTGGTCCGTGCGGATCTCGAGCGCCTTCTCCGGCGTCACGAACACCAGCGTGGAGTCCGGCGTGCGCAGTGCCTCGGTGAAACCCTGGGCGATCCAGCCTTGGGCGCGGTCGCGGTCGTGCGGGGTCAGGTAGACGAGCCGTCCACGTGCGCCCACTTGAAGCGGCGCCAAATGATCGCCGACGGGCTCTACGGTGTATGCGACCTGCCGCTCGTTGCGCTCGTGGAGCTCGTTCAGGAACGCGTTGCGCACGGCCGAGGAATAGAACCCCGTCGGACTGAACCGATTGAGATAGACGTCGCCTTCCTCGAGGGTCAGCAGCTTGCGCTTCCAGGCATCCGAGATCGGACTCTCCTTGGTCAGCAGCGGGCGCGTGCCGAATTGGAATGCCGTCGGGCCGAGCTCGGGATTGTCGATCCATTCTTCCCAGTCGCGCAGGTACCAGACGCCGCCCGCCATGAAGATCGGCGTCTCCGCGATGCCGCATTCCCGCATGAGTTGGCGCAGCGCGAGGACGCGCGGATAGGGCTCGCCGGGCTTCTCGGGGTCCTCGACGTTGGAGAGGCCGTTGTGACCGCCGGCGAGCCAGGGATCCTCGTAGACGACGCCGCCGAGCCAGTCGCGGAACTTGTGATAGGCGCGCTTCCAGAGCGCGCGGAAGGCGCGCGCCGACGAGACGATCGGGTAGTAGTGCACGCCGTACTTGGCGCAGATCTCGGCGATGCGATAGGGCATGCCGGCGCCGCAGGTGACGCCATTGATGAGCCCGCGCGCGCCCTCGAGCACGCCGTGCAGGATGCGCTCGGCCGCCGCCATCTCCCAGAGCACGTTCATGTGCAGACGGCCCTGGCCGTTCGCCCGCTCGTAGGCGACCTTGGCCTGGTGGATGCCGCCCGCGATGGAATAGCGGATCAGCTCCTCGTGGCGCTCGCGCCGCGTGGTGCCGCGATAGATCTGGGCTTCGCGCTGGCCGTGCTCGTCCAGGCTATCGGCGTTGACGCCGGAAAAGGTACCGACGCCTCCCGAGGCCGCCCAAGCGCCCGAGCTCTCGCCGTTGGAGACGGAGATGCCCTTGCCGCCTTCCACCAGCGGCAACACCTCGCGTCCGGAAATAATCAGCGATTTCAACGGCTTCACGTGATGCCCCGTGTCTTCAGCGAGGTCCGGCCGGTGCGAGCCGGTCGGGCGTACTCGGAATATGTATTGATTGCGCGAGCAATAATCAAAGGGATGCTGCACGGGCAACCGGCCGGATCAGATCCGGCCGGTCGCTGAACACTGCCGCTACGCCCCACTGGAAGAGTTCCGCCGCGCGCGCCGGATCATTCACCGTGTAAGCGAAGAGCGGCAGACCCGCCCGCGTGACGTCCGCAACGGTCGCCGCCGTCAGCCGGGCTTGGTCCGCATGGAGCGCGCTGCAGCCGAGGCGATCCACGTCGCGCTGCCAGCCGTCGCGCACGCGCCCGACGAGCAGCGCCCGGGCGATGCCCGGCGCCACCTCATGGGCACGCTCGAGAGCCGAGAGCTCGAAGCTCGACACCATCGGCGGCGGCAGATGGTCGGGCCAGCGATTCAGCAGCAGGCGCACGGCCGCCTCGGCGGTTGCCGCCTCGGTACCCGGCGAGGGTTTGATCTCGACGACGGCGCCCAGGCCGAGCTTGCCCAGGAGCGCCATTACCGCCTCCAGCGTCGGTACGCGCTCGCCCCGAAACCGCGCCTCGAACCACGCGCCCGCGTCGAGCGCTTGAAGCTTCGCAAGGGTCATCGACGCGACGGCGCCGCGGCCGCTGGTCGTGCGGTTGATGGTGTCATCGTGGATCACCACGGGAACGCCGTCGGCCGAGAGGTGCACGTCGAACTCGACCCAGCGCACGCCGAGCTCGGCGGCCTTGCGGAAAGAGGCAACGGTATTCTCGGGCGCCAAGCCGCACGCGCCACGATGTCCGATCACCCGCGGTAGCGCTTGCCCCGGCTTCGATTTGCGCGCCGCGGACGCTGTCATGAGGGCGCTACGATACGCCGCTCCGCGCTACGACGCCGCTTGCTCCTTGCCGTCGCGGTGCCGCTCGCGCCGCTCCGACTCCAGCTTCCCCGAGATATCCTCGCCGGTCGCCTGGTCGACCTGCTTCATGCTGAGCTTGACCTTGCCGCGGTCGTCGAAGCCCAGCACCTTCACCTTCACCTGGTCGCCGACCTTGACGATGTCGCCGGTCTTGGCCACGCGATGGGGCGCGAGCTCGCTGATGTGGACCAGGCCGTCGCGCGCGCCGAGGAAATTCACGAAGGCGCCGAAGTCCATGATCTTCACGACCTTGCCGGTATAGACCACGCCGACCTCCGGCTCCGCGACGATGCCGCGGATCCAGTCGATGGCGGCTTGCGAGGCGGTGGCGTCCACCGCCGCCACCTTGATGGTGCCGTCGTCCTCGATGTCGATCTTTGCGCCGGTCACCTCGGTGATCTCGCGGATCACCTTGCCGCCGGAGCCGATGACCTCGCGGATCTTGTCCTTGGGGATGTGGATCGTGGTGATGCGCGGTGCGTTGCCGCTCACGGCCTCGCGCGCGGCGGCGAGCGCCTTCGCCATCTCGTTGAGGATGTGGAGCCGACCATCCTTCGCCTGGCCCAAGGCGATGCGCATGATCTCCTCGGTGATCGAGGTGATCTTGATGTCCATCTGAAGGGCGGTGATGCCCTGCTCGGTGCCGGCGACCTTAAAGTCCATGTCGCCCAGATGATCCTCGTCGCCGAGGATGTCCGAGAGCACCGCGAATTTCGCGGCCTCCTTGATGAGGCCCATAGCGATGCCGGCGACCGGCTTCGCCAGCGGCACGCCCGCGTCCATCAGCGAGAGCGAGGCGCCGCAGACCGTCGCCATTGAGGAGGAGCCGTTCGACTCCGTGATCTCCGAAACCACGCGCACGGTGTAGGGGAAGGCCTCCTTGGCTGGCAGCAGCGGATGCACCGCCCGCCAGGCGAGCTTGCCGTGGCCGATCTCGCGCCGGCCGGGCGAGCCCATGCGGCCCGCCTCGCCGGTGGAGTAGGGCGGGAAGTTGTAGTGCAGCATGAAATGCGATCGGTACTCGCCCTCGAGCGCGTCGATGATCTGCTCGTCCTGGCCGGTGCCGAGCGTGGTCACCACGATCGCCTGGGTCTCGCCGCGGGTGAAGAGCGCCGAGCCGTGGGCGCGCGGCAGCACGCTCACCTCGGCGGTGATGGGCCGCACGGTCTTGGTGTCGCGGCCGTCGATGCGCTGGCCGCGATCGAGGATCGCGCCGCGCACGATGTCCTTCTCGAGGTTCTTGCTGATCTTGAGCGCGGCGGTGCGCAGGGGCTCGTCGGGGTAGAGACCCTCGACCTTCGCCTTGACGGCGTCGAGCCGGTTCTGGCGCGCCTGCTTCTGCACCTCGGCATAGGCGGCAGCGAGATCGCCCGAGATCGCCTCATTGAGCTTCGCCTCGATCGCCTCCGCCTCGGGCGAGGCGCCCGCGAGATCCCAGGGCTCCTTGGCGCAGGATTCGGCGAGCTCGATGATCGCCTGGATCACCGGCTGGAACTGCTGGTGGCCGAACATCACGGCGCCGAGCATGACGTCCTCGGAAAGCTCCTTCGCCTCGGACTCGACCATCAGCACGCCTTCCTGCGTGCCCGCTACGATGAGATCGAGCTGGCTGGAGGGTAGCTCGTCCAGCTTCGGATTGAGGACGTACTGGCCGTCGATATAGCCCACGCGCGCGCCGGCGATCGGGCCCAGGAACGGAATGCCGGAGATGGTGAGTGCGGCGGACGCGCCGACCAGCGCCACGATGTCGGGATCGTTCTCGATGTCGTGGCTCAGCACCGTGCAGATGACCTGGGTCTCGTTTCGGAAGCCCGGCGCGAACAGCGGCCGGATCGGGCGGTCGATGAGCCGCGAGGTCAGCGTCTCCTTCTCCGAGGGACGGCCCTCGCGCTTGAAGAAGCCGCCGGGGATCTTGCCTGCGGCGAAGGTCTTTTCCTGGTAGTTGACGGTGAGCGGGAAGAAATCCTGCCCCGGCTTCACCTGCCGATTGGCGACCGCGGTGCAGAGCACCGTGGTCTCGCCGTATGTCGCCATCACCGCGCCGTCGGCCTGGCGCGCGACCTTTCCGGTCTCAAGTACGAGGCGGCGGCCGCCCCATGTCAGTTCCTTGCGGAATGTCTGGAACATCTCTCTCTTCCTTCTTTCAGAAACGGGTGAGGGCGCGGCGCGATCGCGCGGCCGGCGTCAAGGGCCAGTGCCGCCGCGACCGCGGCAGGCGCGCCCGGTATCTCGGTTGAATGGCTGGTCCTCGCTCCCGGCTGCGGCGCGGGCCGCGCGGACAGCGAGACAGGCTCGATCCGGCGTTCCGATCTTGCGCCGGGAGGTCGCGGCATCGTCAGCGTCGCAGCCCCAAGCGATCGATCAAGGCCTCGTAGCGGGCGGGATCGGCGCGCTTCAGGTAGTCGAGCTGGCTGCGCCGCTGACCCACCATGACGAGGAGACCGCGCCGCGAGTGGAAATCCTTGCTGTGCGTGGCCAGGTGCTCGGTCAGGTTCTTGATGCGCTCGCTCAGGACCGCGACCTGGACTTCCGGCGAGCCGGTGTCGCCCTCCTTGCGCGCGTAATCCTTGATGATCTCCTGCTTGCGCGGGAGTGCGATCGACATCGGGAGTCTCCTATCTCTAGAGGTTCAACACACGCACCGGACGAAGCGCGCCGTCGGCGATCTCGGCGAGCGCCACCAGCTTTGTGCCGCAGGTGGCGCGGATGCGTTGGCCGTTGCCAAGCTCCAGAACGAAGGCCCGATCGGTGGGGCGGAGCGGGAGCACGGCCTGGCCGCATCGCAAGCGGACCGCTTCGGCTTCCGTCAGGGCAAGCGCCGGGATGTCGTCCAGCGCCGTCTCAACCGGAAGCAGGTGCTCGAATGGGGCGGGACTATGCCCGAGGGAGGGGAGTTTATCCAGGGAAATCGCGTGCGCCTCGTGGAAGGGCCCGACCCGGGTGCGCCTGAGTGCCGAGACGTGGCCGCAGGTGCCCAGGCTCAGGGCCAGGTCTCGCCCGAGCGCTCGGATATAGGTGCCCTTGCCCACCTCGGCCTCGAAGTCGGCGTGGTCGGGATCGGGAATGTCGATGAGGCACAGGCTCTCGACGCGGACCGGGCGCGCCTCCAGGTCCACGGCCTCGCCGGCGCGGGCGAGAGCATAGGCCCGCCGTCCCGCCACCTTGAGCGCCGAATAGGCGGGCGGACGCTGATGGATCTCGCCGATGAAGGCGGGCAGCGCGGCGGCAATCTCTGCGCGGTCGGGCCGACGGTCCGAGGTCGCGGTGATGGCGCCCTCGGCGTCATCGGTGTCGCGCGCCTCGCCCCAGCGGACGGTAAAGCGATAGGTCTTGTGGGCCGCCATGGCCCAGGCGACGGTCTTGGTGGCCTCGCCGAGCGCGATCGGCAGGATACCGCTCGCCAGCGGATCCAGCGTCCCGCCATGGCCGGCCTTCTCGGCGTCGAAAAGGCGCCGAACAATGGCGACGGCTCGCGCCGAGCTCACGCCCACGGGTTTGTCGAGCGCCAGCCAACCGTGGACCGGCTGGCCTCGCCGCTTACGTGCCACCGTCGTCCTCTGAGCCCTCTACCTCGGCCCGATGCCCGGCGTCGGCGACGTCCCGCTGGACCTCGGGACGATGCAGGATCTCGTTGATCCGGTTGGCGTGATCGAAGGACATATCGAGCATAAACGAGAGCGTCGGCGTGAATCGGAGCGGTACCTCGCGGGCGACGAGCCCGCGCAGATAAGGCGCGCCGCGCTTCAAGCCCGCGAGCGTCTCCGGCGCGTGCGCGCCCGCCAGCGGCATCACGAACACCGTCGCGTGCTTCAGGTCCGGGCTCATGCGCACTTCCGTCACCGTGAGCGTCACGTCCAGGAGAGCGGGATCGTTGAGCTCGTGGCGCTCGAAGATGCGGGCGAGTCCATGGCGCACTTCTTCGCCGACGCGCAGCTGGCGCGCGGACGGCTCGGTGCGGGATCGTGAATGTCGCTTCATGGCAACTAACCACGCCATAGCGTCGGGTGAAGGTCGTGCGTCCTTCGACGCGGGTCTATCGGCCCTTGCTCAGGATGAGGGCTGCTAAGCAATGCTCAAGAGGGCCCCTCATCCTGAGCAAGCGACCGAAGGAAGCGCGTCGAAGGACGCACCGATCCTGCCTCACGCGGTCGCGCGCGCGACCTCCTCCATCTCGAAGCACTCGATGATGTCGCCGACCTGGATATCCTGGTAATTCTCGAAGGCCATGCCGCACTCGTAGCCCTCCTTGACCTCGCGCACCTCGTCCTTGAAGCGCTTGAGCGTCTTGAGGCTGCCCTCGTGAATGACGACGTTGTCGCGCAGCAGGCGAACCCGAGCGCCGCGGCGGACCGCGCCCTCGGTCACCATGCAGCCTGCGACCTTGCCGGATTTGCTGATGGTGAAGACCTCGCGGATCGTCGCGTTGCCGAGGAACCGCTCGCGCAACGTCGGCGCCAGCATGCCGCCGAGCGCTTTCTTCATGTCGTCGATCACGTCGTAGATGATCGAGTAGTAGCGGATCTCGACGCCGTCGCGCCGCGCCATGTCGCGCGCCTGCGGGTTGGCGCGGACGTTGAAGCCCACGATCACCGCGGCCGACGCCTTGGCGAGGATCACGTCGCTCTCGTTGATGCCGCCGACCGCCGAGTGCAGCACGCGGAGCTTCACCTCGTCGCTCGAGAGCTTTTCGAGGGATCCCACGATCGCCTCGAGCGAACCCTGTACGTCGGACTTGACCACGACCGCGAGCTCCTTCGCCGCGCCCGCCGCAATCTGCGAGAACATTTGCTCCAGCGTGCCGCGCGCGCCTTGCGCGGCCTGCTGCTCGCGCCGCCGGCGCTGGCGGAAGGCGGCGATGTCGCGCGCCTGGCCCTCGTCGGCCGCCACCGTGAAATCGTCGCCGGCGAGCGGCACGCCGTTGAGGCCTTGGACCTCGACCGGCATTGCGGGACCCGCGGAGTCGATGGTCGTACCGCGGTCGTCGAGCAGCGCGCGCACGCGGCCCCATTCGCTGCCGGTGACGAAGATGTCGCCGACCTTGAGGGTGCCGCGCTTGATCAGCACGGTCGCAACCGCGCCGCGGCCGCGCTCGATCTTCGCCTCGATCACCACGCCCTCGGCCGGCCGGTCCGGATTGGCCTTGAGGTCGAGGATTTCCGCTTGCAGCAGGATCGCCTCCTCGAGCTTGTCGAGGCCCGTCTTCTTGAGCGCGGAGACCTCGACGTCGAGCACGTCGCCGCTCAGCTTCTCGACCACGATCTCGTGCTGCAGCAGCTCCTGGCGCACCTTATCGGGATTGGCGTCGGGCTTGTCCATCTTGTTGATGGCGACAATGATCGGCACCTTCGCCGCCTTGGCGTGGCGGATCGCCTCCACCGTCTGCTCCTTGATGCCATCATCGGCCGCCACCACCAGCACCACGATGTCGGTGACCGTGGCGCCGCGCGCGCGCATCTGGGTGAAGGCCTGGTGGCCCGGCGTATCGATGAAAGTGATCTTCGCACCGCTCGCGAGGGTCACCTGATAGGCGCCGATGTGCTGGGTGATGCCGCCCGCCTCGCCGGCCGCCACGTCGGTGTGGCGGAGCGCGTCCAGAAGCGACGTCTTGCCGTGATCGACGTGGCCCATGATGGTAACCACGGGAGGACGGGACTGCTGCGTCTCTGGCGCGTCCTCCTCGCCCTTGAGCCCGAGCTCGATGTCGGACTCCGCGACCCGCTTAAGCTTGTGGCCGAACTCGGTGACAACCAGCTCCGCGGTATCGGCATCGATGACTTGGTTGATGGTTGCCATGACGCCCATGCGCATCAGCGACTTGATGACGTCGGCGCCGCGCTCGGCCATGCGGTTGGCGAGCTCCTGGACCGTGATCGTCTCGGGCACCACCACGTCTCGCACGATCTTCGCGGATTCCTGGAGCGCCATCTGCTGGTGGGCGCGCTGCTTCTCGCGCGCGCGCCGCACGGAAGCCAGGCTCCGCATGCGCTCTTCGTCGCCCTGATTGAGAACGCGGCTCACCGTGAGCTTGCCGGTGCGCCGGCGCGGCTCGTCGCGGCGCGGCACCAGGGTCGGCTTGCGCGCCTCGGTCTTGCCACGCTTCGGAAGATCGTCCTCCGGCTCCTCCTCGATCTTGACCTTGCCGGCGGCGGAGAGCGCCGCCACCTTGGCGGCCGCGGCCTTGCCGGCCCGCTCCGCCATCTCGCGGCGCTTGTCTTCCTCGGCCTTGCGCTTGCTGTCGGCCTCGAGGCGCTGACGCGCCTCTTCCTCGGCCTTGCGCTTGGTCTCTTCCTCCTCTTGCCGGCGCTTGGCTTCGTCCTCGCGGTGCCGGCGGTCCTCCTCCAGACGCAGCACCTCTTCCTCGCGCTGGCGATCGGCATCCATTACCGCCTGCTTGCGCGCCTCCTCGTCGGCGAGGATCGCGCCCTTGAGCGCGCGCTGGCGTGCTGCCTGCTCGCTCGGCGTGAGGCCGCGCGGCATCACCATCGGAGCACGCTTGGCGCCGGTCTGCGGCTGCACCGCGGCACTTGCCGCAGCGGCCCTGGAGCCGGGCTGCTGCGTCTCGGGTTTCTCGGGCTGGCCAGGTGTCGCCGCGCGCTTGCGGCGCACCTCCACCTGCACAGTCTTGGAGCGGCCGTGCGGGAAGCTCTGCCGGACCTGGCCGGTCTCGATCGGCTTGCGCAACTCCAGCCGTCCGCTGCCGCCGGGGCGGCCGAGGCTCAGAGGGCGCTTGGTTTCCTGTTCGTTGTTGTCGGTCATCTCGGTCCGATCGAAGTTCCTTGCTGCAGAGGTACGCTACCCACGCTCACGGATGTCCCGCGAAATCCCGCGAGGCGCCCGGCAACGGCCAGAAAGGCCTCGGCCAGCGGCCCCGCCTTCAGGACGGCGTGCACCGCGCTCTCGCGGCCGAATGCGGCGCCCAACTCCGCCGAGGTCAGCACCTCCACCAGCGGCAAGCCCCGAGCGCGCGCCCTGAGCTTCCCACGCCCGTCGGCACTGCCGTCGGCGGCGGCGATCAGGACCGCCGCCGCCCTGCCGTCATTCAGCGCCGCCTCGACCTTGGCGAAACCGCAGACGGCAAGTTTGGCACGCCGAGCGAGCCCGATGAGATCGATGGCGCGCCGAGCCAGCAGCTCCTCGACCCGCCGGTCGAGGTCCTCGTCGACCCCGACCGCGGCCCGGGCCGCCCGGCCGAACAGGCGCTTCTTAACCGCGCGCGCCACTATATCGCGCCGGGCAAGGGTCCACAAACCCCGGCCGGGCAGGCGCTCCGCCACGTCCGGGTGGACTCGGCCGTCGGGCCCGACAACGAAGCGGATCAGGTCCGGCTTGGCGCGCACCTCGCCCGTGACCAGGCAGCGCCGGAGCGGCCCGGTGTCCTCCGCCTCGATCGATGTCAGCACGTCGGTCGTGGCGCTACTCCTTGGCCTCGCCCGCGGCTTCCGCCGGAGCGGCTTCGTCGGCGAACCAGTGGGCGCGTGCCGCCATGATGATGGCGTTCGCGGCGTCCGGCTCGAGTTTCAGGTTGGCGGGCATCATCTCGATGAGCTCGTCGGCCGCGAGGTCGCCGAGGTCGTCTAAGGTCTTCACGCCCTTCTCGCCGAGCACCACGAGGCGCTGAGGCGTCAGGCCCTCGACCGCGGCGACATCGTCGCCGACGCCGAGCTCCTTGCGCTTGGCCTCGGCGCGCGCCGCTTGCTCCTCGAGAAATGTCCGTGCCCGCTCCTGCAGTTCCGAGGCGACGGTCGGATCGAAGCCCTCGATGCCCGCGAGATCCTCGGTGGCGACGAACGCCACTTCCTCGACCGAGGTAAAGCCCTCCGTGACCAAGAGATGGGCAATCACGTCGTCGACGTCCAGGGCGTCGATGAACATCTGGCTCCGGCTGCGGAACTCCTCCTGTCGGCGCTCGGACTCCTCGGCCTCGGTCAGGATGTCGATGTCCCAGCCCGTGAGCTGCGAGGCAAGCCGCACGTTCTGGCCGCGCCGGCCGATGGCGAGGCTCAACTGATCGTCGGGGACGACCACTTCAATACGCCGCTGCTCCTCGTCCATCACCACCTTGGCGACTTCCGCCGGGGCGAGCGCGTTCACGACGAATGTGGCGGGATCTTGCGACCACGGGATGATGTCGATCTTCTCGCCTTGGAGCTCCGCCACCACCGCCTGGACGCGGCTGCCGCGCATGCCGACGCAGGCGCCGACGGGATCGATGCCGCTGTCGTTGGAGATGACCGCGATCTTGGCGCGGCTGCCGGGATCGCGCGCAACGGCGCGGATCTCGATGATGCCGTCGTAGATCTCCGGCACTTCCTGGGCGAAGAGTTTCGCCATGTATTGCGGGTGGGTGCGCGACAGGAAGATCTGCGGGCCCCGCACCTCCTGGCGCACGTCGTAGATGTAGGCACGCACGCGCTCCCCCTGCCGGAAGGTCTCGCGCGGCAGCAGCTCGTCGCGGCGCAAGATCGCCTCGGCGCGGCCCAAGTCCACGATCACGTTGCCGAACTCGACGCGCTTCACCAGGCCGTTCACGATCTCGCCGATGCGGTCCTTGTACTCCGCGTACTGACGCTGACGCTCGGCGTCGCGCACCTTCTGCACGATCACCTGCTTGGCCGTTTGGGCGGCGATGCGGCCGAAATCGATCGGCGGCAAGGGGTCCGTGATGAAGTCGCCGATTTCGGCCTCGGGGTTGAAGCGGCGCGCGTCGGCAAGCGGGATTTGCGTCGCCTCGTTCTCCACGGGGTCCTTCACCTCGCGGAAGCGCATCAGCCGGATCTCGCCGTTCTTGCGGTCGATCTCGGCGCGGATGTCGTACTCCTGGCCGTACTTGGATCGGCCCGCCTTCTGAATCGCCTGCTCCATCGCGACCAGCACCTCGTCGCGGTCGATGCCCTTGTCGCGCGCGACGGTGTCGGCGACTTGCAGGAGCTCGGGTCGGGCATAGGTGGCGGGAGATTGCATGGCTGTCTCGGTGCGGGGTTGTTGATGTTGATTTCGGCTTCAGGCTCGCCGTTGCTGGGCGGCCAGGAGCTCGTCGGTAAGGACCAGTTTCGCGCGCAAGATGCGCGCCAAGGGCAGCTCCACGACCTCGGCGCCCAAGTTGAGCCGAACGCGATCGGCGTCGACGCCGAGCAGCCGGCCCCGGAAGCGGCGGCGGCCGTCGAGGGGCGCCGCGAGCTCGAGCTTGGCTTCGTAGCCCCGGAAGCGCTCGTAGTCCTCGCGGCGGACCAAGGGCCGGTCGATGCCCGGCGAGCTCACCTCGAGGACGTAGGCATGCTCGATGGGGTCCGCGACATCCAGAAGCGCCGAAACCGAGTGCGTCACCTCCGTGCAGTCGTCGACGCCCATGGGTTGCTCGTCGATGCGTTCCGCCATCACCTGCAACACCTGCGCGCGCCGGCCGCCCGTGATAGCGACGCGCACGAGCCGATAGCCCATCGCTTCGAGCGACGGCGCGATCAGCGTCTCGATGCGGGCGGTGTCGATCACCGTTATGCCTCGCGGGTCCTGCCTTGTGCGCCAAAACAAAAGGGCGGGCCGGCGGCCCACCCCTCGGTTTCAGAGATGCAGTCTTATCAACCGCACCCTATGGGTTTATTTGGCCGCGAATATAGCCCGATTTCGCGGCCATGCAAGGCCGAACAGGAAGGCTGTCAGGACCTCCTTGTGAAGCGCAGAAAATGCGGGATTCGTCCGGCCGCCAGAGCCTTTGCCTCGTAGCGCGTGGGGGGCCAATCGGGTTGCCGCCGGAGCCAATCCGTGGGCCCCTGCGCCTGCCAGGCAAAGGCGGGATGCAGGGGGACCAGCTCCAGCATCGCGCGGAGATATCCGACATCGTCGGTCGCGAGCCGAAGCTCGGCGCCGGTCTTCATGGTGCGCGCGAGCTGATCCAGAGTGCTCGGCGACACCATGCGCCGCTTGTGATGGCGCTGCTTGGGCCAGGGATCCGGGAACAGGATGAAGACCCGGCCGAGGCAAGAATCCGGGAGCGCAGCCAACAGGAGCCGCGCGTCGTCGACGAGGACGCGGACGTTGCGGAGATCCCGGCGCTGCACCTCCGCCAAGAGCTTGACCACGCCGTTCTCGAACACCTCGGCGCCAAGAAAGCCGATATCAGGATGCGCGGTCGCCTGCTCGGCCAAGTGCTCGCCGGCGCCGAAGCCGATCTCGAGCCAGAGCTCGGCCGGAGGGGCCGGGAAAAGCCCGTGCGGGTCGAGGCTGCCATGCTCCGGCACGTCGATGCGCAGCACCGGCAGCAGGCTCGCCAGCAGGTCGCGCTGGCCAGGCCGAAGCCGCCGGCCCCGGCGGCGGCCGTAGAGCAGTCGCTGTCGGCCGTCAGGCCCTCCGCGCTGATCCGCTCCCGCTCTCAGGCGAGGGCCGAGCGTAGACCGGGCACGAGATCGAGGCGCTCCCACGAAAATCCGCCGTCGGCCTCCGGGTGCCGGCCGAAATGGCCGTAGGCGGATGTCCGCGCGTAGATCGGCTTGTTGAGCCCGAGGTGCGTGCGGATGCCGCGCGGGCTCAGATCCATCAGCTGCTGCAGCACCGTGGATAGCCTCTCCTCGTCGACCCGCGCGGTACCGCCGGTGTCGATATAGACCGACAACGGCTTGGAGACGCCGATGGCATAGGAGACCTGGATGGTGCAGCGGTCGGCGAGCCCTGCCGCCACCACGTTCTTGGCGAGATAGCGCGCGGCGTAGGCGGCGGAGCGGTCCACTTTGCTCGGATCCTTGCCGGAGAAGGCGCCGCCGCCGTGGGGCGCCGAGCCGCCATAGGTGTCGACGATAATTTTGCGGCCGGTGAGGCCGGTATCGCCGTCGGGACCGCCGATCACGAAGCGCCCGGTCGGATTCACGTAAAAATGCTCTTCGTCGCACATCCAGCCCTCGGGCAGCACGTTCACCACGTGAGGGCGTACGATCTCGCGGACGTCGTCCTGGTCGATGTCGGGACTGTGCTGTGTCGAGACCACCACGGAGGTCGCCCGCACCGGCTTGCCGCCGGCGTACTGGAGCGTGACCTGGCTCTTGGCGTCGGGTCCCAGCTTGGGCGCGGATCCTTCGTGACGCGCCTTGGAGAGCGAGCGCAGGATCGCGTGCGCATAGTAGATCGGCGCCGGCATCAGCTCCGGGGTCTCTCGGCATGCATAGCCGAACATGATGCCTTGGTCGCCTGCGCCCTCGTCCTTGTTGCCGGCGGCGTCGACGCCCTGGGCGATGTCCGAGGACTGCGCGTGCACGAGGCACTCCACCTCGGCCGTCTTCCAGTGGAAGCCCTCCTGCTCGTAGCCGATGTCCCGGATCGCGTGCCGTGCGACGTCCACCAGCAGATCCTTGGTGATCGAGGCGGGTCCGCGCACCTCGCCCGCCATCACCACGTGGTTCGTGGTTGCGAGCGTCTCGCAGGCGACGCGAGCGTGGGGGTCGGCGGCCAGGAAGGCGTCAACCACCGCATCCGAGATGCGATCGCAGACCTTGTCGGGGTGCCCTTCGGAGACGGACTCGCTAGTGAAGAGATAGTCGCGCTTGACCACGTTATTTCCTTCCCTCGGCCCTTGAGGACCGCCTGGTTCCGTTGCTGCGTGGGCCGGGAGAAATCGCCGTCGTGCGGGAGTACGCACGGGCTCGCGCAGAATTCGCGACTAGTTGCTACCGGGGCAACCGGGCGTCAAGGATTTTTGCGGTGGGCGAAGGCCCATCGGGACGTCAGTGCCGTTCCGTCGCGTTCGCGATCGCCTTGGTGAGGTCGAAGAGCCGCCGGCGGACCTGCGGGTCGCCGATCCGATAGTAGGCGCGCACCAGTTCGAGCGTCTCGCGCCGCATCATGGGATCGGCCTCGTAGGTGGGGCTCGGGGCCTCCTCGAGCATGCCGCCGAGCCGTGCCTCGGCGGCGCTCGTCACAGCCGGAGTCATTTCCTCGAAGAAATACGACACCGGCACGTCGAGGACACGGGACAGGTCGTAAAGGCGGCTGGCGCCGACCCGGTTCGCGCCGCGCTCATATTTCTGCACCTGCTGAAAGGTGAGCCCGATAGCCTCGCCGAGCTTCTCTTGGCTCATGCCGAGCAGCGTGCGGCGCAACCGTACGCGGGAGCCGACATGAACGTCGATGGGATTGGGCTTGTCGGACTTTGGGCGGCGTCTTCGGCCGTCGCTGGCTTTGTTATCCATTATCCTCGGCCGACCAGATGCAAGGTCTGGCCATTTGATAGTTCACACGATCGTATGCGGTCAACCGCTTGTAGCGGAATTCCGACGTGGTACGCGCGGAATTCACGAAGGTTTGACGGATTTCCTCCTTAGGCTGGAAAAAACCCAGCCAAGCCCTAGTAAGAGGGGCAAGGCCGCAAAGAAGAACGCATCGCCCGCTTGCTCGTAGAGCGTCGGCGGCAGTGTGCGCGGCAGCGGCACATCGAGAAATCCCACGACGTCGAGGCCCATCCGCTGCACCACGCGGCCCAACGGATCGATCAGGCCGGAGATGCCGTTATTGGCCGCGCGCACCACGGGCAAGCCTTCCTCGATCGCGCGCACGCGCGCGATGCTGAAATGCTGGAAGGGACCGGACGTGATGCCATACCAGGCATCGTTGCTGAGCGCGAGTAGCCATTGTGGCCGGTCCACAGGATCGATCACCGCTCCCGGGAAGATCACCTCGAAGCAGATCAGCGGCGAGACCGGCGGCAGACCCGGCAGGTGCAGCGTACGCACCCCCGGTCCGAAGGAGAAATCCGTGGTGCCCGGCGTGATCTTGTCCATCGGCAGCACGCCGCGCAGCGGTACGTACTCGCCGAACGGCACCAGGTGCGCCTTGTCGTAATAGCCTTGAATGATACCGGCATGATCGATGGCGATCATGCTGTTCCAGAAATGCTGAAGCGGGCCGGGCGGCGGGTCGCTGCGGTCGCTGCCCACGAGGGCGAGGCCGTTCGTCGGCAGCAGCCCCGCGATCGCCATGCGGGCGCCGCCGTCCCGGTCGAGGAAGGGCGGGGCGTTCGCCTCTGGCCAGACCAGGACGTCGAAAGGTGCGCCTGTCTCGGCGGGTTCGCTGCTCAAGGCCAGCAGTCGGCGGAAGCTCGTCAGCCGCTCGGCCGGATCGTTCTTGAGGGTCTGCGGGATCGAGGGTTGGACGATGCGGATCCGCACGCCCGGCTGCATAGCGGGCGTAGCCGTGGCGTCGAGGCGCAGCCAACCAAAGGCGAAGCACGCCACGAGCAGCGCTGCCGAGGTGGCGAGCGGCGGCCAGCGTCGGCCGGCGAGGTCGCCCAGGGTCGCGGGCAACGAGACCGCGGTCATGGTCAACAGGCTCAAGCCGTAAATGCCCACCAGCGACGTCACCTGCAGCATGGCGAGGCTGCCTGGAAACGCGCCCGACCAGGCATAGCCAACGAGATTCCATGGCAATCCCGTGAGCACGTGGCCGCGCAACCACTCGGCTCCGCACCAGAACACCGACAGCGCCAGTATCCGCGAGACGCCGCGCCATCCGAGCCAGCGGCAGGTCAAATGCGCCGCCAGCACCGCTCCGCCCGTGAAGATCGCAAGCCCCGCCGGCACGCCCAGCAGCGCGAAGGGCGTCAGCCACCAGAACCTCGCGATGTCCACGAAAAGCGCCGCCGTGAGCCAATAGAATCCGGCGACGAAGAACCCGAGACCGAAGCACCAGCCGATGCCGAATGCCTCGCGCGAGCGCTGCGCGCCATCGAACAGCCAGACGAAACCGACGAAGGAGAGGACGAGCACCGGGGTCATGTCGACGGGCGGCAAGGCCGCCGCCGCCAGCACGCCCAACAGGAAGGCCGCGCCATAGCGGCGCAAGCCCTGCAGCTCCGCCAGCCGAAGCGCCGCGAGCTGCGCGGGCGCGACGGGAATGGCGCCCCGGAACTCGAGGGTGGATGCCCGCTCAGGCATGCTCGACCTCGCTGACCGACGACGGCGGCACCGGCAAGCCGCGCAAGCGCAGGCGTTTCACGCGCCGCGGATCGGCATCCAGCACCTCGATGTCGAATCCCGCGGGATGCCTGATCACTTCGCCGCGCGCGGGCACCCGGCCCGCCAGCGTCGTGACCAGGCCGCCCAGCGTATTAATCTCCTCCTCGACTTCCGGCGGCAGCAGCTTTTGGCCCGTGGCGTCCTCGAGACGGTCGATGGGCATGCGCGCCTCGACGATGACGCTGCCGTCCGGCCGCTCGATCAGCTGCGGCGGATCGGCGGGGTCGTGCTCGTCCTCGATCTCGCCCACGATCTGTTCGATCACGTCCTCGATCGAGAGCAGCCCGTCGACGCCGCCGAACTCGTCGACCACCAGCGCCAGATGGATGCGCGTCAACCGCATCTGCAAGAGCAGGTCGAGCACCGGCATGGAGGGCGCCACGAACAGCACCTTGCGCACGATCTTGGCGAGCGCCACGGGCTTGTTGTCGGCGGCGTAGGGCAGCAGATCCTTGATGTGCAGCATGCCGACGACGTCGTCGAGCGTCTCACGATAGACCGGGACCCGCGAATGCCCTTGCTCGATCATCGACTTGACCACCTGGTCGAACGGCGTATCGACCTCGAGGGCCACGATGTCGACCCGCGGCACCATCACATCGGCGGCGGTTTGCTCATGCAGCTTGACGATGTTGCCGAGGATCGCCCGCTCCTGCGGATCGATCGGCTGCTCCTCGTGCTCCTCGATCAGCTCCTCGAGCGAGGTGCGCAGGTTCTGCTCGCCCGCGCGCTCGCCGCGCAGCTGCTTCAGCCAGTTGCGCAAGCCGCGGAACGGGCCCTCCTCGGCCTCGCGCGTGCTGGACGGGCGGCCGGTCGGTGCGTCAGTCATCGCCCGCCGCCTGCCGCTCGGCATAGGGGTCGGCGACCCCGAGCCGCGCCAGCACCTGGGTCTCCAGCGCCTCCATCTGCTCGGCCTCTCCGGGCTCGTCGTGATCGTAGCCGAGGAGGTGCAGGATCCCGTGCACCACCAAGTGGCGCAGATGGTCCGCGATATCCTTGCCCTGCTCCTGGGCCTCGCGGCTCACGGTCTCGTAGGCCAGCACGACGTCGCCCAGCAGAAACGGCGCCTTCGGCGGAAGTTCCTCGTCCAGCGAAGGGAAAGACAGCACATTGGTCGCCGCGTCGATGCGCCGCCACTGCCGATTGAGCCGGCGCACCAGAGCGTCGTCGGCGAGCACCACGCTGACCTCGGTCCGGCGCGTGAGCCGAGGCTTGGCCGCGGCGAAGGCGGCTTCCGCCGCCGCCACGCAGATCGCGCGCCGGCGCGGCAGGCGCTCGCGCCAGCGCGGCGAGGTCTCCGCCAGATCGATCGCGATCGCGGGTTTGCGGCGAAGCCGTGAGGCCGAGCGGTCACTCATGGTCGCTCGGTCCGCGGCGGCTGCTGCGCCGGCGGTCGCGGCGGTCGTAGGCTTGCACGATGCGCTGCACCAGGGCATGGCGCACGACGTCCGCCTCGGTGAAATGTATGGTGGCGATGCCCTCGACCCCCTCGAGCGCCGCCAGCGCATCGGTGACGCCCGATGTGGTGCCGCGCGGCAGGTCGATCTGTGAGAGGTCGCCGGTGACGGCCATCCTCGCGCCTTCGCCGAGCCGGGTCAGGAACATCTTCATCTGAACGGGGGTGGTGTTCTGGGCCTCATCGAGAATGATGTAGGCGTGCCCGAGCGTTCGCCCACGCATGAAGGCGAGCGGCGCGATCTCGATCTCGCCGCTCAAGAGGCGCTTTTGCACCTGCTCGCCCGGCAACATGTCGTAAAGCGCGTCGTAAAGCGGCCGCAGATAGGGATCGACCTTCTCCCGGACGTCGCCGGGCAGGAAACCCAGCCGCTCGCCGGCCTCGACCGCGGGCCGCGAGAGCACGATGCGCTCGACCTTGCCCGACATCATCATGTCCACGGCGGCCGCGACCGCGAGGTAGGTCTTGCCGGTCCCCGCGGGACCCAGGCCGAAGACCAGCTCGTGGCTGCGCAGGACCCGGATGTACTCCGCCTGGTTGGCGCCGCGCGCGCTGATGCGGCGCTTGCGCGTGTGAATTTCGGATTCGAGGCCGAACGGCGAAGGCGCCTCGCCGGGACGGCTGTGAGCGAGCCGGACCGCGGCATCGACGGTGGCGCCGTCGACCTCGAGGCCGCGCTTCAGCCGATCGTAGAGCGATGCGAGCGCCGCGCGGGCCTGGTCCGCCCGCGGGCTCGGTCCCGTGATCGCCAGGCGATTGCCGCGCGAGACGACGGAGACGCCCAGCTGGCGCTCGATGCGATCGAGATGCGCGTCCCGCTCGCCGAAGAGGAGGGGCAGCAGCGCGTTGTCGTCGAACTGCATCTGCACGGCATCGCCCGTGGGCTTGGAGGCGCTCGAGGCGCTGGGTGGCCTCATGCGGAGATACGCTCCTCGCACTCGATCCGCTCGCCGGCAAGGCTGTTTGGCTCGGCACCGATGATACGCGCGGGCACGAGCGCTCCCACGAGCCGCGCCGGCGCCAGTACGTGAACCGGCTGCAGATAAGGGCTGCGCCCGACCAGCTGTCCCGGATGCCGGCCCGGCCGCTCCAGCAGCACGTCCAGCGTGCGGCCCACCTGGCTCCGGTTGAACGTCCGTTGTTGCGCCTCGAGCAGCTCCTGCAGCCGCGCGAGGCGCGCGGACTTGACCTCGTCGGGTATCTGGTCGGGCTCGGTCGCCGCGGGCGTGCCGGGCCGCGCGCTGTATTTGAATGAGAAGGATTGCGCGAAGCCGACCTCGCGCACCAGCGCGAGCGTCGCTTCGAAATCGCGCTCGCTCTCGCCGGGATAGCCCACGATGAAATCCGAGGAGAAGGCGATCTCCGGCCTCGCGCGGCGCAGACGCTCGAGCGTGCCCAGGTAATCCGCCGTGGTATGCCGCCGGTTCATGGCGGCGAGAACGCGGTCCGAGCCCGATTGCACCGGCAGGTGGAGGAACGGCATCAGCCTCGTCACGTCGCGATGCGCCTCGACGAGCTCGTCGTCGACGTCGCGCGGGTGCGAGGTGGCGTAGCGGATGCGGGCGGTGCCCGGGACGTCGGCGAGCGCGCGGATGAGCCGGCCCAATCCCCATTCACCGCCGCCCGGGGCAGCCCCGTGGTAGGCGTTGACGTTCTGCCCCAAGAGCGTGATCTCGCGTGCGCCCGCCGCGGCTTGCCGATGTGCCTCGTCGAGCACTTCGGCTGCCGGGCGCGAGAACTCGGCACCCCGCGTATAGGGCACGACGCAGAAGGTGCAGAACTTGTCGCAACCCTCCTGGATCGTGAGGAAGCTGGAGACGCCCTGGGGCGCCGAGGCGTCGGGCAGGTGGTCGAACTTGCTCTCGACGGGAAACTCGGTGTCGAGCACGCCGCCCGCGCGTCGCGTCGCCGTCGCCACCAGCTCCGGGAGGCGGTGATAGGTCTGCGGCCCCAGAACGATGTCGACATGCGGCGCGCGCGCCAGGATCTCGGCGCCCTCGGCTTGCGCGACGCAGCCGGCAACCGCAAGGATCATGCGGCCGCCGCGCCGCCGCGTCGCTTCCTTCAGCGGCTTGAGACGCCCAAGCTCGGAGAACACCTTCTCCGCGGCCTTCTCGCGGATGTGACAGGTGTTGAGGATCACCATGTCCGCCTCGCGCGGGCTCTCGGTGGTCGAGTAGCCGAGCGGTGCCAGCACGTCCGCCATGCGCGCGGAGTCGTAGACGTTCATCTGGCAACCGTAGGTCTTGATGTAGAGCTTCTTGGCGGAGGTCATGGTCGTCAGCCGCCTGCGGCCGCTTCGGCGGCGACAGCGGGCATGGGCTCCTGCTGAGGCGGTGGCGGCGGCCGCACGGCTCCGGTCGGCTCGACGGGCTGCGGCCGGCCCGCGATCGCGGAGGCGACCCCGGCGGACACCACCCGCCAGCAATGCTCCGCCAGCGCCTTGCGCGTGGAAAAGGCCTCGATGCTTACGGGCGCGTGGAACTCGACGGTGACGCCGACCCGGCCCAGTCCCACCATGGCCCAGAGATGGGACGCCATGTCCATGTCGCCATACCACGCGAAGAACGGGCGGTAGAACCGGCCGATCGGCATGCCGTCCAGCGTCACGTAGGCGATCGAGACCGGCTGCACGGTGATGGGATGCTCGAGATGGGCGCCGTGCACCGCGGCGAAGAGCGCGCTCTTGAAGGGCAGGACGCGGCTGCCGTCGTCGCTGGTGCCCTCGGGGAACAGGATCAGCCGGCCGCCTTCCTTGAGCCGCTCGACGATGACATCCCGCTGGCGGTGCGTCGTGTGCGCGCGGCGGTCGACGAACACCGTGCGCTGCAGGCGCGCGAGCCAGCCGAACAGGGGCCAGCGCTTGACCTCGCTCTTGGCGATGAAAGAGGCGTCGATCACGCCGCCGAGGATCTCGATGTCGACGTAAGACGAGTGATTGACCACGAAGAGCGTCGGCCGTAGCGGCGAGGGCGTGCCGATCACGGTGGTGTCGAAGCCGAGGATGCGGCCGGCGAGCGCATGATAGGCGCGCGGCAGCCGCTCCGCGAGCGGCGAGCGAGCGAGCAGCAGGAGGGCTTGCACCGGCATCAGCGGCAACGTCAGGCACACGTAGAGAAAGAGCCGCTTCAGTCGCAGGAAAAACGCGCTCATGGGATCGAAACGGTCGGCATCAAAGCGTGCTCGCCTCGCGCGTCTGCCGCTCGTAGTGGCGATAGTACTTGTCGGTGATGAGGTCGGTTTTCACCACGATCGAGACGTCGGTCGTGTTGAATTGCCGGTCGATCACCGCGCCGTCGCCGACGAACCCGCCGAGTCGCAGATAACCCTTGATCAAAGGCGGCAGCTCCGCGAGCGCCTTGGCGGGCTCGATCGCAGTGGTCGCGATGCGGCGCATGTCGACATAGCGCGCCGCCAGAGCGCGGGGGCGGAGCGCGGGCGGCGCCAGGTGGTGGTAATAAAGGTAGCTCAGCGGTACCGCCAGCCCCTCGGGATCGGTGCCGGGCAGGCTCGCGCAGCCGAACATCAGGTCGATCTGGTGATGGAACACGTAGGCCGCGATGCCGCGCCACAGAAGTTGCATGGTCGGCCGATTGCGCGCGGACGCATCGACGCAAGAGCGGCCGAGCTCCAGGATCTCGCCGGGATAGGCCACCATCGTGGAGATGTCGTACTCCTCGGCGGAGTAGAAACGACCGACGCGCTCGGCGGCGCTCCGGCGGATCAAGCGATAGGTTCCGATCACGGACTGCGGGCCCGTGCCGCGGGCGTGATCGATCACCAGGAGATGATCCGCGACGTCGTCGAAGTCATCGAAATCGCGCCGGGCCCGCGCCATTTCCGGCGTAGGCTCGGCACCCATTTCCTCGTAGAAGACGCGGTAGCGGAGCGCCTGGGAGGCCGCGACCTCGCCCGGTCTCTCCGCCAGGCGCACCGCGAGCGTGCCCGAGCGAATGTCCAGCGCGCGCGGGCGCTCTGCGGCGGTGACCAACGACTCGAACTGCAGGTTGCTCATGAGTCCCCCTCGAGGCTGGGCTCAATCGGCCGTAGGGCCAATCGCGAACATGCAAAAGTCGGTCTGGGCGCGCCGGCCATGGCGGTTCATTTTCCGGCGGCGCGACCGGGCTTGCTCTCGAGCGGGACCGCGTAGAGCTCGAGGCGATGGTCGACCAGGCGAAAGCCAAGCTGCTCGGCCACCTGGCGCTGCAGACGCTCGATGACCTCGTTCTTGAACTCGATCACCCGGCCCGTCTGCAGATCGATCAGATGATCGTGGTGATCGCTGGGCATCTCCTCGTAGCGCGACCGCCCGTCGCCGAAATCATGCCGCGCCAGGATGTTCGCCTCCTCGAAAAGCCGCACGGTGCGATAGACCGTGGCGATGCTGATATGGGGGTCGATCTCGGCGGCCCGGCGGTGCACGCTCTCGACATCGGGGTGGTCGGAGGAATCGGAGAGCACGCGCGCAATGATGCGCCGCTGCTCCGTCATCTTGAGACCCTTGTCGTGGCAGAGCCGTTCCAGGCGCGATGGCATTGCGGTTGGTCCCGCCTCCCTAGCAAGCCGACGGCGCGCCCACGGGGCGATGGGCGACGCGCACCGGGAGCGCAAGGCCGTCTTGCTGGCGACCCGGTTCCGCCGCGGATGGCCATCCTCCCGCGACACCGAGTCGAAAGCCCCGGTCGAGCCAGTATATCCGAACTGTCCTGACCGTCCTATGACGCCGTACCGGGGGCACGCGTGGAACTGGCTAAGTATCAGGCAGCGCTCGATTTTCTGCCTCTGGTGCCGAGCCCGATCTCCTTGGCGAGGCGCGAGCGCTGGCGGGCGTAATTGGGCGCCACCATGGGGTAATCCGGCGCCAAATTCCAGCGATCGCGGTACTGCTCGGGGGTCATGTTGTACGCTGTTTTGAGATGCCGCTTGAGCATCTTGAGCTTCTTGCCGTCCTCCAGGCAGACGAGATAGTCGGGATGGATCGACTTCTTGATCGGCACCGCGGGGTCGGGGCGCTCGGTGGTCTGAGCCTGGCCTTTGCCGACATTGGCCAGCGATTGATAGACTTGACTGATCAGCTGAGGCAAATCCGCCGCCGCGACGGTGTTCTTCGAGACATGCGCGGCGACGATCTCGGTGGTCAAGGTCAGGAGTTCTTTAGTGTTCGCGGTATCGGACATTTCGGGCTTTCCTTAGGAACTTCACGCACAGATATGGTTTTTTGCCGCCGGCAAAGCAATGAGCCTCGCCGTCACAACATTGCTGGTCTCGAATTGGCAGTAGAGATAGCAACAGTGGCAGCAAAATCAAACTGAAACCCTGCCGGCGCGTGACCTGCCTTTCCGATGATCCAGCCGAAGGTCCCCTCAGGGCAGCAGGGTTCGGCGCAGCAGGCGCGCGTCCATGAGGCTCCGGTCCGGGCGGCGGTAATAGCCGCGCCGGGTGCCCACGTGCTCGAAGCCGAGGGTTTGGTAAAGCGCCAGCGCCCCGGCGTTGTCCTCGGCGACCTCGAGAGTGAGGCTCGCGACGCCCAGCGCGCGTCCCCTGGCCAGCAAGTCCTCGAGCAATGCGCGCCCAGCGCCGCACCGACGCGCCGCGGGCGCCACCCCCAGCGTCACGATCTCGCCGGCGTGGCCCAACAGCATGTCGAACAGGAACCCCTGGGGCATTTGCCGGGGATCGGCGGGATCGATCGCCCAATGTCCGCTCGCGCCCGCGATCTGGAGGATGCCTTCGAAGTCGGCGCGGCTCCAGGATTCGCCGGGAAAGCAGAGCGCGTGCAGTCGCGCTGCATGCTCGAGCGCCTCGACCGTCACCGGGACGATGCGCCAGCCAGTCATGGCGCCGGTGCCTTGGCCAGCGTCACGTCGGGCGCATGCAGATAGCGCGGCTGGAGGCGCTCCGTGCGGAGCCCCGCCCGCCACCGCTCGGCCGCTAGCCGCGCGAGCGCCGCGGCATCGGCGGTTCCGGGGCCTGGCGCGGTCACGAGATCGCGGCCCTCGAACGCCGGGCGGAGCCGCGCGGCGCCATCGCCCGCCAGCACCAGCGGCCCGGTGGGCGCGGCCGTGCGCCAATGATCGGGTGCCACGAGGGTGCCCTCGCCCAGCGGCGCCCGCGTGTAGTCGAAGGCCTGGAGGTAGAGTTCCTCCCGCCGGCTCTCGATCGCCACCAGCAAGGCGCGGCCCTCGAGCAGTGCCGCAGGCACGGCCGCCGCCACGGTCTCGAAGCTGCCGAGGCCGAGCGCGGGCAATCCCGTCGCGAGCGCCAATCCCTGGGCGGTGGCGATGCCGATGCGCACGCCGGTGAAGGCGCCCGGCCCGAGCGTCACGGCGATGAGGTCGAGGCCGCCGAAGCCGAGGCCGGCGGCGGCCATGACGCGGGCGATCATGGGGACGAGATGCTCCGCCTGGCCGCGCAGCATCGGCGCGCTTTCGTGCGCGAGCAGCCGCTCGCCGCTGAGCACAGCGGCAGAGCAGCCGCCGCCGGAGCTGTCGAAGCCAAGGATGTTCATGCCGGCGCCAGCTTCCCCGGCAGCCCGGCAATTCGCAACGCTAAATCAAGGGTCCCTTGCGGTCGACGCGGAAGCTCAGACCGGGCGGACTTCCTGGACCTCGGGGATGTAGTGCCGGAGCATGTTCTCGATGCCGGCCTTCAGCGTGGCGGTCGAGCTCGGGCAGCCCGAGCAGGAACCCTGCATGGTCAGGTAGACCACGCCGTCCTCGAAGCTGTGGAAGATGATGTCGCCGCCGTCTTGCGCCACGGCGGGGCGCACGCGGGTTTCCAGAAGTTCCTTGATCTGGGAGACCACCTCGTCGTCCTCGTCCTCGGCCGCATCGGCGGGAGCGGCGAGGCCGCTCATGACGGGCCGGCCCGAGGTGAAGTGATCCATGATGGCGGCGAGCACCACGGGCTTGAGCTTGAGCCAATCGAGATCGGCGGCCTTGCTCACCGTGATGAAATCGGTGCCGAGATAGACGCCGGTCACGCCCTCGAGCGCGAACAGGCTTTCGGCGAGCGGCGAGCTCTTGGCGGTCGCCGCTTCCGTGAAATTGGCCGTGCCCGAGTCCATGACCGCGCGCCCCGGCAGGAACTTGAGGGTCGCGGGATTGGGCGTAGGCTCGGTCTGGATGAACATCGGGATGGCTCCGGTCTCGAGAGATCGCCGCACAACGTTGGTTGTCCGCGGCCGCAAGTCAACCCTCTGGGCAGTAGGGTCAATAGGACCGCGCGGCACCCATGCCGGGTCGGTACTTGCGGCACGGTTCCGGCAAGGTTGAAATGGCACCCATGACGGTGATGTTGGATAAATGGCGCGCGCCGCGCCTCTCGGCGGCGCGACTCCGTGCTCAGCCGGTGATCGACTGGCTGGTGGACGTCGCGCGGCGGATCGACGAGGCTCCCGAGTTTCTCGAGGCGGTCTGCGAGCGGATCGCGGCGGAAGGGGTGCCCCTCGAGCGTTGCACGGTGCATGCGCGCACGCTGCATCCGGAGATCTTCGGCTTCACGGTGCGCTGGCTTCCGGATCGGTCGACCGAGATGATTCCGCACTACCACGGCGCCAGCACCGAGGCCGCCTACGAGAACAGCGCGGTTTATTGGCTGTTCGGCGGCGCCGAGCGGTTTCGCCGGCGGATCGGCAGAGCCGGGGTCGTGCTTGATTTCAGCATCTTGCCCGAGCTCAAGGCGGACGGATTGACCGATTACGTCGCCCTGCGGCTGCCGTTCACCGACGGCACCAGCAGCGCCATCACCCTGGCCACCAAGCGTCCGGACGGGTTTGGGGATGAGGACATCGGCTTCTTCGATGCGCTTCTGCCGCACCTCGCCCTGGTCCTCGAGGCGCGCGTCGGGCATCGGATCGCCGAGAACGTACTCAAGACCTATCTCGGCGACGATGCCGGCCGGCGCGTGCTGCGCGGCGAGGTGACGCGCGGCAGCGGTCAGGTCATCGAGGCCGCGATCTTGTTCGCGGACATCCGCGGCTTCACCGAGCTCTCGGAGACGCTGCCCGGCGATCAGGTGATCCAGCTGCTCAACAGCTATTTCGAGAGCGTGATCCATCCGGTGGAGGGCCATGGCGGCCAGGTGCTGAAGCTGATCGGCGACGGCGTGCTCGCGATCTTCCCGCTCGGGCGCGGCGGCGCGAAACCCGCATGCTTCGCCGCCGCGACCGCGGCGAACGCCGCCTTCGCCAATCTAGCCGAGGTCAACCGTTCCCGCGCCGCCGCGGGCGCCCCCACGTTTCGGATCGGCATCACGCTCCATGTCGGGCGGGTCATCTACGGCAACATCGGCGCCTCGAGCCGGCTCGATTTCACCGTGATCGGCCGCGCCGTCAACCTGGTGAGCCGGCTGCAAAGACTCTGCCGGCGTTTCGGCAAGGCCATGGTGTTCTCGGCGGAGTTCGTCCGCCAATCCGGCATTCCCGCGCTCTCGTTGGGTCGCCACGAGCTGCGCGGCGTGGGCGAGCCTCAGGAGGTCTTCGCGCTGCTTCCGGCCGAGGACCCCTACTTCCAGACCGAGTCCGGCTAAGGATACGCGCCGCGGACGCAATGAGTTTTCTTTTTCTCAGGGCCTGCTTCACGTTGGAGATGGCAGATGCTTAAATTCAGTAGCACTTTCGGAGCCGCCCTCGCTTCTGTCGTGATTCTCAACGTGGGTTGCTCAGCGGCCCTCGCGCAAACTGCGGCCCCGCGGCCGCTCGGCCCCTGCGAGAAGATCGCCGTCGCCTGCGAGAGCGCGGGCTTTGTTCCGGGCGGAGGCGCCGAGGGAAAGGGCCCGTGGCAGGATTGCGTGGCCCCCCTTATGCAAGACCAGGCACGGCCCGCTTCGGCTAAACCTCTCCCGATCGTCGATCCCCAGCTCAAGGCGGCGTGTCTTGCGGCGCAGCCACAGCTTGGAAGGCGCCCAGATGAGCGGCCGACCGAGAGAAAGGACCTTACGTACACGCTGAGTTTGCCGACCGTGTTCATGGCGCAACAGGAGCTCTGGGGTTATGGATTCGTCGCAGGGCCCTCGGACGGTCCTTTTGGCGCAATTCCCCTCGGGCAGGGCCGCTACCGCTTCCTCGGAACCGCATGGGCCGGGGGCAAGTGTCCGCCCGATGCCCGCAAGGAAGGCGTATTCGGCTTCACCGGCACGCTCGATCGGGTGACAGGTGGCGAGGGCTGCAGGGCTCTGTTTGGCAGGAGCGATGGGCCCCCCGGATGGCTTTTCAACGCCAACTACTCAGGCGGCGGCCAGGTCATTCCCCTGGAGGACCACGGCAAGCGCGCATGGCTCATGACCTTCCGAGGCGAATATCATTGGAAGAACCCCGCGAGAGCCGACGGATTGTGCGGTGGGGGCGCAAACCCGGCTTTCGCTGGCGGAGTTCCTTGCTATTACTCGACGCTAGGGCTGGCCGTCTCGACCGATGGAGGCAATACCTTCAGGGTCGCAGGTGAGAGCCTCCAACTCACCGATCCGCTGACTGCCTCGAAGGGCACCGACACGAGCCGGAACATCGGTTACGGATCGCTGGTCGTCGCCGACGCAAGCGGCCGATATATGGGTAACCCGCTGCAAGACCCAAAGCAGGCGTACGTCTACCTCTTCTTCGACAGCTCTGGAAAGGACCTGCCCGGAGCCTGCACCGTCGCGCAATGCGCCGGTGTCGCGCGAGCACGATATGACGACTTGGTTTCGGCCGTGCTCTCGGGAAATCCTTACGCGGTCGCGAAGCTCTTTCGGAAGTACGACTCGTCATCGCCTGACCCATGGAGTCAGCCCGGCACGGGAGTCTCTCCCGATCTGTCGATCGGAGGGGGAACATTCTCCCCTCTTTATCAAGGCCCCGGGATCGGGATCGTCCTCTACGATCGAGCCTTCGACGTTTATCTCGGGGCTTCGATAAGCTTCGCGACCGGCCATCCCGCGATCGTGATTCGAACCTCCACGGATCTGATCCACTGGTCGGAGCCCATCGGGCCCCCGATCGACGACGGCAAGCGCGCAGTCTCTTACTTCACGATGCTCGGCGAAACCGAAGAACCGAGTATCGCGGGCTCAGAGCCCAGGATTTATTTCATGAGCACGGCCGAAGGGAAGGTCGGTTTCCAGAACGCCGTCTTCAAGGTCGTCAAGGTGAAGCTTTCGCCCAAGTGGTCGCCGTCTGCGCTCCAGCGCGGGCGGCGGACAACACGGTTGAGCAGTTTGACCTGCCCCGATTTTCGGCCTCGGATCTGGTAGCCGGCCATGGTTCAAGCCGTGGACGTGGAATGGTAATCGCGCGTGGCGCTCGATGAGAAGCCGCACGACTGGCTCGTGGCCGCCAAGGACGGCCTCGTGGAGTGGCGTCGATGGCCGCATAGCTGGCGATCGCCGCCCTGGTGTGGCCGATCGCCTCGTCGATCTTGGTTCTCTCCGCCGGTGAGAGACGGATAAATTAAGTCACATGCAACAGCTGCTCGTCGCTGAGCCCGCCGGGCACGATGGTGACGGGGACGCGCAGCTTCGCCAGCGATTTGCTCATGAGCGCCGTGATCAGCGGGCCCGGTCCCTCCGGCCCGGTGCCCGCGGCCAGCACCAGGATCGAGATGCTCGGCTCCTCGTTGAGCATGGCCATGAGCTCGTCGCGCCGCCGGCCCTCGCGGATGTAGACTACCGGGTGCGAGCCCGCGAGCTCCAGCACCTCCTGGGAGAGCTTGCTGAGGAGCTGCTCGGCCTCCTCGCGGCGCTCTTCCCGCATCAGCGACTCCACCGCCATCCAATGCTGGAGATCGCTGGGCTCGATCACGTAGAGGAGCGCCACGCGCCCGCCCGTATGGCGCGCGCGCAGCGCCGCGTAGCGGAGCGCCACCGGCATCTCCTCGCTGTCGTCGACCACCACCAGGAAGATACGCTGCGGCGTCGTCTCTGCGCTTTCGTCGCTCATCGCGGAGCCTCCTAATCTAGGCGTTCCGGAACGGCAGGCTCGCCAGCCAACCCGCCAGCGCCGCCAAGGCGATGGCGGCGAGGCCGTAGGCCAGCGCGTAACGGTCGGCGAAGTCGTGCACGTCGGCGTCGAGCCCGAGCTCGGAGATCACCAGCGGCGTGGTCTGCCCGCTTACCACCGACTTGTCGCGCACCAGGAACACCTGAACGAGATAAGTGCCAGTCGGCACATTGGCCGGGAAGCGAATATCGGTGCGGAACAGCCGGTCGCCGAGAAAGCTCACTTGACCGGCGCCCGGGGGGTAGAGCCCTGCTCGCGCCTCGTTGCGCAAGAGCGCCGCGCGGAACTCCTCGGTCTCCTGGGGTGAGAGCGGCGCTTCCGTCGTCAGGCGCAGATTGTCGAGGCCGATCTGATGCAGCTGGCGCATCGCCGGCGGTGCGATGTCGTCGAGCGGTTTGTTGCTGGCGATGCTGTAGAAGCTGGGCACGCTCTGAAACGTCACCTGCCGCGTATTGACCCAGACCTCGGCCACCTTGCTCTTTCGCCGCACGGTCATGTCGCGCTCGGGCCCGCGGACCACCACGATGACGTCGCCGGTGCCGTCGGTCGCGCCGAACAGCACCACGCTCGTGCCCGTGAAGCCCGTCGTGATCGCGACCAGATGGTTGGTGAGATCGGCGACCAGAGCCTGAGCGCGGGCCGGATCGGCCCCCGCCGCGAGGCCGAGGCTCGCGACCAGGAGCAGGAGCCAGAGCCGTTGCCGCCTCATTCGCTCCCCACGGCCACGATCGAGTAGAGATCATCCGGCCGCACGCCGAGATCGCGCGCGAGCTTCGCCGCCACCACGAGCACCATGAGCGCCAGGAGCGCCCGCAGCTGCTCGCCGCGAAGCCGCGAGCCGAAGCGGCTGCCGAGCTGGGCGCCGATCACGCCGCCGATCAGCAGGAGCAACGCCAGCAGCGCATCCACCGTGCCGTTCCCCGCGGCCTGCAGCACCGTCACGTTGGCGGCGACGAAGATGATCTGCAGGAGCGAGGTGCCCGGCACCACCGCCGTCGGCATGCCGAGCATGTAGATCATCGCGGGCACCATGACGAAGCCGCCGCCAATGCCCATGATCGCCGACAGCACGCCCACGATGAAGCCGAGCCCGGTCGGCACGATCGCGCTGATGTAGAGCTTGGAGCGGCGAAACCGCATCTTGAGCGGCAGCCCGTGGATCCACATGTGCTGGTGCAGCTTGCGCCGCCCGGCGCCGGCCCGGTTTCGGCGCAGGATCGCGCGCGTGCTCTCCACCAGCATGAGCGCGCCCAAAGTGCCGAGCAGCACGACGTAGGCGACGCTGACGGTGAGCTCGACCTGACCCAGGCGCCTCAGTATCGCGAATATCCAGACGCCGAAGGCGGAGCCCGCGAAGCCGCCGATCAGCAGCACGGCGCCCATGTGGAAGTCGACGTTGCCGCGCCGCCAGTGCGCGATCACGCCGGAGACCGAGGCGCCGACCAGCTGATTGGCGGAGGACGCGACCGCGACCGCCGGCGGAATGCCGATGAAGATCAGGAAAGGCGTCAGCAGGAATCCGCCGCCCACTCCGAACACGCCCGACAGGAATCCCACCGCCGCGCCCAGCCCCAGGAGGACGACCACGTCCACGGAAACCGCGGCGATCGGCAGGTAGATATCCATGCGAAAGCCAAAGAAACGTGCTGCGCCGGTCGAAGGAGGGGCGCCCGCGGCACCTTACAACCGCGCCCGCGGCCGGCCAACCGGTTTCCGGCTCGATTCGCGGCGATTTCCGGGCTTTTCCAGGATCATGGGCTGAGGCCCGCCTACAAGCGTGCTAGCATGTGCGGCATCCCGGCTCTCCCGAGGAGGCAGCCCATGCCCATCATCCCCAACACCGAAGCCCACGAGATCCCCTGGCGTCCCGGCTACCGCAACTTCGTGCTCGCGGGCCGCGACGAGGGCCTTGCCTGCATCGCGGGCTACAGCGTGATCGAGCCCGGCGCCGGCGCGCCGCTCCACGTCCACAAGGACGTCGACGAGATCTTCATCCTGCTCGAGGGCACGCTCGATCTCCGGCTCGGCGACGAGCAGAGGCTGGTCGAGGCCAACCACACCATCGCGGTCCCCGCGGGCGTGCCCCATGCCTTCGTCGCGGTCGGGCCAGGCCCCGTCCGCATGTTCACCTTCATGCCGCGCAACCGCGCCATCGCCGAAGCCACCACCTATTTCGAGGGCGCGCCGCCGGCGGGAGCGGACCAGCACTAAGGTCGCAACAGGCCCGTGATGTCGCAGACCTCGCGCAGGTTCGGCTCGGCGATGGCGCGGGCGCGCTCGGTGCTGCGGCGGAGGATGCGGTCGATGTACTCGGGGTCCGCCATGAGGCGGCGCATCTCGCCGCCGACCCGGCCGAGGACGGAGACCGCGAGGTCGCTCAGCGTCTCCTTGAAGCGCGAGAAGGGCGAGCCCGCGAATTCCTGAACGGTCGCCTCGAGGCTCTTGTCCGCGAGCGCCGCATAGATGCCCAGCAGGTTCGCGGCCTCGGGCCGGGTCTCGAGCTCGGCGACGGTGGTGGGCATCGGATGCGGGTCGGTCTTGGCCTTGCGGACCTTCTGGCGGATCGTCTCGGCGTCGTCGGTCATGTTGATGCGGGAATAATCCGACGTATCCGACTTCGACATCTTCTTGGTGCCGTCGCGCAGGCTCATGACGCGGGTGGCCGCGCCCAGGATCTGCGGCTCCGGCAGCGGAAAGAACTCCACCTCGTAGCGCCGGTTGAAGGCGCCGGCGATGTCGCGGGCAAGCTCGACGTGTTGCTTCTGGTCCTCGCCCACGGGCACGTGCGTCGCCTTGTAGAGCAGGATGTCGGCCGCCATCAGCACGGGGTAGGCGTAGAGCCCGAGCCCGGCATTCTCGCGCTGCTTGCCCGATTTCTCCTTGAACTGGGTCATGCGGTTGAGCCAGCCGAGCGGCGTAATGCAACCGAGGAGCCACGCCAGCTCCGCGTGGGCCGCGACCGTGCTCTGGTTGAAGATGATGCAGCGCTCGGGATCGATGCCCGCGGCGATATAGGCCGCTGTGACCTCGCGGGTCTGGGCGCGCAGCTCGGTCGGGTTCTGCGGCAGGGTCAGCGCGTGCAGGTCGACGATGCAGAAGATGCAGTCGTAGTCGTTCTGCATCGCCACCCAATTGCGGATGGCGCCCAGGTAGTTGCCGAGATGCAGATTACCGGTGGGCTGGATGCCCGAGAAGATGCGGTTCATGGGTTATCGTCCGGGTTGGAGGCGGAGCGGGAGAGCGCGTGTTTATCGAGGAGCCGGTGGCCTCGGGTCAAGCCGCTTGGCGCCGCAGGCGCCGGAGCACGTCGCGCCAGCGGGCGGCGCCGAGCAGGAAGACGAGCAGCCCGAAGCTCGCGAGCCCGATCACGACCAGGCCCGCGAGCACCGAAAGCCGGTGCACCAGCGTGCCCGCGAGCGGTGGCGCCATAAGGTTGGTCGCCGCTACCAGCAGCGCGCCCATGCCGATCGCGGCGCCGGCGATCCGCGGCAACGCGCGTCTGCTCTGGCGGTCGAGCGAGAAATGGCCGCGCCGGTGCAGCACCGTCATCAGAGCGAGCGCATTGAGCCAGCCCGCAATCGAGCCCGCGATTGCGATCCCCACATGGGCCCAGGGCAAGACGAAGCCGAGCAGCACGGTGCCGATGGCGTTCACCGCCATCGCCAGGGCCGCGATCTTGACGGGCGTGCCGGTGTCGCGGCGCGCGAAGAACCCCGGCGCCAGGATCTTGATCAGCACGAAGGCCGGGAGGCCCGCTGCGTACGCGGTGAGCGCCGGTGCGGTCGCGGCCGTCGCCGCGGCATCGAAGGCCCCGCGCTGGAAGAGCGTCTCCAGGATCGGGTGCGCAAGCACGCCTAGGCCCACGGCGGCCGGCAGCGTCAACAGCAGCGCGAGCTCCAGCCCTCGGTTCTGGGTCGCTTGCGCGCCGGCATCGTCGCCCGTGCGCACCTGGCGCGAGAGCGTGGGCAGGATCGCCGTGCCGACCGCGATCCCGACCACGCCGAGCGGCAGCTGGTTCAGCCGGTCCGCGTAATAGAGGTAGGAGACGGCGCCGGTCGGCAGCAGCGAGGCAATCGCGGTCGAGACCACCAGGTTGAGCTGGGTCACACCCGCGCCGAAGGTGCCGGGCAGCATGAGTCGAAGGAGCTGCTTCACCGCCGGTGTCAATCGCGGCCTCGGCATGGCGAGCGGCAGACCCGCCCGCCAGCACGACACCATGAGCCAGACGAACTGCGCGAAGCCCGAGGCGGTGATCGCCCAAGCCAAGACGTAGCCGTTCACCGGCCGCACCAGCAGCATGGCGCCGATCAGGAACAGGTTCAGCAGCATCGGCGTTGCGGCGGCGGCGGCGAAGCGCTCGACGGAGTTCAAGACCCCGCTCTGCAGCGACGCCAGCGAGATATAGAGGAGATAGGGAAAGGTGACGCGCGCGAGTGCCACGGTGAGTGCGAACTTTTCGGGCTCGTCCGCGAAGCCGGGCGCCAACACGCGCACGAAAGCGGGCGCGAATACCTCGGCCGCCGCGACGAACAGGAACAGCGCCGTCACCAGCACGGCGAGCGCATCCTCGGCGAAGCGCCGCGCCGCGACCCGGCCCTCGGACGCGACCGTGCCCGCGAAGAGCGGCACGAAAGCCGCGTTGAAGGCGCCTTCGGCGAACAGGCTGCGAAACAGATTGGGCAGCCGCTGTGCCACGAAGAACGCGTCGGTGATGGGCCCCGCCCCCAGGAACGCCGCCGTCAGCATGTCGCGCACGAAGCCCAGCACGCGGCTCATCAAGGTGTAGAGGCCGACGGTGGCGGCCGAGCGCAGCAATGCCATGGCGGGAGCGTTCTAGAGGAAGTCCGCTGTTTCTGCCATGGCGAAACCCCGAAGGTCTCGCGACGCCGCCTTGTGAGGTGTCGCGGCCGACAGGTCTGCGCAGTCTTGGCTGCGCGGCGGCGTTTCCATAGAAGGTTCCTCCGCTGGGATTGAGCTGGTCTGGCGCCGCCCTGCTCCGGCGCGTGAGTTTCGTCCGCGGAGGTCGATGGCGCCGTGCGCGCGGAGACCGGCGCTGCGCAAGCGGGCCAATAGGCTTGCACCCGCCCCTTCCGCATCCTATCCCTGGCTCGAGGCGGCGGGGCCGAGCGTATCGGATGGTCGAGGGGAGCGAGCCAATGGCTGAGATCAAGATCGGCGTGGTCGGGTGCGGCGGGCGCATGGGACGCCTGCTGGTCGCGGAGGCGCAGGCCGCGGAAGGCTGCCGCGTGGTCGCCGGCAGCGAGGTGCCCGGGAGCCCGCTCGTCGGCCAGGATTTGGGCGCGCTCGCGGGCGTCGGCGCACTCGCGATCAAGGTCGCGGGCGACGCGAAGTCCGTATTCGAGGCCGCCGACGTCGTCCTGGATTTGACCGTGCCGGCGGCGAGCGTCGCCCATGCGAGGCTGGCGGCCGAGAGCGGTCGCGCGCTGGTGCTCGGCACCACCGGCCTCGACGGGGCGCAAGCGGAGGAGATCCGCGCCGCCGCCAAACGCGCGCCCATCGTATGGGCCGCCAATTTCAGCCTCGGCGTCAACCTGCTCGCGAACCTGGTCGAGCAGGCGGCACGGGTGCTGGGCGAGGACTTCGACATCGAGGTGCTCGAGATGCATCACCGCCACAAGGTCGATGCGCCCTCCGGCACCGCGCTCGCGCTCGGGCAGGCCGCGGCGCGCGGGCGGCGGGTCGACCTCGGGGCCAAGAGCCAGCGCGTGCGCGACGGTCACACCGGGCCGCGCCGCGTCGGCGACATCGGGTTCGCGACGTTGCGCGGCGGCGACGTCGCGGGCGAGCACACCGTGATGTTCGCGGGACCCAGCGAGCGCATCGAGCTCACGCACCGCGCCGGCAGCCGGCAGATTTTCGGCCGCGGCGTCATCCGGGCGGCGCGCTGGGTCGCGGCCAAGTCTCCTGGCCTCTACGACATGACGGATGTGCTGGGGCTGAAGCGCTGACGGATCAGCTTATCGCGGGGCCGATGTGCCGGCGCCAGCGGACGAGCGCCTCCTTGAGCGCGGCGGCGAGGTTCTTGCGCTCGGCGGGCGCCAGAAATCCGCCGACCACGAGCTCGCGGCCGTGGGAGGTCAGCACCAGCCGGTTGGTCTCGTCCCGCTCCTCCAGCACGACGCGCAGCCAGAAGGGCTGGAATTGCCAGCGCCGCCGCTCGCCGCGCCGACCGACGCGCTCCACGGTCAGCGTGTCCTCGGTGAGCCGGACCCACTCGTGCGTGCGCGCGCTGCGGTAGCTCGCGCGGAAGGCGAGATAGACCAGCAGCACATCGAGCCCGAAATATCCGACGATTGGCCACGCCCCCATCAGCACGAAGCTCACGCCGGCGGCGAAGCTCACGGCGCTCAGCACCAGCATCAGGATCAAGAAACCTTGCGGCGGCAAGCTGCGGTAGGGATAGAGCACCGCATCGAAGAATACCGGCGATGCCTGGAGCTCGGGGGGTGTGGGACCATCCATGCCCGAGTGACACTAAGAGCGCGGGCGGCCGGCGTAAAGCCGGCCGGCGCCGGTGTCACGGCTTGTTCATCGCCCCCGTCGCGGTAAGATCGACGATCATGAAGCCGGAGCACGTGGAGGAGTTCTTTCGTCGACTCGCCGAGCGGCTGCCCGATCCGCGCAGCGAGCTCGAGTTCCTCAGCCCGTATACGCTGCTGGTCGCGGTCGTGCTCTCTGCCCAGGCGACCGACGCCAGCGTCAACAAGGCGACGCCGGCGCTCTTCGAGGTCGCGGACACGCCCGAGAAGATGCTGGCGCTCGGCGAGGCGCGCTTGCAGGACTACATCCGCACCATCGGCCTCTACCGCACCAAGGCGAAGAACATCGTCAAGCTCAGCGAGATGCTCATCGCCGAGCACGGCGGCGAGGTGCCCCGCACGCGTGAGGCGCTGCAGCGGCTGCCGGGCGTCGGCCGCAAGACCGCCAACGTGGTGCTCAACGTCGCCTTCGCCGAACCCACGATTGCGGTCGACACCCACATCTTCCGGGTCGGAAACCGCACCGGTCTCGCGCGCGGCGCGACGCCCGATAAGGTCGAGGCGCGGCTGGAGAAGGTGGTGCCCACGCATTACAAGCTTTACGCGCACCACTGGCTCATCCTGCACGGCCGCTATGTCTGCACGGCGCGCAAGCCGAACTGCCCCGCGTGCGTCGTCAACGACCTCTGCGCCTTCAAGGGCAAGATCACGCTGGACGAGCCGAAGAAGAAGGCTCGGGCGAAGCCGCGGCGCCAACCCCCCGCCCTACCCTCCCCCTCAAGGGGGGAGGGGCGCAAGAGGTTGCCTGGAACGCGAGGTTCTTTGAGAAAGAGAATCTCGACCCCGTGAACTCGCCCCTCCCCCCTCGAGGGGGAGGGTGGGGTGGGAGGCTTGCGGCCGAAGACTCTTAAAAGCATTGGCTCAGAGCGGCCGCGCGCGGGCCGCGACCAGATCGGCGTAGCACTCGGACTGCGGGATCCGGGCGGCGCCGCGGTCGCGCGTCTCGGCATAGGCGACCCGAAGATCGTCGGCGCTCCTATAAAGAAAGAGATCGAGCACGCAGTCGGTGCCGCGATATTGCCAGACGACGGCGGGCGGCTCTTGGCGGACGAAATCGGGCTCGCCCAAGAGCCGCGCCAGCTCGGGAGCGGTCAAGCCGCGAAGCTTCTCGACATCGGAAGGGAGGCCCGCGGGCTGCGCCGGCGGCGCGGTCTGGGCGGGTAACGGTTCAACTCGGGCGCACGCGCCCATGAGGGCGCCCAGTGCGCTCGCAATCAAAAACCCCGAGAGGATGATGGAAAATCGGCGCGGCCGGGCTCGGCACGCCATCGACTCCCCCTATGCGATCGGCGCGCCCCTCCTGGGGCGCCGCCGACGTCTACTCCACGAGATCGCTTTCGCTGGGCGTCTCGATCAGCGGCCGCGTCTCGATCAGGCTGGGCGGCAGTTCGTTGGTCGTGGGCTGCGCTTGTACGTCGCCGGAGATCTGTCCGCCGCACTCGATCTCGAGCTGGCCGTAGCGCACCGTGCCGGTGACCCTTCCGCTGGCGCGGATCAGAAGCCGGCGGCGCACATTCAAGACACCGTCGAAGCGTCCGCGGATCTCGGCATCCTCGATCGAGGCCGAGCCCTTGTAGACGCCGGTATCGGAGATCTCGATGTCGCGGCAGTTCGCGAGATTGGCCTCGACGCTGCCTTCGACCACCAGCCGGTCGCACGAGGTGATCTCGCCGGCAAGGGAGATCTCGCGGCCGACGATGAGCTTGCGCAGCTCCGCCTCGCGGCGCGTGGGCAAGCCCGGCGACGGAGCGGGCGCCGGCGCCGGTGTCATCATCGGTGGCGGCGGTGCCGCCTCGGCGCGGCGCGCGGGCTCCGCGATCGGGCGCAAGGCGTCACTCGGCGCGCGCGGCGGTATCACCGGCGGACGCAGCGGCACCGTCGCCGCGGCGGGGGCCGGACGCGCGCCCGGCTTCACCGGCAGCTCCAACTCCTCCAACGCGTCGGGCACGCTCTTCTGTGTGTCGCCCTCTGGTCTCTTCCTGCGGAACATCGTGCTTCACCCCGTTGAAAAAGTCTTCGGCCGGTCGTGCCCGCTTGAAGCGGCCAATCCGCTCGCCTCCGTCACGAGATGCAGCATGAAGGCTGCCGCCACCAACGGGGCTGCCAAGTTGACGATCGGCAGCGACAGCAGCGCTGCAATCGCGACACCGGCAAGGAGCCAGCGCCCACGACGCTCACGCCAGAGCGCCGTCGCCGCGACGCCGTCAAGCCGGCGAAGCGCGACCAAATCGAAATACTCCCGCCCCAGAAGATACCCGTTAACACCGTAGAAAAGAAGGGGATTTATCGCCGGTGCCAGCAAATAAATGGGCAGCGCCAGCAGGTTGAGGCCGATCGTGAGGCCGAGGAGCCGGCCGCCGCTCGCGAGCACGGCGCCAAGGGGCATGCCCGCGCTCGGGGGCAGGCCGGGGTAATGCTGCGCCTCGAGTCGCGCGAGCACACGATCGAGAAACAGGCTCAGAATCGCGGTCGCCACCGCCGGGAACAGCAACCAGGTGAGAGCCAGGATCGCGAAGTTCCCGAGGATCTCGAGCGGCCACAGGAGCCAGGGATGCTTCTCCGGACGGACGTGCTCGATCGCCCAGGAGACGGCGAGGTGGAGGCCCGCGAAGACCGCCAGCGTCGACAAAATGCTGCCGATAAGCGCCCGCCGCTGCGCGGGCGCGAAGGCATCGCGAAAGGCCTGCGAGACCGTGGCGAGGAGAGGCGGCATCGGGCTCCGGAGAACGACGAGACGGCGGGGATGCGATCTTGCCACCGCGCGACTCGCCCTTATACTCCGGCACTCCACTCCTTCCGAGAGCCCTTCCGCCCATGGCCAGCGCAGTCCACGATGTCGTCGGCATTGGCAACGCCATTGTCGACGTGATCGCCCACGCGGACGAGGCTTTCCTGGGCCGGCGCGGGTTGGTCAAGGGCACCACGCGGCTGATCGACGCCATCCAGGCCGACCGGCTCTACGCGGAGATGGGACCGGGCGTGGAGATGTCGGGCGGCTCGGTCGCCAACACCATGGCGGGGCTCGCCTCGCTGGGTGCGCGCGCGGCCTATATCGGGCAGATCCGCGACGACCAGCTGGGCCAGGTGTTCCGCCACGACATCACCTCGGCGGGCGTCACCTATCGGATGCGCGCCGCGAGCTCGGGCCCCTCCACCGCGCGCTGCCTCATCCTGGTGACGCCGGACGCGCAGCGCACCATGAACACCTACCTCGGCGCCTGCGTCGAGCTCGGGCCCGAGGACCTCGACCACGCGCTGATCGAGAGCGCCAAGGTGCTCTATCTCGAGGGCTATCTCTTCGATCCGCCGCGCGCGAAGGCAGCGCTCCGTACCGCGGCGGAGATCGCCCACGGCGCCGGCCGCAAGGTCAGCCTCTCGCTCTCGGACCCGTTCTGCGTCGAGCGCCACCGCGCGGATTTCCGCAAGCTGATCGCCGATCACGTCGACATCCTCTTCGCCAACGAGATCGAGATCGGCTCGCTCTATGAGACCAGCGATTTTCAGGCCGCCACGCGTGCCGCCGCGCGCGACTGCGAGATCGCCGTGCTGACCCGCAGCGCCAAGGGCTCCATCGTCGTCTCGGGCAGCGCGCGCCACGAGGTTCCGCCCGCGCCTGTTGCCCAGGTGGTCGACACCACCGGAGCCGGCGACCTCTATGCCAGCGGATTTCTCTACGGCGTCACCCGAGGCCGCCCGCTCGAGGTCTGCGGCCGCCTCGGCAGCCTCTGCGCCGCCGAGATCATCAGCCACATCGGCGCGCGCCCCGAGCGCCCGCTGAAGGAGCTCGCGGCGGCGGCGGGCTTGGCTTAGCGCCGCCCGCTCGAGGTCAGGCCCGTGGGGAGATCGGCGGCATGATTGGCGATGTAGCCGTTTGGCTCGGCGGGCTCGGCCTCGGACAATACGCGCAGGCGTTCCGCGACAACGACATCGACGGCGCGATTCTGCCGGAGTTGACGGCCGATGATCTGATCGGCCTGGGCGTGACATCGATCGGGCACCGCCGCAAGCTGCTCGCCGCGATCGCGGCCCTGCGTCAGGGTCCGGCATCTTCCTCTGACGGCGCATCGAAACCGGAGGGAGCATCGCCAGAGAAATCCCTTCGATCCGGACCCGCCGCCGGCGCCACCGCCGAGCGCCGCCAGCTCACCGTCTTGTTCTGCGATCTCGTGGGATCGACCGAGCTGGCCGGGAGGCTCGACCCGGAGGATCTGCGCGAGATCATCGCCGCCTATCATCGCGCGGCGAGCGATGCGCTGACCCGCCACGGTGGTTTTGTCGCCAAGTACATGGGCGATGGCGTCTTGGCCTATTTCGGCTATCCCCAGGCGCATGAGGACGACGCGGAGCGCTCGGTCCGCGCCGGGCTCGCCATCGCTGAGGCCGTCGCACAGCTGCCGGTCTCGGTGCACGCGCCGCCGCGGGTGCGCATCGGCATCGCCACCGGCCTCGTCGTGGTCGGCGACCTCTTGGGCTCGGGCGCGGCGCAGGAGCAGGCAGTGGTCGGCGAGACGCCGAACCTCGCGGCGCGCCTGCAGGCGCTCGCCGAGCCGAATGCGGTGATCATCGCCGACGCGACGCGCCGGCAGATCGGCGCGCTCTTCGAGGTGCACGATCTCGGGCCGCAGAGCTTGAAGGGCTTTGCCGACCCGCAACGCGCCTGGCGCGTCGCGGGCGAGAGCGGGGTCGAAAGCCGGTTCGCCGCGTTCCGCACCGGCGAGACGCCTCTGGTCGGGCGCGAGGAAGAGCTCGACCTGCTGTTGCGGCGCTGGAGCCACGCCAAGACCGGCGAGGGCCGCGTCGTGCTGCTTTCGGCCGAGCCGGGGATCGGCAAGTCGCGATTGATCGAGGCCCTGACCGAGCGGCTTGCCGCCGAGGCGCCGACGCGACTGCGCTACTTCTGCTCGCCGCACCACCAGGACAGCGCGCTTTATCCGGTGATCGCCCATCTCGAGCGCGCGGCGGGCTTCGCGCGCACCGATTCGCCGGCGGCAAGACTCGAGAAGCTCGCCACCTTGCTCGGCGGCAGCGCCGCGCCGGATGATCTGCCGCTTGTCGCGGAGTTGCTATCGCTTCCGGACATTCCGGCCTCGCCGCGGCTTCAGTTGCCGCCGCAGCGCAAGAAGGAGCTGACCTTCGCGGCGCTGCTGCGTGTGCTCGAAGGTCTGGCTCGCCGGCAACCGGTGCTGATGGTGTTCGAGGACATTCATTGGATCGATCCCACGACGCGCGAGCTGCTCGATCGCACCATTGCGCGCGCCGAGAGGCTGCCCGTCCTGGTGATCGCGACGTTCCGGCCGGAGTTTCAGGCGCCCTGGGCCGGACTGCCCCATGTGACGATGCTGGCGTTGTCGCGGCTCGGCCGACGCGAGGGTACGGCGCTGGTGCGTGAGCTGCTGGCCAATTCGGCGGCGCTGCCCGCCGACATCATCGACGAGATCGTCGAGCGCACCGACGGCGTGCCGTTGTTCCTCGAGGAGGTGACCAAGGTTGTCCTCGAAGCGGCGTCCAGCCCGGACGCGGCGCGTGGCACGATCGCGGCGATCCCCGGCGCTCGCCTCTCGGTGCCGCCGACCTTGCAGGCCTCGCTGATGGCGCGGCTCGACCGGCTCGGCCAGGCCGCCCGCGAAGTCGCGCAAGCGGGTGCCGCGATCGGCCGCGACTTCTCTCACGAGTTGCTGCTGGCGGCGGCACCCCGCGGCGCCGTCGAGACGCAAGAGGCGCTCGCCCGTCTGGTTGGCGCGGGCCTGGTGTTCCAGCGCGGCATTCCGCCCGCGGCCGACTATCAGTTCAAGCACGCGCTGGTGCAGGACACCGCCTATGGCAGCCTGCTGCGGGGACCGCGCCAGGCTCTGCACGCGCGGATCGCCGCGGCGATCCGGGAGCGCTACAAGGAGATCGCCGAGCGCGCGCCGGAGGTGCTGGCGCATCACCTCGCCGAAGCCGGCGATCCCCAGGGCGCCGTCGCCTGCTGGCTGGAAGCCGGCCGTCGCGCCGCGCAGCGCTCGGCCAATGTCGAGGCGGTGGCGCATCTCTCGCGCGGCATCGCCGGTCTCAAGGAGCTGCCGGAAACGCCCGAGCGCAATCGGCAGGAGCTGGCGCTGCAATTGGCGCTCGGGCCGGCGCTGATGTCCGTCCACGGCTTCGTTTCGCCACGAGCGATAGGCGCCTATCAGCGCGCCCGCTCTATCGCAGAGGAATTAGGTGATGATCGCGCGCGTTTTGCCGCCGTCTGGGGATTGTGGCTCTCCCATGACGCGGAGGACCTAGCAGGGCGCGAGACATTGACTCATGAGTTGTCCCGAGTGGCGGAATTGCTCGGCGATCCCGAGCTTCGCTTGCAGGCGCATCACTCGGCCTGGGCGACCGTGATGTGGCGCGGAAGGCTGATCGAAAGCCGTGAGCATGTGCGCGAGGGCCTCAAGCTCTACGATCGCGACCGGCACCGTGGCCACGCCCTAATCTATGGCGGTCACGACCCCGGCGTCTGCGCCTCCGGGCTCGGCGCGGTGACCCTGTGGCTACTCGGATATCCCGATCAGGCCGCGCGGAGCGCCCGCGACGGGATTGAGCTTGCGGGAACGCTATCGCATGAGCCGAGCGCCGGGCACGCGCTATGGTTCGCCGGGATCATCCACTACTTCCGCCGCGATGCCCCGATGGTTCTTGAATGCGGCGAGCGCCTGACCGCGCTGGGGCGGGAGCACGGCCTGACGCTCTACCAAGCCGTTGGCGAAATCATGCAAGGCTGGGCGTTGGCCCAGTGTGCTCGCTTCGAGGAGGCTCTGCCCGAGTTGCGGCAGGCGGTAGGCAGATACAACGCGATGGCGCATGTATTGACGGGGCTGTTCGCCACCATGCTGGCCGAGGCGGAGATCGGCGCTGGCTTGATTCAGGACGGCATCCGGGCGCTGGAAGTCGCCGAGCGCGAGGCGATCTCGCGCGACCAGATGTGGCTCGCCGGGACTCTCCACCTCAAGGGAGAGGTGCTGTGCGCCCACCGCGATGATGGCGCCGAAGCCTGCTTGCGCGCCAGCCTCGATGTCGCCCGCGGCCAGGAAGCGAAATCACTGGAATTGCGCGCCGCGACCAGCCTCGCCCGGCTGCTCGATCGCCAGGGTCGGCGCGGCGAGGCCCGCGATCTGCTGGCGCCGGTCTACGAATGGTTCACCGAGGGGCTGGACACGCCCGACCTGAAGGACGCGGCGGAGGTGCTGGCCAACCTGACTTGACCGGCCTTCGCGGCGAGCCCCAACCACGGCCTCTCAGCGCACCCAGCGTTGCGCTTCCTCGAGGACCAGCTCGACCTTCCCGAGGTCGAGGCTATCGTCGGTGCGGACGTTGGCTTCCATGTCGATCCAGAAGGGCGCGAAGCGATAGCCGCGGATCGCCGTGCAGACCGCGTCGACCTTGCCCGGCGCGATGCCGCCCGCGAAGCCCGTATAGAGATCGAACCTCGGTTCCGGCCACTGGGCCGGAGTCTCGCCCCTGCCGCCGGACTTGTCGAAGAGCACGCCGACATTCGAGGCGCGCGACGCGCCGTGGCGCGCGGCGGCGGCATAGGCCTCCTCGCTCTGCACCTGGAAGACGAACATATGCGTGGCGCGGCGTTTGATGATCTCGCAGCGCGCCGTGCGGGCGACCGAGCTGAACCCGTTGAGCTGGATGCGCCGGAAGATCTCGGCATGGTAGGGGCCGGTGAAGAACTCGTCGCTGCCCTCGAGCATGGTTCTTCGCGACAGCGAGCCCTCGAGGTGGGCGGCGAGGCGCAGGCCGGGCGCGGCGCCGGCGTCGATATCGGCCAGGCGTTCCCGCCATTCCTGGCTTGGGTGGCGCGGCGCTCCGGTCTTGGCCTCCGAGATCAGGATGCCCCATTCCACGAAGGGATAGCGCTGGCTCAGCCGGGCGAGCTCGGCGGGGTCGGTGCGGTCGTCGGCGCCGGTGATGGTCACGCGGTCGAGGATCATGGCCAGGACGCTAGCATGGCCGGGACCGGCGAGGGCTCTCGACAAACTCCCACCATAGTCCCCGAGGTGGTGCGAAAGATTGTGGGGTGAGGCTCTGAAATGGTGCGTGCTTGGACTTGTGAGTGGCGCTCACGGCTCGGCATAAGGGGGATTAGGAGGACCGAGAGAAAGTACCTCATCCTGCGCAAGCGACAGTGAGCGCGTTGGAGGACGCATGAGGTTCCCGCCGGAGCGAACCCCATCGACTGGGGAAGAATTCCCCGCTATAAGACCCGCGCCCGGCGCCGGGATGTGCCCGGTTTCCGGGCAAACCCCGCAACCCCAAGGCCTCCGGCACGCTGTCGCCGTCCTTTAACCGTTCGCCTGCATTTTGCGCCCCATGGACATTCGTAACATCGCCATCATCGCCCACGTCGATCACGGCAAGACCACGCTGGTCGATCAGCTGCTGCGGCAAAGCGGCACCTTCCGGGTGAACCAGCAGGTGGCGGAGCGCGCGCTCGATTCGAGCGACCTCGAGCGCGAGCGCGGCATCACCATCCTCGCTAAATGCACCTCGGTGTTCTGGCACGACGTGCGCATCAACATCGTGGACACGCCCGGCCACGCCGATTTCGGCGGCGAGGTCGAGCGCATCCTCAGCATGGTCGACGGCTGCCTCGTGCTGGTGGACGCCGCCGAGGGCCCGATGCCGCAGACCAAGTTCGTGGTTACCAAGGCGCTCGCCCGCGGGCTGAAGCCGATCGTGGTGATCAACAAGACCGACCGCCCGGATGCGCGGCCGCACGAGGTGCACAGCGAGGTGTTCGATCTCTTCGCGATCCTCGGCGCCAGCGACGAGCAGCTGGATTTTCCGGCGCTCTACGCGTCGGGCCGGAGCGGCTGGGCCGCCGCGGCGCCGGAGGGCCCGCGCGAGAACTTGACGCCGCTCTTCGAGCTCATCCTGCGCCACGTGGCGCCGCCCAAGGCGGATCCGGCCAAGCCCTTCGCGATGCTCGCCACCATCCTGGAGCGCGACCCTTATCTGGGCCGCGTGCTCACCGGACGGATCGAGAGCGGCACGGCCCGGGTCAACATGCCCTTGAAGTCGCTGAGCCACGACGGCCGCGTCATCGAGGAGGGCCGGCTCACCAAGCTCCTGGCTTTCCGCGGCCTCGAGCGCCAGCCGATCGAGGAGGCCGAGGCCGGCGACATCGTGGCGATCGCGGGCCTCACGGAGACCACGGTCGCCGACACCCTCTGCGCGCCCGAAGTCGATGCGCCGCTCTCGGCGACGCCGATCGACCCGCCGACCCTCGCCATGACCTTCTCCGTGAACGACAGCCCGCTCGCGGGCCGCGAGGGCAGCAAGGTGACCTCGCGCCTGATCGCCGATCGTCTCCATCGCGAGTCCGAGGGCAACGTCGCGATCCGCATCCGCGAGAGCGAGGAAAAGGACGCGGTGGAGGTCGCGGGCCGCGGCGAGCTGCAACTCGGCGTTCTCATCGAGACCATGCGGCGCGAGGGCTTTGAGCTCGCGATCTCGCGCCCGCGCGTGCTGTTCAAGAGCGATCCCGAGACCGGACAGCGCCTCGAGCCCATCGAGGAGGTCGTGATCGACGTCGACGAGGAGTTTTCGGGCATCGTGGTCGACAAGATCTCGCGCCGCAAAGGCGAGCTCCGGGAGATGCGTCCTTCGGGCGGCGCCAAGCAGCGCCTCTCGTTCCTGGCGCCGACCCGCGGCCTCATCGGCTATCAGGGCGAGTTCCTGACCGACACCCGCGGCACCGGCATCATGAGCCGGCTCTTCCACGGTTACGCGCCCTACAAAGGTCCCGTCGAGGGCCGCCGTACCGGAGTCTTGATCTCCACCGCCGACGGCGCCGCGGTCGCTTATGCGCTCTGGAACCTCGAGGACCGCGGTCCCATGTTCGTGACCCCCGGCACCCAGGTCTACGAGGGCATGATCGTGGGCCAGCACACCCGCGACAACGACCTCGAGGTGAATCCGATCAAGGGCAAGCAGCTCACCAACATCCGCACCACCGCCAAGGACGAGGCGGTACGGCTCACGCCGCCGATCCAGATGACCCTCGAGCAGGCGATCGCCTACATCGCCGACGACGAGCTCGTGGAGGTGACGCCGAAATCGGTGCGGCTCCGCAAGCGGCTTCTCGATCCCAACGCCCGCAAACGCGCCCAGCGCGCCGCCGAGGCCGAGGCAGGATAAGCCGCCGCGCCTGCCGACGGGACCGCAAGTGCAATTCATAAAATGCCGGCGACATTTTCTTAAAATCGCGAAATAAACACCGTTCAATTCTGACGGAACTACAGAGCGGGTCTTTCGCGTTAACAAAGTATTCAGCATTTCGGCGTCATCGTCGGCCGGATGAGCTCTAGCGATCAACCGAGACCCGGTCATGGCGGGCGCCGATAAGCGGGCGAAGCTGCTGTCCGATCTCCTGGCGGCGAAAGGCGGCGCGTCGGGCGATGCCGGCCCTCGCGCCGAGGCGGAGCGCGCTTCCGTCATTCAGATCGCCAAGCGCCGGATCGGCGAGGACCGCGCGGGCGAGGCGCCGGCCGCGCCGAGCGTGCTCTACAGCAAGGGCGCCGCCACGGCCTCGACCTTCCGTCCGTCTTATTGGTCCTTCGATCATGAGCAGCAGACGGAGCCGAGCGCGGCGCCCGTCAAGGTCGAGCCGCCACCGCCAGCGCCGGTGGCTCCCCTCGCGCCCACGCGCAGCGCGAAGCCGCTGCCGGTGAATTTCGTCGTGGGATTCGGCTGCCTTGCGCTGGTGGTCTCCACGACGCTCTTCGTGCTCTCGCTCTGGCACCGCGCCGCGCCGCCCGCCGCGCAACCCGAACCCGCGGCGATCGCCGCCGCGCCCGTGGTGCCGCTTCCGCAGCAGGCGGCGGCCGAACCCGTTGCGGCGCTCCCGGCTCCGCCGCCCGCACCAGCCGTTCCCGCGCCGGCACCGACGCCCGTCGTTGCCGCGCCGGCGCCTGTCGCGCTCGCGCCGCCGCCCACTGTGTCCGCACCGACGCCGATCGCGAGCGAACCGCCACCGCCGCCGGCCGCCCCTGTCGCGGAAACCCCTGTCGAGCCCGCCTCCGTCGCGGCCTTGGCTCCGGCGCCGAGCGCCAATCCCCCGGTCGATACTCAGCAGGCCGACGCGCTGTTGGCGCGCGGCGACGAGTTGCTGGCGACGGGAGACGTGGCGGCCGCGCGGCTCTTCTACCAGCGCGCGGCGGAGCAGGGCAGCGCGGCGGCGGCGACCGCCGTGGGCCAGACCTACGACCCCGCGATCCTCGAGCTGTTGCGGGTGCGCGGCGTGCGCGGCGACGCGCAACTAGCGGCGGAGTGGTATCGCAAGGCGATCGCGGCGGGCGACCGGCAGGCGGAAACCCGCCTGAAGCGGCTCCTCGCACGGTCGCCGGGCTGATCGAGTCGCGTTGGCTGCGAGCGGAGGGTTCGGTGTCGGGTCCGGCGACGCCCTTGAGGGCGCGAGAGAAATCGCGGCGCGCGGAAAAGGCCGGGGGACGGAGTAAGCTGAGGGGCACAGGGTAGAAACGAAGCCAGCCGTCCAGGAGCAGAGAGATGCAATCGCGGATTTGCGAAAACCGGCGCCTTCTCGCGGGCGCCTTCGCGGCCTTTGTGCTGTGCGCCGGCGCGTGGAGCCCGGCGGCGGCGCAGTCGATCGTCGACCGGGCGAATCGGGGCCTGGTCTACATCGCGACCTCCAGCGTGCTCGGCACCGACGTGCGGATCGCCGAGGACCTTGCCAACGTGCTCGACGACGGCGCCACCCGGCGCATCGTGCCCATGGTGGGCAAGGGCTCGCTGCAGAATTTGATGGACCTCAAGGTGCTGCGCGGCATCGACGTGGCGATCGTGCAGACCGACGTGCTCGATTACGCCAAGTCGCAGCGCACGCCTCAGGGCATCGAGTCGATCCCGTACATCGCCAAGCTCTATAACGAGGAATTCCACCTGCTGGCGCGCGCGGACGTGAAGAGCGTCGAGGCTCTCGCGGGCAAGAAGGTGAACTTCGGCCTGCAGGGCGACGGCACCAACTTCACGGGGCCGCGGCTCTTCGAGCTGCTCAAGATCAAGGTCACGCCCGCGAATTACGATCAGGCGACGGCGCTCGAGAAGCTGCGCTCGGGCGAGATATCCGCGCTTGCCTACGTCGCGGGCAAGCCCGCGCCGCTCTTCCTTGAGGTGCGGCAGCAGGACGGCTTGCATTTCATCCCGATCCCGCTCAAGCCCGAGATCGCCTCCGCCTATATTCCGGCGCGGCTCACCTCCGACGACTATCCGAGCGTCGTGGCGGCCGACGGCGCGGTCGACACGGTCGCCGTGGGCGCGGTCATGGTGGTCGCGAACCTGATCCCGGACTCCGAGCGCAACCGCAATGTCGCAAGCTTCGTCGAGGCGTTCTTCACGCAATTCCCGAAGCTGCTCGAGGAAGGCCACCATCCCAAGTGGAACGAGGTGAATCTCGCGGCGGAGCTGCCGGGCTGGCACCGCTACGGGCCGGCGGATAGTTGGATCAAGCGCAACGGCGGCGCGCCCGTCGCCGTGAACGAGCAGCAGATGCGCGAGATCTTCACGCGCTTCCTCGACGAGCGCACCCGCTCCGGCGGCGGCCAGGCGCTCACCGCGCAGCAGAAGGACGAGCTCTTCGATCAGTTCAAGAAGTGGCAGGAGGGCAAGGTTCGATGACGGGTACGACCGGCCGCCGTTTCATTCCGGCGGGAGCGTCGCTTCTGCGCGGCATCGTCGCCGCTACGGCACTGATGGCGCTCGCCGCCGGCACGGCGGTGGCCGAGTCGGCCCCCAAGCGCGGTGGCATTCTCGAATTCTCGGTGGAGGCGGAGCCCAGCAACTATGATTGCCACGCCAACACCTCCTTCGCCTTCATGCATCCGGTGGCGCCGCATTACTCGACCTTGCTCAAATTCGACGGCGCCAACTATCCGCAGGTGAAGGGCGATCTCGCGGACTCGTGGTCGGTCTCCGCCGACAAGCTCACCTACACCTTCAAGCTGCACCCCAACGTGCTGTTCCACGACGGCTCGCGCATGACATCGGCGGACGTCAAGGCGAGCTACGAGCGGATCGCCCATCCGCCCGAGGGCGTCGTCTCGGCGCGCCAGGTGAATTACGGCGCGATCTCCGCCATCGACACGCCCGACGCCGCGACGGTGGTCTTCCACCTGAAATGGCCGGAAGCGTCGATGCTCGCCAACTTCGCCTCGCCCTGGAACTGCATCTACAGCGCGGCGAAGCTCAAGGAGGATCCGAATTTCCCGAAGACGCACGTCCTCGGCACCGGCCCCTTCGTCTTCGTCGAGCACGTCAAAGGCAATCACTGGACCGGCAAGCGCTTCGACAAGTATTTCCTCGCGGGCCGGCCTTACCTCGACGGCTACCAGGCGGATTTCCTCAGCGGCCAGGCGGTGGTCGACGCCATGGAGAAGGGCAAGATTCAGGCGCAGTTCCGCAGCTTCACGCCGGCCGAGCGCGACCAGCTCGCCGAGGCCATGGGAGACAAGCTCGCCGTCAGCGAGATCCCCTGGATCATCAATCTGACCATCGTGTTCAATACCAAGCAGCCGCCCTTCAACGACGCGCGGGTGCGCCGCGCGCTCTCGCTGGCGATCGACCGTTGGAAGGCCGCGGAGACCCTGCAGAACGCCAGCTATCTCAAGTTCGTGGGCGGCATCATGCGGCCGGGCTTCTCCATGGCGACGCCGGAGTCCGAGCTCACCTCGCTCCCGGGCTTCTCGCACGACATCGAGGCGTCGCGCGCCGAGGCCAAGCGGCTCCTCGCCGAGGCGGGCGTGCGCGACCTCAAATTCAAGCTCATCAACCGCGATATCCCCGCGCCCTATGGTCCCGCCGGCGACTACCTGATCGAGGCCTGGGGCGAGGCGGGCGTGACGGTCACGCAGGAGAAGCTCAAGACCAAGGACTGGGAGACCGCGCTCCAGAAGGGAACTTTCGAGGTCGGGATCGACTTCGTGGGCGACTACCTCGACGATCCGACCCTGCAGCTCACCAAATACGTCTCCACGGATTTGTCTCCGGTCAACTACGCCAACTCCCAGGACCGCTTCCTCGACGCGCTCTACATCGGCCAGGCGGTGACGGTGGATCCGCGTCAGCGCGCCAAGATCGTGCGCGATTTCGAGCGCCACGCTCTCAGCGAGGCGACGTCGGTGCCGTTCCTCTGGTGGAACCGCATCATCGCGAACTCGACGTCGGTCAAGGGCTGGCACCTGACGCCGAGCCACTACCTCGAGCAGGACCTCACGGAAGTCTGGCTGGACAAGTAATCACGCTCGTGGCGGCCCACACCTGAGGGCCGCCAATCTCAGGGCCCGGCACTCCGAGCGTAACGCGCACGCGGACGCGCACGTGTAAGCCGCCGCCGTGCGTCGGCAGGCTGCTCCTCCGCGAGGAAGCAAGATCGGCCCAGAGCGACTTGCCCTGATCCGCGACGCTTGCTCCCGTACCAAAATCTCAGGGCCCGACCCGCCGCTCGCATCGAACGCGAAGCGAGCGGATCAAGCTTTCGGTGCCGCGTCCGATCGCGCGAGCGACGACGCGGCGCCGGCGGCTCCTGGTTACGACCCGATGTCCGTGGCGATCGCGTTGTAGCGGCTGTTCAGGGTCGTGCCGAGCGTCGTCAGACCGGCAATGGTCACGACGGCGATCAGCGCGGCAATGAGGCCGTATTCGATCGCGGTAGGACCAGAGCAGTCCTTCGCGAGCATGCGGATGAAGCGGATCATGACACTCTCTCCCGTGAGGTGTGGTGCCAGCCACTATGACAAGGTTGTCCTTAAGAGAATCTAAACGTCTGACACATGGACGATGTTTAACGTTGAATTAGCGGGAATTGCTTGCGATCCTTGGTTGCGGATTTGAGGCGTTCCAGTCGGCCGGCGCTCGGCCGCAGCCCTCGCTTTCCACCCCTTGCGTGATCGGTTAAGGTCGCGCGTCCCTTTGTCTGGCGGAGCCTGGCATGAACCGCGCGATGCGTATTTTCGGGCTCATGGCCCTTTTCCTTGTCGTAACCGCAGGAGGACCCGTGAGCGCCGCGACCGATCTCGAGAACACCCTTTACCTCGACGTGCCGGCCGGCCGCGTGGTCATCGAGCTCAGGCCCGATCTCGCGCCGCAGACCGTGGCCCATATCAAGGAACTCGCCAGGAAAGGTTTCTACGACGGGCTCAAGTTCCACCGGGTCATTCCGAACTTCATGGCTCAGACCGGCGATCCTCTCGGGAACGGTGCCGGCGGCTCGGGCCAAACCGTGAAGGCCGAATTCACCCCGACGCATTTCCTGCGCGGGTCGCTCGGCCTCGCGCGCACCGACGATCCCAACTCCGGCGACAGCCAGTTCTTCATCTGCTTCACGGCGACGTCCTTCCTCGACGGCAAGTACACGCTCTTCGGTCAAGTCACCAAGGGCATGGAATTCGTCGACGCCATCAAGAAGGGCGACGCGCAGAGGAACGGCACCGTCACCAATCCCGATCGCATCGTGAAGATGCAGGTCGCGGCCGACGAGAAGAAGCCGTAACAGAACGCGCTCGGTGTTCTCCCGTTGAGATGGAAGCGCCCCCTCACCCTCCCCTCTCCCCGACGGGGAGAGGGTTGCGGAGGCTTAGCGAGCGAGAGCGAGCTTAGCCGAAGCTGGGTGAGGGGGATGCTTCCGTCCGCTCGGGAATCGCTCTAACGCCCGGGTTTGGGCGATGGCGTCCTGGCGCGAGGCTTTCGATACCTACAGGCAGCCGCGGCTGCTCGCGATCCTCTTCATGGGATTCTCGAGCGGGCTGCCCTTGCCGCTTACATACGGAACGCTGTCGTTCTGGCTCGCGGAGTCCGGCGTCTCGCGCACCACGATCGGCCTCTTTGCGCTCGTTGGAATCTCGTACAATTTCAAATTCGCGTGGTCGCCGGTCATCGACACGGTGCCGATACCGGTCCTGACGCGCTGGCTCGGCCGGCGGCGGAGCTGGGCTCTTCTGATCCAGGCATTGCTCGCGCCGGCGATTCTTGCGCTCGGGTTCAGCGATCCCGGTCGGGCCCCTGTCGCGACGGCGCTTGCCGCCGTCGCGGTGGCGTTCCTCTCGGCGAGCCAGGACATCGTCATCGACGCCTACCGCATCGAGCTTTTGAAGCCTGAGGAGCAGGGTGAGGGCGCCGCCGCCACGCAATGGGGCTATCGCTTCGGGCTGATCGCAGCGGGCGCGGGCGCGCTCTATGCGGCGGCCTTCGGCGGGTGGGCATTCTCCTATGCGCTGATGGCGGCGTTGATGGGCGTCGGAATGGTCACCGTCTGGCTGACGCCTGAGCCCTATGTAGTGCCGGCGCCGACGCAAGGGGGCGAGCCGGACTCGAGCGGCGTGCTGCGCTGGCTTCGCGAGGCCGTCGTCGAGCCGCTCGCCGATTTCCTCACCCGTCCGCTCTGGGCGGAGATCGTGTTGTTCATCGTGCTCTACAAATTTGGCGATGCGCTGGCGGGGGTGATGGCGAACCCGCTCTACGTCTCGCTGCACTTCAGCGAGGGCGAAGTCGCGAGCGTCAGCAAGATCTTCGGCGTTTTGATGACCCTCGTGGGACTCGGCGCCGGAGGCGTGATCGTCGCCCGGCTCGGACTCTATCCGAGCCTCTTGATTTGCGGCGTGTTCCAGAACGTATCGACGTTGATGTACGCGGCGCTCGCGCTGGCCGGTCACGACATGACCATGCTGGCCGCCAGCATCGCGGCGGAGAATGTTACCGGCGGCATGGGCTCCGCCGCGTTCGTTGCCTATCTCTCGCGGCTTTGCAATCTGTCGTTCACGGCGACACAGTACGCCTTGCTATCCTCGCTTTCCGCGGTCGGGCGTACGACACTCTCCGCCTCGGGCGGCTGGCTTGTCGATCAGGTGGATTGGGTGCCGTTCTTCGCGGTCGCCACCGCGGCGGGCTTTCCGGCCCTGCTCGTCCTGCTTCGGCTGATGAGACGAGTGCCCCTTCCGAGTCCGGAGCCCGTCACCCGAACCGCATGAGCGTCGTGCGGTGGCGGCGGAGCCAGTCCTGGCGGAAGCGCGCGTCCGGGGTCAGGCTTTCCACGAGACGCCAGAACCGGGGGCCGTGGTTCATCACCACGAGGTGGCAGACCTCGTGGGCCACGATGTAGGTGACGACGCCCTCGGGCGCGAAGATCAACCGCCAGGAGAAGGCGAGGCTCCCCGAGCTCGAGCAGCTGCCCCAGCGGCTGGTCATGTCGCGGATGCTGATGCGGGCGACCTTGCGGTCGAGTTTTGGGGCGAAGGCCCGAGCGCGCCGGGTGAACTCCTGCCGCGCCGTCTCGACCAGGAAGTCCCGCACCCGGCGGGAGATATGAGCGGCATCGCCGGTGACCCGGATCTCGTCGCCCTCGATCCAGACCGGACCCTGGTCGCCCGGCCGGCGCTTCATGTGGCGGATCCGGTACTTGGTGCCCAGGATCGGGATCACCGCGCCGTCGGCGAAGGGCACGCGAACCGGCAGGTCCTTGAGCCGCGCCTCGACCCAATCGCGGTTCTGATCGAGGAATTTGAGGCCGGAGACCAGCGGGGTCCGGCTCGGCAGCACCAGCTCGACGGCCTGGCCCCGGCCATCGATCCGGAGCGCCACCCGCTGTGCCCGGCCGCTGACCCGAAGCCGGATTGGCACCGCGCCCTTGGCGAAGGCGAGCTCGGTGGTGAAGGCTTCGGCGAGGGAGCGGGGCGCGGTCATGGTGCTTTCATGGTCACCGAGAGTCCTAGCGTGCCGCCGAGGTCGAGCACAAGGAGTTCGGAGCAAAAAATGGACCAGCGGGGCTCGCGAGTCGTGTGGATAACTTCCGTGGTTTGAGTGGAGTGCCTGGAAGGCAGCCGCCCAAAGCCTAGGCGAAGCCTGCTTTCCTGAGCGCTCCCTGTCACGGAGCTTTCACGCTAAGGTCCCTACAACGAAGCCGGCTAAAAATGATGGAGGGGCGCATGAGTGGTCGACAGGCGTGGATCGCGGGCGCGGTGGCGCTGGTGCTGGGCGCGGGGACCGCTCAGGCCCAGGTCGAGATCCAGTGGTGGCACGCCATGGGCGGGCAGCTCGGCGAGAAGGTCGCCGAGATCGCCGGCGGCTTCAACAAATCCCAGAGCGCCTACAAGGTGGTGCCGGTCTACAAGGGCACCTACACCGAGACCCTGACCCAGGCGATCGCGGCCTTCCGGGCAGGCCAGCAGCCCGACATCGTGCAGGTGTTCGAAGTCGGCACCGCCACCATGATGGCGGCCAAGGGCGCGGTCTATCCGGTCTGGAAGCTGATGGAGGACACCGGGGAGCCGTTCGATCCCAAGGGGTTTCTGGGCCCGGTCTACGGGTATTACTCCACGCCCGACGGCAAGCTGCTCTCGATGCCCTTCAACAGCTCGACGCCGGTCTTCTACTGGAACAAGGACGCGTTCCAGAAGGCGGGTCTCGATCCCGCGGTGCCGCCCAAGACCTGGCCCGAGGTGGCGGAGGATGCCAAGAAGCTGCTCGCTGCCGGGTCCCAGTGCGGCTTTTCCAGCTCCTGGCAGACCTGGATCCAGCTGGAGAATCTGAGCGCTTGGCACAACCAGCCCTTCGCCACCAAGGAGAACGGCTTCGCCGGGCTCGACACCGAGCTGGCCTTCAACGGGCCGCTCCAGGTCCGCCACATCCAGCAGCTCTCGGATTGGGCGAAGGACAAGACCTTCGTCTACGGCGGCCGCGAGGACAAGCCGAACCCGAAATTCGCGAGCGGCGAATGCCCGATGTTCATGGGGTCCTCCGGCGCCGCCGGCGGCTTCATCCAGGCCAAGGTCAACTTCGGCATTTCCATGCTGCCCTACTGGCCCGACGTCGCGGGCGCGCCGCAGAACTCCATCATCGGCGGTGCCACGCTCTGGGTCATGGCGGGCAAGCCCAAGGAGCATTACGCGGGCGTCGCCAAGTTCTTCACCTTCATTTCCTCGCCGGAAGTGCAGGCGGACTGGCATCAGGCGACGGGCTACGTACCGATCACGCTCGCGGCCTATGAGCTCACCAAGAAGCAGGGCTTCTACGACAAGAATCCCGGGCGCGACGTCGCGGTGCTGCAGCTCACCAACAAGCCGCCGACGCCGAACTCGAAGGGCTTGCGCCTCGGCAACTTCGTGCAGATCCGCGACGTCGAGGACGAAGAGCTCGAGGCCGTCTGGGCCGGCCAGAAATCCCCCAAGCAGGCGCTCGACGAGGCCGTTCAGCGCGGCAACGCCCTGCTGCGCCAATTCCAGGCGGCCAATCCGCAGTAGTGTGGTCGCCGAAGCCGGCGATGCATTTCTGCAACCCCCCACCCCAACCCTCCCCCTCAAGGGGGGAGGGGGCTCGATGGTACCCGGAAATCTCCCCCTCCCCCCTTGAGGGGAGGGTAGGGAGGGGGGTCTCCTCAGGTCTTCGCGCTAACGCGTCATGTCTCAGCGCGCCGTCTTCCCCGACAAGCTGACACCCTATCTGCTGCTGGCGCCGCAGCTCGCGGTGACGCTGGTGTTCTTCATCTGGCCGGCATTCCAGGCGCTTCGCCAGTCGGTGCTGGTGGAGGACGCCTTCGGACTCTCCACGCGCTTCGTGTGGTTCGAGAATTTCGAGCGGCTGCTCGGCGATCCCAATTACCTGCACTCCTTCGAGGTGACGGCGGTCTTCAGCCTGTCGGTGGCGTTCTTCGGCCTGGCGCTCTCGCTCCTGCTGGCGGCGATGGCGGATCATGTCGTCCGCGGCGCGGGCGCCTACAAGACACTGCTGATCTGGCCCTATGCCGTGGCGCCGGCGGTCGCCGGTGCGCTCTACGGGTTCCTGTTCGATCCCACCGTGGGGGAGGTGACCCACTTTCTGCGGTTCTTCGGCATCAACTGGAACTACATCCAGAACGGCGACCAGGCGATGCTCCTGGTGATCATCGCCGCCTGCTGGAACCAGATCAGCTACAATTTCGTGTTCTTCCTGGCGGGCCTGCAGTCGATCCCGAAATCGCTCATCGAGGCGGCGGCGCTCGACGGCGCCGGGCCCGGCCGGCGCTTCTGGAGCGTGAAGTTCCCGCTGCTGTCGCCGACCGCCTTCTTCCTGCTGACGGTGAACGTGGTCTACGCCTTCTTCGGCACCTTCGGGATCATCGACGTGTTGACCAAAGGCGGCCCTGCCATGGCGACCGATATCCTCGTCTACAAGGTCTACAGCGACAGCTTCCGCGCGCTCGATCTCGGCGGCTCCGCGGCGCAGTCGGTGATCCTGATGGCGATCGTGATCACGCTCACGGTCGTGCAGTTCCGCTACGTCGAGCGCCAGGTTCACTACTAGGCCGCGCGATGGTCGAGAGGCGATCCTGGTTCACAGTTTGGGCGCACGTCACGCTGATCCTCGGCGTCGCGCTGATCGCGTTCCCGCTCTACGTCACCCTGATCGCCTCGACCCACGCGCTGCCGACGCTGCTGCAGGGCCGCATGCCGCTCATGCCCGGCGATCAGGCCTGGGCCAATTACGCGACGGTGCTGGGCGAGGGCATGAGCCTCTCGGGAACGCCGCCGGTCTCGCTCATGCTGCTCAACTCGCTGGTGGTGGCGCTCGGCATCAGCCTCGGCAAGATCGCGATCTCGATCATCGCCGCCTACGCCATCGTCTATTTCCGGTTTCCGTTCCGGATGACCTGCTTCTGGCTGATCTTCGTGACCCTGATGCTGCCGGTCGAAGTGCGCATACTCCCCACCTACAAGGTCGTGGCCGACCTCGGCCTGCTCGACAGCTACACCGGGCTCATCGTTCCCTTGATCGCCTCGGCGACCGGCACGTTCCTCTTTCGGCAATTCTTCATGACGGTGCCGCCGGAGCTCGCGGAGGCCGCGCGCATCGACGGCGCGGGGCCGATCCGCTTCTTCCTGCACATCCTGCTGCCGCTCGCACGCAACTCGATGGCGGCGCTGTTCGTGATCCAATTCATCTACGGCTGGAACCAGTATCTCTGGCCGCTGGTGGTCACCACCAAACAGAGCTACTACACGGTGGTCCTGGTGATGTCGCGCCTCGTCAACGTGGTCGATGTGGCGCCGCGCTGGAACCAGATCATGGCCATCGCTTTGCTCGCCATGATCCCGCCGGTCATCGTGGTGATCGCGATGCAGCGCTGGTTCGTGAAGGGGCTGGTGGAGACGGAGAAGTAGTAGTAGCAGGGCTCGCGCATGGTTCGATCGTTGGTGCGTCCTTCGACTCGCCTGCTACCGCAGGCGGTCAGGATGAGGTGGTTTCTTTGCGCCATCTCCCATTTGCCTTATCCCGAGCCACGCGCGTCAGCGCGTGAGTCGAAGGACGCACGACGGCAATTTGCGTCGTAGAGGAGCTAGGCGGAAGTGAGACGCCAGCGAGGCACACGGGTCAGAAGCTTGCTTCCGTTCGGCAAACAGCGCGCCCTCGGTGCCAAATCGCGCGCGCACACGATCTTGGCACTCGATCGACTCTGCAAGCGCGTTGGCGACCGGGCGAGGCGCCATGGTCTTACCGCCGCCAAACTCGCGTGCATCCTGTCGGAGCCACGGTAGCACTTATCCCGCCTTGCGCCCCGCAGCCGCGCGCTCCTTCGCCAGAATCTTCTCCTTCCGCTCCGCGCCCCAGCGGTAGCCGCCGCTGTCGCCGTCGGCGCGCACCGCACGGTGGCACGGAATGACCAGGGCGGCGCGGTTGTTGGCGCAGGCGTTGGCGACGGCGCGCACAGCCTTGGGGTGCCCGATCGATCGCGCGATCTCGCTGTAGGTCGCCGTCTTGCCATAGGGGATCTTCTGCAGCGCGCGCCAGACCTTCCACTGGAAGGCTGTAGCCTGCAGATCGAGGGGCAACGCTAGATTCGGCCGCTCGCCCGCGAGGTGCTCGAGGATGGCGGAGACCCAGGGCTGGAGGCGTTCGTCGCCACGGCAGATATCGGCCGCCGGATATTCGGCGCGGAGCGCCCGCTCCAGGAACGCATCGTCGTCGCCGAGGCTCACGGCGGCGATGCCACGCGCGGTGACGCCCACGAGCAGCCGACCCAGCGGCGAACGCACCGTTGTGAATTCGATGCTGGCGCCCTTGCCGTCGCGCCGGTAGGTCGCCGGCGTCATGCCGAGCTGGGCGTCCGAGCGCTCGTAGAGCCGCGAGGGCGAGCCGTAGCCCGCGGCATAGAGCGCGCCCGCGACGCCGTCACCCGAGCGCAGATGCCGCTTCACCAGCTCGAGCCGGCGCGCGTCTGCGTACTCGTGGGGCGTGATGCCCAGGTGCTTCTTGAAGAGCCGCAGCAGGTGATGCGGGCTGGTCGCGACTTGTCTCGCGAGCGCCGCGAGCGCCGGCGGTCCGCTCTCGCCCTCGAGGAGGGCTTCATCGATCAGCGCCGAGGCGCGGCGCACCTTCTGGAGCGCGGGATCGCTCTCGCGCGCGTCCTTGGGCCGGCAGCGCTTGCAGGCGCGGTAGCCCGCGGCTTCCGCGGCCTCGGGCGAGCGGTAGAACGCCGCGTTCTCGCGCCGTGGCCGGCGGCTCGCGCAGGACGGCCGGCAATAGACGCCGGTGGTCTTGACCGCGAAGACGAAGCGGCCGTCGGCGGCGGCATCGCGCGTCGCCACGGCGGTCCAGCGGGGGTCGTCTTGGGCCGAGATCACGCCGATGGGGGAGGAGGCTCTTTCGCTCATGGACCTAGAGATAGGCCGTCGCGCCATGGCCCGCTATCCGTTCCTTGCGCTCAATTCCGCGCGGTCGATCAGGTGCAGGAAGGATCCCATCACCGATCCCCGGACGACTCCCACGGCGCCCAACGGTGTCCCCATGCCGTCCGAGGCTTGAAACAGCGGCGCACCGTCGGCCTCGACCTGGCTCGCATAGTGGAACTCGTGGCCGCGGAAGCCGGCGTCCGCGGGGCCGAGCGGCGTCGCGCACGCAAGCCTCGCCTCGCGGTAGCCCAGATGCAGGGCGGGCTTGGCGAAACTAGTGGCTACCGGCAACAGCCCCGCCATCCTGTGACGCTCGCCGCCGGCATCGATCAGTCCCTGGCCCAGCACCATGAACCCGCCGCATTCCCCATAGATCGCGGCGCCCCGCGCCGCGCTGGCGCGCAACCCATCGAGAAACCGCAGGTTCGCCGCCAACCGTCCAGCGTGCAACTCGGGATAGCCGCCGGGAAGATAGACCGCGTCGGCGTCGTCGCCGGGCGGCTCGTCGGCGAGCGGTGAAAAAAATAAGAGCTCGGCGCCTGCGTCGCGCCAGCCCTCGAGGACCGACCGATAGGCGAAGCCGAAGGCGACATCGCGCGCGACCGCGACGCGCTGGCCCAGTGGCGGCAGCGGCGCGACGGTCTCGTTCGTCTCCGCGCGCCGCGCCGGCCGCGCCAGCGCAACGAGCGCATCGAGATCGCAGGCACCGCCGACGATCCGCGCCGCGCGCTCCAAGAACCCATCGAGATCGCCGTGCTCGCCCGCCTGCATGAGACCGAGATGCCGCTCCGGCAACGCCAGCGCGGGATCGCGCGGCACCGAGCCGGTGATTGCCAGCTCCGGCAGCGCCGCCCGGGTCGCCTCGGCGAGCACGGCGCCATGGCGCGCGCTCCCCACCCGATTGAAGATCACGCCCGCGACGCGAACCCCCGCCCGGTGTCGCACGAACCCCTCCAGCAGCGCCGCGACCGACGCGCCTTGACCCGCCGCATCCACCACCAGAACCACCGGCCAACCGAGCCGCTCCGCGAGATCCGCGGTCGAGCCGACCTCGCTGGCGCCGACGCCGTCGAAGAGGCCCATGGCACCTTCGCAGAGCATGATCTCGCCCGCTCTGGCGAGCTGCCGCACAAGGGTGTCTCGCAACGCAGGCCGCATCGCCCAGGCGTCGAGGTTGAGACAGGGCGCGCCGGAGGCCGCCGTGTGGAATGCGGGATCGATGTAATCGGGGCCTGATTTTGCGGAGACGACGCGATGGCCTCGGCGCGTGAGTGCGCGCAGCAGCCCGAGTGTCAGCGTGGTCTTGCCGCTGCGGGAGTGCGGGCTCGCGAGGACGAGTCCCTTCACAGCCGCTTCTCGATCGCGGCCGCCATCTGCTCCGCGGTGGTGCCCGGCGGGAAATGGCTCAGATACTTGCCGTCGCGGCCCATCAGATAGATGAAGACCGTGTGGTCCATCAGGTAGTCGGTGCCGCTGGTCGATGAGCTCTTCGCGTAATAAACGCGATAGGCCTTCGCCGCCTCGGCGATCTGCTCCGGCGTGCCCGTGAGCGCGATCAAGCTCGGGTGGAAGTTCGACGCATAGAGTTTCATCTGCTCGACGGTGTCGCGCGCGGGATCGATGGTGATGAAGATCGGCCGCACGTCGTCGCCCTTGGCGCCGAGCAGATCGATCGCGCGGCTCATGTCCTGTAGCGCGGTCGGGCAAGCGTCGGGACAGAACGTGTAACCGAAATAGACCAGCATCAGCTTGCCGCGGAAATCCTGGGGATGCCGCGTGACTCCGTTCTGATCGACCAGCGTGAATTCGCCACCGATCGAAACCGGTGCCACCTGCTCGCCGTCCAGGCCGCTCGGAAAGAATGCACGGAAATCGTACGCGAGCACGCCCAGGAGCACCGCGAGGCCCAGAAAGAGCGCGATCAAGCCACGCTTGGTTGCGGGCGGCATGGGCGCCGGCCTCGCTAGGACCGCGGCTCGGCCGTGGCGGGCCGCGCGTGGGTTCCGAGCGGATCGGGATCGAGCCGCCGGCCCAGCGCGGCGCCGATCCAGTCGAGCCCGGCGCGCAGCCGCACCACCGGTCCCACCGCGATCACCGCCGGCGGCTCGAGCCTGTGCGCCGCGGCGTCGGCGGCGGCGCGGGCGAGGGTGGTCTCCACCACCCGCTGCTCCGGCGTCGCCGCCTTGATCACGATCGCAACGGGCTCGTCGCCGGGCTTGCCGGCATCCATGAGACGCCGCGCGATCGGGTCGAGGTGTTTCAGCGCCATGTAGAGCACCAGCACAGGTATCCGCGCCAGCGCCTCCCAATCGAGCCCGTCGGGCACCTCGCCATCGCTCGCGTGACCCGTGACGAAGGCGACGGCGGAGTTGGTGTCGCGATGAGTCGTGGGGATCCCCGCATAGGCGAGGCCGCCGATCCCCGCGGTGATGCCGGGCACGATGCGGAAGGGAATCCCGGCGGCGGCGAGCGCCAGAGCCTCCTCGCCGCCCCGGCCGAACACGAAGGGATCGCCGCCCTTGAGGCGCAACACGCGCTTTCCTGCCCGGGCGAGCCGGATGAGCCGGAGCGTGATGTCGGGCTGCTGCGGCGAGGGCCGGCCGCCGCGCTTGCCGGCGTAGTCGAGCTCGGCGTCGGCCCGCGCGAGCGCCAGCACCCGCGCATCGACCAATGCGTCATAGACCACGACGTCCGCCTGTCGGAGCGCGTGCAGCGCCAACAGCGACAGAAGGCCGGGATCGCCGGGTCCGGCTCCGACCAGCCAGACCGAGCCCGGCGCGAGTTCCGGCAGCTCCAGCCCCGGCGCTTCCAGCCGCGATGTGTCTGCGTCCGTCATGGCCGGAGCCTACACCGGCGCGCGGGCCCGCCGGTAGTCAGGGCTCCCCCACGTCCTTACAATCCCGCTATGCCCGAAGCATCGGAGCGCGCGCTGCGCCGCGGCTGGACCACCGGAGCCTGCGCCTCGGCGGCGGCGAAGGCTGCCGCGGCGGCGCTGCTCACCGGTGGTTTCCCCGATCCCGTCTCGATCGAGCTTCCGGGCGGCCAGTGCCCGAGTTTTCCGCTCGCACTCGAGGCGAGCGGCGCCGGCTGGGCACGCGCGGGCGTCACCAAGGACGCCGGCGACGATCCCGACGTGACGCATGGCGCACTCATCATCGCCGAGGTCCGCGCCGCTCCCGCCGGCAGCGGCATTCTGTTCCGCGCGGGCGAGGGCGTCGGCACCGTGACCCGACCGGGTCTGCCGCTTGCCGTAGGCGAGCCCGCGATCAATCCCGCGCCCCGCGCCATGATCCGCGCCGCGCTCGAGAGCGTGGGCGCGCGCGATCTCGAGGTCACGGTCTCGATATCCGGCGGCGCCGCGCTCGCGGCGAAAACCATGAACGCGCGGCTCGGTATCCTCGGCGGCCTGTCGATCCTCGGCACTACCGGCGTGGTGATTCCCTATTCCTGCTCGTCTTGGATTCATGCCATCCATCGCGGCATCGATGTCGCGCGCGCCTCGGGCGCCACCCACATCGCCGGCGCCACCGGCAGCCGCTCGGAGCAGGCGGTGCAGCGGCTTCATGGGCTTCCCGAAGTGGCGCTCATCGATATGGGTGATTTCGTGGGTGCCCTGCTCAAATACCTGCGGGCGCATCCGGTGCCGCGCCTTACGCTTGCGGGTGGGCTCGGCAAGCTCGTGAAGCTCGCGCAAGGTCATCTCGATCTGCACTCCGCGCGCAGCCGCCTCGACGGCGCGGCGCTGGCGCGACTGCTGGCGCGGCTTGGCGCGCCCGAGGAGACGATCGCCGCCGCGCGCTCCGCCGAGAGCGTGGGCGAGGTTCTCGCAATGCTCCCGCCGGAGCTGCGCGCGAGCCTCGCTCGGGGCGTCGCCGAGGGTTGCCGAGAGGTGGCATTGGCGACGCTCGCGGGCGGCACCGCGGTGGATGTCGCGGTGTTCGACCGGGAGGGCACCTTGCTCGGTCGCACCGATGCCTGAGCGCTCGCCCTCATCTCTTGTTGCCTCGACCCCCGCCTCGGGCGGAATATTCGCCGGGGAGCGAGGAGGCAGGATGCTCGACCGGTTCGGGGCTGAGCCGCATCGCCTGTTGATCCTCGGCGGCACCGCCGAGGCGGCGGCGCTCGCGCGCGGAGCGGCGGAGCGGTTCGGCCGTCGGCTCGAGATGACCACGGCGCTCGCGGGCCGCACCGAGCAGCCGGGCCCGTTGCCGGGCCGCGTACGGATCGGGGGTTTCGGCGGCGCCGATGGCCTCGCGGCCTACCTGACCGAAGCCAGGGTCGATCTGCTGATCGATGCCACCCATCCCTTCGCCGACCGCATCGCCCGCCACGCGCGCCTCGCGGCCGATCGGGCGGGCGTGCCGCATCTCGTATTGGAGCGGCCGCCCTGGCGCCGGCATCCGCTCGACCGCTGGATCGAGGTGGAGGACGTGCCCGGAGCCGCCGCAGCGGTGGGGCGCGTGGGGCGCCGTTGTTTTCTCACGGTCGGAGCCGGCGAGCTCGGCGCGTTTGCGCCGCTGAGCCATGTGCATTTCATCGTGCGGCTCATCGATCCGCCGCGGCACCCGCTGCCGCTCGTCTCTCACGAGGTCGTGCTGGGACGCGGACCCTTCTCGCTGGCCGGCGAGCGCGAGCTTCTGCGCCGGCATGGGATCGACGTGCTCGCGGCCAAGGCGAGCGGCGGCGCCGCGACCGAGGCGAAGCTGATCGCCGCGCGCGAGGCGAGCTTGCCCGTCGTGATGCTGCGCCGGCCGAAGCCGGAGCCCGGCCCGCGCGTGGACGGTGTCGAGGCGGCGCTCGCCTGGCTCGAGGAGCGCTTGGCCGGCGGCGTCATACGGCTGGCCGAGGCGGCCCGGCAATGACGCGCCGCGCGCTCATCCTTGGTCTGACCGCGCTCGCTGCGCTGGTCGTCGCCAGCCAGAGCCGCGCCCAGATCTTCACCGATCAGTTCAATTCCCAGTGGTATACGATCGTCAATGCCGCCGCGGCCAACAATATCGCCGACGTCAGGATATTCATCGCCAAGCGCGTCAATGTGAATGGGACGGACTCCCAGGGGCGCACGGCCTTAAGCTATGCCGCGGAGCTCGGCAACGCCCAGATTGCCAAGGAGTTGCTCGACGCGCGCGCCTCGCCGGACCAGCGCGACAAGCTGGGCAACGTGCCGCTTCATTGGGCGGCGAACAATGGTCGGATCGACGCCCTGAAAGTGCTGCTGGCTGCGCACGCCACGGTCGACGCGCCGGACCGGCAGGGCATCACGCCGCTCATGAGCGCCATCGCGCACAACCAGCTGAATTCCGTGAAGGCGCTGCTGGCGGGTGGCGCAGATCCGCGCAAGCAGGATTTCACCGGCCGGGACGCCTTCGGCTGGGCCGCCGGCCAGCCCATGATCGTTCAGGTTCTTCAGAGTCCCGCGAAGCCCTGACTCGGCACTACCGCTTCCTCGGCCGGAACACGTGGCTGTGCTCGGGCGCATAGAGGCGGCTTTCCGAGAAGGATGCGGCGCCGAGCGCGCGTCCCACCAGGATGATCGCGGTCCGCGTCATGCCAGCCGCTTTCGCCTGGGCGCGGATGTCGGCGAGCGTGCCGCGGAGGATGCGCTGGTCCGGCCAGCTCGCGCGGTGCACCACCGCGACCGGGCAATCCCCGCCGTAGACCGGCGTCAGCTCGCGCACCACCTTCGCGAGGTTTGCGATCGAAAGATGGATCGCGAGCGTGGCGCGGCTCTGGGCGAGGTTTGCCAGCTCCTCGCCCGCGGGCATGAGCGAGGCGCGCACCGCGGTCCGCGTGAGGATCACGGTCTGAACGACGCCCGGCAGGGTCAGCTCCAGGCCGAGCGCGGCGGCGGCGGCGGCGAAGGCCGGCACGCCGGGCGTCAGGTCGTAAGGGATCTCGAGGGCGTCCAGGCGCCGCATCTGCTCGGCGATCGCGCCGTAGAGCGAAAGGTCTCCGGAATGCACGCGTGCGACGTCGAGCCCGCCTGTGTGCGCCGCCCGCATCTCCGCGACGATCTCGTCGAGAGTGAGCGCGCTGGTGTCGATGACGCGGGCGCCCTCGGGCGCCGCCGCCACCACCGCTTCCGGCACCAGCGAGCCCGCGTAGAGGCAGACCGGGCAGCGCTCGATCAGCCGAAGCCCGCGCACGGTGATGAGATCGGGGGCGCCCGGCCCGGCGCCGATGAAATGGATCATGCCGGCGAGGCGCGGTAGCCGCGCGGCGTATAAAGGCGGGGCGGATCGCCGGGCGTGACGCGCGTCTCCCGGCTGCCGACCAGGACCAGCGTCAGCATGTCGACCGCGCGCGCGTCGAAGCCGGCGAGCGTGTCGATCGAGATCTGCTCGCCCGCGCGGCCGAGGTTGCGCGCGAGAACGACCGGCGTCTCCGGCCGGCGGTGCCGCAACAGAATGCGTCGCGCGGCCTCGAGTTGGTGCGTACGCCGCCGAGAGCGCGGATTATAGAGCGCGAGAACGAAATCCCCGCGAGCCGCCGCGGCGAGCCGCCGCTCGATCTTGGCCCACGGCGTCAGCAGGTCCGAGAGCGAGATCGCCGCGAAATCATGTCCCAGCGGCGCGCCCACCCGTGCCGCCGCGGCCTGAAGCGCGGAAAGGCCGGGCACGACGCCGATCCGCAACCGCCGCCAATCCGGGCGCTCCGCGCGATCGACGAGCTCGAAGACCAGGCTTGCGAGCCCGTAAATGCCGGCGTCTCCCGATGAGACCAGCGCGACAGCGCGTCCCTCGGCCGCGAGGTCGAGAGCGAGGCGCGCGCGATCGGCTTCGGCGCCGAGACCGAGGGCGTGGCGCCGCTTGCCCCGGAGCGCGTCGCCCAGCAAGTCGAGATAGAGGCGATAGCCCACGACGTCGCTGGCTTGGGCCAGCGCCGTGCTCGCCTCCGGCGTGCGCCACGCGGCGTCGCCGGGGCCGATGCCGACGATCGTGAGACTGCCGCGCGCGCGGCCGATGCGCGCGGGGTCGAGCGGCCCCGGCGCCCGCGCGACGGCGCAGGTGGCGTTGCGGGATTTATGCTTGGCGACGATCAGCGCGCCCCGGCGCCCGACCGCGGCCAGCGCCGCGCCCTCGGCCACGCCGTGGCAGCCGGTGGCGCGAAAGGCCGCCGCCGAGGGAGATCGAAGGCGCGGCGTCTCCTTCAGCAACCGTGCGGCCGGGAAGAACCGCGCGGGCGTGCCGAGGCGCTCGGCGAGCGCAGTCACCGCGGGCTCGTTCATCTTGAGGTCGATCGAGACGATGGCGCCGATGGCGCCGGCCGCGAGCTTGGCCGCGGCGAGCGTCCGCCGCACCAGCGCCGCTAGCTCCGCGGGCGGGCAGTTGCGGGACGTGCCGACTCCCAACGCCAACACCGGCGGATGCAGCACCAAGGCTCGCTCGCGCGGGCGCGGCGCTCGATCGGTGACGATGATGTCCGGGGCGGGCCCACTATTGCTCACGAGCGAAACACGCGGATGCTTGGCAAGCCAGTCGGCGGTTCCCGCTTCGACTCTGGCAGTCACCCGGCCAGTCGCGAGCAGCCGCGCGGTCAGCGCCTTGGCACGATCCGGAGTCGCGACGTGCCAACCCGCCGGCGGCACATCCAAGGCGAGACCCAGCAGCGCCTCGCTCGCCGTGGTGAGCGCGGCGGTGCCGCGGGTCGCCCGGGCGATCGCGCGGGCCATGGCGTTGGCGCCGTGGTGTCCGCCCAGCAACGGCACGGCGACCGAGCCGTCCTCGGCCACCGCCACCACGGGCGGCTCTGCGGTCTTGTCCTTGAGCAGCGGCGCGAGCGCGCGGATCACGATCCCGGCGGCGCAGAGTCCGACGATCGGCCGCCCCGCCCGGAACAGCGACCGGAAGAGAGCCACGGCACCGGTCTGAGCGGGGTGAATATCCGCGCCAGGCAAGCCGCGCTGGAGACGTCGGGCGAGTGGCAGCGCGCGTGATCCGAGCACGACGATCGCGGCGCCCCGCGGCAACTCTGCTTTCACCGCGTGTCCCTGTCGGCGCGGCGCACGAGGACCATGGAGAAATAGGGCGCCGATGCGGGATCGACATCCTCGAGCGCCAGAATCTTCTGGCTCTCCAGGCTGGCATGCTCGACGTAGGTCGCGCGGTCGGCGAGACCGAGCCGCTTCAGGATGCGCCGTACCTTCGGCAGGTGTCGGCCAAGCTTCAGGATCGCGGCGGCCTCCGCTTGCTTGAGGCGCTTCTCGAGCGCGGCTTCCGCGAGCGTCGCCGGCAGCACCGTCAAGATCTCGTCGCGCGTCACCAGCGGCACGCCGGCCGCCGCCGCGCAGGCCGTGAGCGAGGAGACACCGGGCACCACTTTGGTTGGAAATTCCGTAGCCAGCCGCTCGAAGAGCTGGATGAACGAGCCATAGAAGAAGGGATCGCCCTGGCAGAGCACGCCGACGTCGCGTCCGGCCCGCAGGTGCTCGCCGATCTCGAGGGCGGCGCGGTCGTAGACGGGCTGCGCCGGCGCCACCGACCGCGTCATCGGGACGCGGATCGCGATCTCCGTCTGCGCGGGGCTGAGCCGGCTCGCCACCACCGAGCGCGCAAAGCTCGCGCCGTCGGAGGGAGCGGGGTAGGCGACCACCGGCAAGCCACGGAGCACGCGCAACGCCTTCACCGTCACCAGCTCGGGATCGCCGGGCCCAACGCCGAGGCCATAGAGCGTGCCGCTCATCGCGCGACCTCGTAGAGCGTGAGCGTCACGGCGCGGCCGTTGGAGTAGTTGAGGCCCGAGACCTCGCCCAGGGCATCGACGGAGATGCTCTCCTTCTGGAGCGCCGCGCGGAATGCCGCGTCCTCGCGATTGCTGACGAGGACCAGGGTTTCCGGCAGCCTTGAGAGTATGGCCGCCGCTTCCGGGCCGCCGGTAAGTTTGGTCGCGGTACCCAGGAGAAACACCAGGCTCGGCTCCGCGTAGCCCGCCACGACCACCGGCCGCAAGACACGAGCTTGATCGTTGACCAGCGCGGCCGCGCTGCGGCTCAGCCAAAGCGCGTCGATGCCGGGCACGATCAAACCGAAGCCGCCCGCCCACATCGCGGCTGCGGCCGCGAGCCCAAGCCACGGCCGCGGTTGGCCCCACCAACAGCGGAGCAGCGCCGCGCCCGCGAGGACGAGCGCGATCGCGATGGCGACGGCGCCGGCAACCGGAACCGTACCCGCCAACCGCATCGGCAGTGCAAGGAGCGCGCCGCCGAGCCCAAGGGCCACCAGTCCCCAGAGCGACCACGCCACGAGGTCGCTCCAGTGTCGGCGCGCGGCGATGCCATCGACGAGCGCGCGGCCCGCCAGCAGCGCAAGGGCGGGATAGGCCGGCAGCACGTAATGCGGCAGCTTGGTCGGGATGATCTCCATCAGCAGCCAGAACGGCACGATCCAGGCGACCAGGAACCGGATGGCGGTTTCCTTTCGCTCGCACCAAGCGAGCCGGGCCGCGCCCGCGAGCGCCATCGATCCCGGCCAGAACGTGACCAGCGCCGCCAGCAGATAGGTGCCGGGCGGCGCGCCGTGGGATTCCTGGCCGTGGATCAGCTTGGCGAGGAGATCGTTGCCGACGGAGTCACTGGCAAAGCCGCCTTCGGTCGCCACCATGATGGCGATCAGCCATGGGCCCGCGATCAGCAGTGCCAAGGGCACACCCCAGAGAAAGCGCAGTCCGCGGAGCCAGCGCGCGTCGCGATCGGCGAGCGCGAGCGCGCCGCCCGCGAGCAGGCTCGCCAACGGCGTCACCGGACCCTTGATGAGGAATCCCACGCCTTGCGCGATCCAGAACAGCAGCGGCAACGCCGCGCCCGTAGGCTCGTCGTTCCGGCTCTTGCGATAGATCTCGCCGAGCGCGCCTTGCGCCGCGACCACGGTCGCGAGCAGCACCGCGTCGGTCTTGGCGAGATGCGCCTCGACCGTAAGCCCGAGCGAGGCCGCGAGCAGCGCTGCGCCCCAGAACGCCGCCTCGCGGCCGATCCAGGCCTGGCCGAAGCCGAAGGTCAGCAGCACCGCCGCCAGCGCGCCCAGCAGCGATGGCAGCCGATAGGGCCACATCGCCGTGCTCGCGGGCGTGCTGAGCAGGTCCACGCTCGCGGCCTGCAGCCAATAAATGCCGGCGGGCTTCTTGTTGCGCGGCTCGTCCTGGAAGCGGATGCGCAGGAAATCGTCGCTCTCCAGCATCTGCCGGCTCGCCTGGACGAAGCGCGATTCGTCGCGGTCCGTCGGCGGCATCGCCGCGAGGCCCGGGAGGTAGAGCACGAGGCTCAGCAGCGTGAGAAGCGCATAGGCACGCCAGCCGTCGATGGCGCGAGTCATGGCAGCGTCGCCTTGACGAAGTTCCACTGCGTCACCGGCAGGAGCGGGCGCCAGACCTCCCCGCGGCCGAGCGGCTCCGCTTCGGAGACCGCGATGCGCGTGAGGCGGCCGCCATGGACGCCGTGCCAGGCGGCGAGCCGCGCTTCGCCGGCGACCGTGACCGCGTTCGCCACCAGACGGCCGCCCGGACGCAACCGGTTACGGGCGATCTCGAAGACGCCGGGTGCGCCGGTGCCGCCGCCCAGGAACACCGCGTCCGGCGTCGGCAGATCGACGAGGGCCGCCGGCGCCTCTCCTGCGACGATCTCGAGCTCCGGCACGCCCAGCATCGCCGCGTTCTCGGCGATCAGCGCGGCCCGCGCCGGATCGCGCTCGATGGCGAGGGCGCGCCCGCCGCCGCCGCGCAGCCATTCGATCGCGATCGAACCGCACCCCGCGCCGACATCCCAAAGCGTCTCGCGCGCCAGCGGGGCCAAACCCGCAAGCGTCGCCGCGCGCACGACGCGCTTGGTGAGCTGGCCGTCGTGGCGGTAGGCATCGTCGGGCAAGCCGGCGACGCGCGAATGAGGCTGCGCGCCGGGGCCCGCGACGCACTCGACGGCCAGCGTGTTGAGATCGCCGACGCGCGCCTCGGTCCAAGTCGAGGCGCGGCTCTCGATCCGGCGCTCTTCCGGTCCGCCCATGCGCTCGAGCACGGTGAGCGTGCTGTCGCCCCAGCCGCGCTCGGCGAGGAGCGCCGCCACTGTCCCGGGCGTCGCGCCATCCTCGCTCAGGATCAGCAGCCGTGCGCCCGGCGCCAGGAAGAGCGCCAGCCGCGCGAGCGGCCGGCCGTGCAGCGTGAGCGGCGTACACTCCGCGAGCGGCCAGCCCATGCACGCCGCGGCCAGGCTGAAGGCGCTCGGCGCCGGCAGCACCACCATCGCCTCGCGGCCGAAATGCTGCAGCAGCCGCGCGCCGACGCCGTACCAGAGCGGATCGCCGCTGGCGAGCACCACCACGCGCCGGCCCTCGTGCGCGGCGATCTCTGGCAAGGTGTCTGTAAGCGGCTGGCGCCAGGCCAACCGCTCGGCGCCGCCCTCGGGCACCAATGCCAAATGCCGCTCGCCGCCCACGAGAACCTCGGCCTGCTCGACGAGCGTCCGAGCCGCGCGCGACAGGCCGTCGAGCCCGTCCTCGCCGATGCCGATCACGGTGAGCCAGCTCACCGCGTCGGCTCCATGAGTGCGTTGACCGCGGCGGCGGCGAGCGCGCTGCCGCCCCGCCGGCCCAGCAGCGTCACGAAGGCGAGGCCGAGCTTGCTCTCGGCGAGCGCCACCTTTGATTCGGCCGCGCCCACGAAGCCCACGGGAAAGCCCAGGACGATCGCCGGCCTCGGCGCGCCGGCGCCGATCATCTCGAGCAGATGAAAGAGCGCCGTCGGCGCGTTGCCGATCGCCACCACCGCGTCCGCCATGTCGGGCCGCCACAGCTCGACCGCCGCCGCCGAGCGCGTGGTCCCGAGCCTGCGCGCGAGCCGCGGCACCCGGCGGTCGTTCAGGAGGCAACGGACTCGGCTTCGATGTTGTATGCCGGCCGCGACCATCTCCGAATCCACCAGGATCGGCGCGCCTTTCGCGAGCGCGGCGTGGGCCCGCGCGCCGGCATCCTCGGACCATCGGAGGTGCTCGAGCAGATCCGGCTCGCCGCTCGCATGAACGAGACGCAACGCCAGCGCGTGGAGCGCGCGCGGAATCGGCGCCAAATCGACCTCGCGCCGGATCAGCGCGAAGGAACGGCGGTAGATGGCGGCAGGGTCTTTGAGGTAGCGATATCGGGATCTCCGCGACTCTTTCTTGGCCCCCTCACCCCAACCCTCTCCCCGCTGGGGAGAGGGGGTAGGATCGGGCGCTTCAGGACCCCTCGCCCCTTGGGGAGAGGGAGGGGCCCGTCCCCTGAGCTTGTCGAAGCGGACGGGAGGGTGAGGGGGGCGGCGGACCCGTTGCATCCCTGAGATACGCGCCGCGGCCGCGCGCCTCACTAATTCGCTGCCGACGCCCAGCACCCAGCCTTCCTCCTGCTCGACGCGTTGGCGGTCCGGGCGCGAGAGCGTGGGATCGCCGGCGAGCAGGCTCGCCATCTCGCCGCGCGCGTCGAGCGCGGCGAAGTGGGCCGCGAGATGGCGCACCTGGGCGGAGTCCTTGACTTCGCCCGCGCGTCGCGGCGCCGGCACGAGAGAGGGGTAGATCTCCGTCATCACCACGCAAGCGTGGCCTCCGCCGGCGGGCGCGGCAAGCTCGGTCTCGAATGGCCAGACGCGGACGCGCTCGCGGAGCGCCGGATCGTCGCGGAGCGCGCGCAGCACGGGGATCCCGGTCAGGGCCTGCCCGCCTGCGGATCCCGTGCCCGCGAGCTTCCAGCCGGGCTGCGGCCCGCGCATCCGTCGATCCACCAGGCGATGCTCGGGAAACCCGTTGGCGCTGTGCCGGCGGTGGTGCTTCGACTGCAGGAATGGGCCCGCGGCGCCCGCGGGGCAGCTCCAGAACGGATAGGCCTCGCCGGTGAGCCGCCGGTTGAGCTCCGCCGCCACCACGAAGCGGTTGTTGCGGTTGTCGGGCGTATCCACGAGCAAGCGCGCGATCTCGTCCCAGATCGCGCGCCAGGGCGCGCCGGAAAGACCGAGGCGGTCCGCGAGTCCCGTGGGATAGCCAAACGGGAAATCGAAGCCCGCGAGCACGCGCTCACCGCGCGCGAGGCTGCCGATGAAGAGCGCGCGCAGCACCGCCGCGGCATCGCGGCGGGTTGCCAGGTTCTCGAGCAGAACGGGCCGAACGCTCTTGCGCTGCCGCCGCAGCGCGGCGATCCAGATGCTGTCGGCGCCCAGCTTCGGCGTCGCCGCCGCGCTCCAGTCGACCATCACATAGAGATCGAAGAGGGCACGCCCGCCCAAGGCTCAGTCCGTCGTCGGCCGCTGGCGGCCGTTGGGTGCATGACCGTGGTCGTGGTCGTGATGGTGATCATGGCCGTGATCGTGGCCATGATGATGGTGATCGTCGCCGGTGCCGATGCCGCGGACGTGATGGTGGTGCGCCTCCTGGGGCGCGCCGGCGTCGGTTTCGTAGCCGATGATCTGCGTGCGGTACTTGCAGAGCTGGCAGTTCATGGCGGGCGCGCCCTCCGCCGTCTCGCTCACCCGCTCGGCAAAGCAGTCGAGCACCAGCGGATGGTCGCTGAGGTAGGGCGCTTTCAGGAACTCGATCTCCGGATGGTCGGCGGCCACGCGGTCGGTCTCGTCGTAAATCCGCTTCACCAGCACGCCCGTGAAGAGGAAGTAGGGGAATACGACGACGCGCGCGAAACCCAGGCGCAGCGCGCGGCGCAGCGCCGGCTCGACTCGCGGATGCGCCACGCCGCTGAACGCGATCTCGGCCCAGCCGAAGCCCATGCCTTCCCAGAGGAAGCGCGCGACCTTGGCGATGTTGCTGTTGGCGTCGGGGTCGTTGGTGCCGCGCCCCACCACCACCAGCAGGGTCTGATCGCGCGGCACGGCCGGTCCCGCCGCCGTCTCGGCCTCGGCGATCCGATCCGCCGCAGCGCGCAGGAGCTTGGGCTCGATCGCGAGCTCGCGGCCGAAGCGCACCTCGATATCGGGATTGGCGGCGGCGAAGCTGTTGATCTCCCAGGGCAGGTCGTTCTTGACGTGCGCCGCCGCGAACAGCATGCCCGGCACCGCGATGATACGCCGGGCGCCGCGGCGCTTGAGGGCGTCGAGCGCGTCACGGATGATCGGCCGGGCGAATTCGAGATAGCCGGTCTCGACGTCGTGGGCAGGGAGCCGCGCCTTGAGGGCGCCAGCGAGCCGCTCGAACTCGCGGATGGCGCCTTCGTCGCGGCTGCCGTGGCCGCACATCATCACCGCAGTCTCGCTCATGTCCGGCCGCTCCGAGTTTGGTCGCTTTGTATGTACCCACGGTTGACGGCGATATCGCGCGCGCCGATGCTGCCGGAGCCATGTTCCCGCTCTTCGCAGCCGATCCTGCGCGGTTCGACCCGCTGCTGCTGCTGCTCGCGGCCGTGGCGCTCGATGCGGTCGTCGGCGATCCCGCGGCCATATTCCGCCGCCTGCCGCACCCGGTCGCGCTGGTGGGGATGCTGATCGGCCGGCTGGAGCATCGTCTCAACCGCCAGGATCTGTCGGACCGTGATCGCCGTCTCGGCGGTATCGTGACGGTCGTCGTCGTCGTGATTGCCGCCGCGGGAGTGGGCGTTGTCGTCGGCACGCTGGCGGCGCGATCCGCTTGGGGCGCCGCTGCCGAGGTCGTGGTGCTCACGGTGCTGCTGGCCCAGCGCAGTCTCTACGATCACGTGGCGGATGTCGCTTCGGCGCTCGACCGCGAGGGCCTGGCCGGTGGACGCGCCGCGATTCGCCACATCGTCGGCCGCGATCCCGACAGCCTCGACGAGGACGGCGTCGCCCGCGCCGCCATCGAATCCCTCGCCGAGAATTTCAGCGACGGCGTGGTGGCGCCCGTATTCTGGTTCCTGCTGCTGGGCTTGCCGGGGATTTGCGCCTACAAGGCGGTCAACACCCTCGACAGCATGATCGGCCATCGCTCCCCGCGCTATCGCGCCTTCGGCTGGGCCGCGGCGCGGCTCGACGATCTCGCGAACCTGGTGCCGGCGCGCCTCGCGGGCCTGCTGATCGCGGTCGCCGGCGGACTGACGCCCCGCGCGAGCGGATGGGACGCGCTCATGATCATGGTCCGCGACGCCCGCAAGCACCGCTCGCCCAACGCCGGCTGGCCCGAGGGCGCCATGGCGGGGGCACTCGACCTCTCGCTCGCGGGGCCGCGGCGCTACGGCGCGGAGCTGGTGGACGATCCCTGGATCGGCGCCGGCAGCGAGGACGCGGGCTCTGCCGAGATCCGCCGCGCGCTGGGCGTGTTCGTCGTCGCCTGTGTCGTCGAGGCCGCGCTGATCGGCCTGGCGGCGTTGCTGCGCGCTTGAGCGCTCGCTGTTAGCGCCGCCCTCACCCCTCACCCTCCCAGCGCTTCGCGCTGGGCCCCTCCCTCTCCCACTCTCCCGCTTCGCGGGCGAGGGGCGAGGGGTAAAGAGAGCACCGCTTTCGTTTCCCTCGCCCCTCTCCCCGCAGGGGAGAGGGGGAGAGGGTGGCCGGCGCGGGAGCGTCGGCCGGGTGAGGGGTGAGGGTCGCGGTGCGAGTCTCCTAGCGTGCACGGGCGATCTCCAGCAACGCGGGGACGTCGAGATGCGCTTCGCAATGGTCGGCGAGCGCCTCCAGCGCCGACTCGACCCGCGCCTCGTGGGCGAGCGCGGCGTCGGCCGTGCCGCCCAGCCGCTCGAGGAAAACGCGGCGGAACCCGTCGCTCGCGAAGAGTCCATGCACGTGGCAGCCCATCACGCGGCCGTCGGCGGAGACGGCGCCATCGAGGCGGCTGCCGAGCCTCAGCATCGGTCTCGCCGCGCCGGACCCATCGGTGCGGCCGATGTGCATCTCGTAACCGGCGATGGCGGCATCGCTGCGCAGCTCCACGCCGGCGACCTGCTGCAGGGTCTTCTCGGCGGTCAGGACGGTGTCGACCTCGAGGAGACCGAGTCCCTTCGCCTCGCCGGCGATGCCCTCGATGCCCGCGGGGTCGGCGATGCGCCGGCCCAGCATCTGGTAGCCGGCGCAGAGCCCGAGCACCGCGCCGCCGCGGCGGACATGGGCGAGGATGTCGATGTCCCAGCCCTCGGCCCGGAGCGTCGCGAGGTCGCCGAGCGTCGCCTTCGAGCCCGGCAGCAGGATGAGATCGCAGAGCGGCAGCGGGCGGCCCGGCTGAACCAGCTCGACGGCCACGTTGGGCTCGGCGCGGAGCGGATCGAGATCGTCGAAGTTGGCTATCCGCGGCAGGCGCGGCACCGCGATCCGGAACCGCCCGGCGCGGGCCGGCGGGGTCATGCGCTCGAGGGCGAGCGCATCCTCCGCCGGCAGCTCGCGGGCGCGCTCGAACCAGGGCACGACGCCGAGGCAGCCGAGGCCGGTCGCGGTCCGGATCGTCTCGATGCCGCCGGCGAACAGCGAGACGTCGCCGCGGAACTTGTTCACGATCACGCCTTTGAGGCGCTGGCGCTCGGCAGGCGAGAGCAGCAGATGCGTGCCGCAGATCTGCGCCAGCACGCCGCCGCGCTCGATGTCGCCGACCAGCACGACCGGCACATCCGCCGCCTCGGCGAACCCCATGTTCGCGATGTCGCCGGCGCGCAGATTGACCTCGGCGGGGCTGCCGGCGCCCTCCACCAGAACGAGATCGGCGTCCGCCGCGATGAGCTCGAAGCTCTGCAGCACCCTCGGGAGCAGCTCCGCTCGGAGCGCTTGATAGTCGCGGGCGCTGGCCGTGCGGAGTATTCGCCCCGCGACCACCACTTGCGCGCCGCGCTCCGATTGCGGCTTCAGCAGGACCGGGTTCATGTGAACCGAGGGCGCCACGCCCGAGGCCCGCGCCTGCAGCGCCTGGGCGCGGCCGATCTCGCCGCCGTCCGCGGTGACGGCGGCGTTATTGGACATATTCTGCGGCTTGAACGGGCGCACGCCCAGCCCGCGGCGGAGAAAAGCGCGCGCGAGCCCCGCCGTGAGGAGCGATTTCCCCACGTCGGAGCCCGTGCCTTGGAGCATCAGCGCAGGCGTCCTCCGCGCGAGGCGAGGGGCTGCGCTCATCTCTCCGCGTTCTGCGCCTTCCGGTCTAGCGGCCACCCACCTTGCGAAGCTCGTTGCGAAGACCATCGGCTCCGGGGTTCTTCGCGGCCCGCGCCAGCACGATCTGCTGTGCCGTCACGTTGGAGCCGTAGTAGCGGTGATCCTCGTCCACCAGCGGCTTGACGATGCCGCCCTGGATGGCGACGCCGCCGAACAGGCCAGCGGACTCCGCGAGCGCATAAATATCCGCGCCGCCCGCGGCCGTGGTCGAGGCCTCCGCGCCTGCGCCGAGCGTCGCGACCGCGATGCCCGCCTCGGCGCCGAGCTTGAACTCGGCCGCCATCACGGCGTTGAGCGCCTTGTCGTTCATGATGATGAGCATGATCTTGGAGACCTCGAGCCCGATCTGGAAGCCGAACGACCCCGCGCCCATGGCATAGAAGGCCGGGTAGCTCCAGGTGCCGGTCTTCGGGTCGCGGCTCAAGAGCACGCCGGTGCCGCCCTGGGCTCCGAAGATGAACCCGCCCTTCACGAGCGATGGAATGATCATGACGCCGCGCGCCCGGTGCAGCAGGTCGCGTGCGTTTGCCGCCACGCCCGATCCCGAGCTCAGGTGCTGGACGACGACCACCGCATCGTCCACCGTCTGTTGCTCGCTCGCGGCCTTGGCGAGTTGCGGCACCGCCAACGCGAGCGCCGCCACCGCCACCATCAGAATTCGCCTCATGGGTCTTTGTCCTCCGGTTTGTGGTTAGAACTCGATACCTGCCTGCGCCTTGACGCCGGCTCGGAACGGATGCTTCACGAGCTTCATCTCCGTGACAAGGTCTGCGATTTCGATGAGCTCGGACTTGGCGTTGCGGCCGGTGACGATGACGTGGAGATCGCGCGGCTTGGACTTGAGCGCGGCCACCACCTCCTCCACTGGCAGGTAGTCGTAACGTAGCACGATGTTGAGCTCGTCCAGCAAGACGAGGCGATAGCCGGGATCGGCGATCATCGCCTTGGCGAGCTCCCAGGCCTCGCGGGCGGCGGCGATGTCGCGGGCGCGGTCCTGGGTCTCCCAGGTAAAGCCCTCGCCCATCGCCCGCATGGTCACCAGATCCGGGAACCGCGCCAGCACGGTGCGCTCGCCGGTCGCCCAGGCGCCCTTGACGAACTGCACGATGCCCACGCGCATGCCGTGGCCGAGGCAACGCAGCACCAGGCCGAAGGCGGCGGTGGATTTTCCCTTGCCGGTGCCGGTGTGGAGGATGATCAGGCCGCGTTCCTGGGTCTTGGTGGCGAGGATTCTTGCCTTTGCCGCCTTGCGCCGGGCGGCCTTCTCGGCGTGCTCGCGGTTGAGCTCCTCGGCGTCGCGCGCGTCCTCGCTCACGGGCGGGGGTTCCCCGCGATATCCGCAAGCTCGGTGCGCAGACTGTTGCGCCGCGGCGTCCAGAGGCCGCGGTCGATGGCCTCGTCGAGCCGTTCCGCCATTTCGCGAAGCGCGTCGGGATTGTGCTCCGAGAGGAACGCGCGCACGGTGGCGTCGCCGAGATAGGCGTCGTAGACGGCGTCGAAATGGTGGCTCTTGACCGCCCGCGCCGTGGCGGCGAAGGCGAACAGGTAATCCACCGTCGCCGCCATCTCGAAGCCGCCCTTGTAGCCGTGGCGCATCATGGCGGCGATCCAGGTCGGATTGACCACCCGCGCCCGCACCACGCGGCCGATCTCCTCCTCGAGCGTGTGGATCTGGGGCCGCTCGGGCCGGGAGTGGTCGTTGTGGTAGACCACGGGGGTCGCGCCCGCGAGGTGCCGCACCGTCGCCGCGAGCCCGCCCTCGAACTGATAATAGTCGTCGCTGTCGAGGATATCGTGCTCGTGATTGTCCTGGTTCTGCACGATCGCCTCGACGTCGCGGAGCCGCGCGCGGAAGCCCTCGCAGTCCTCGGCGCCCTCGGCGCCGCCGCCATAGGCGTAGCTGCCCCAGGCGAGATAGGCCGCCGCGAGGTCGCCGTCGTCCTTCCAGGTGCGCTCGTCGATCAGCGTCTGCAGGCCCGCGCCGTAGGCGCCGGGCTTGGAGCCGAACACGCGCGCGCCGGCGCGGCGCTCGGCCTCCGCCGCGGGCACGCCGTTGACGGCGAGCGCGGCGCGGTCCGCCGTGACGCGCTCCGCCAGCGGATTCGTCTCCGGCGCCTCGTCCAGCGCCGCCACCGCGCGCGCCGCGCTGTCGACGAGATCGATCAGATTGGCGAAGGCATCGCGGAAAAATCCGGAGACGCGGAGCGTCACATCCACTCGCGGACGGTCGAGGAGCGAGGCCGGCAGGATCTCGAATCCGACGACGCGGCCCGTCGTCAGCTCCCAGCGCGGCCGCACGCCCATGAGCGCCAGCGCCTGCGCGATGTCGTCGCCGCCCGTGCGCATGTTCGCGGTGCCCCAGGCCGAGAGCGCCATGCGCCGGGGGTAGGCGCCGTGCTCCTGCGCGTGCCGCGCGACCAGCAGCTGCGCCGATTTCCAGCCGAGCTGCCAAGCTGCCTGAGTGGGGAGCGCCCGCGCGTCGACCGAGTAGAAATTGCGGCCCGTCGGCAGTACCTCCGGCCGCCCCCGGCTCGGCGCCCCCGACGGCCCCGGCGGCACGAACCGCCCGGCGAGGCCGGAGAGAAGCCCAGCCATCTCCGCGTCGCCGCAGGCGGCGAGGTTGGGAGCGAGGTGGGTGGCGATGTCGTCGAGGACTTTCACGGTCCTTGCCCCAACCCCCCACCCCACCCTCCCCCTCAAGGGGGGAGGGGAGAGACGACCCGACGAACTCAACAGCCCCTCCCCCCTTGAGGGGGAGGGTGGGGTGGGGGGGCGGGCCAGCAGAGACTCGATAAGGTCGCGCGCGCGGGCTTCGAGCCGCTCGACGGTATCGCCGGCGGTTCGCCAGGGCGCATCGCCCGCGAGCACATCGGGACGAGGCCCTGTCCACTCCGCGCCCAGATCGCAGTCGAGCGGATCGAACCCAAGGGAGAAATCCACGGCGAGAGCGCGCAGCAACGAGGCCTGCTCGGGCGCGGCGCCGCGCGGCAGGCGCGCCAGGGCGAGCAGCAGGTCCGTGCGCGCGTCGCCTTCGGGGCTCGCGCCGAACACGTGCAGGCCGCCGCGGATCTGCCGCTCCTTGAGCTCGCAGAGATAACCGTCGAGCTTGGGCAACGCCGAGGCCGCGGTCTCGGCAGGGCCGATGCCGCAATCCTCCGCGACGCCGCTCGCGCGCGCCGCGGCCAGAATCCGCTCGGCGAGCGGCTTCACGCGTCGCGGGTCGCCGGCCGCCGCCTCGAAATATTCGTCGATCAGGCGCTCGAGCTCGGCTTGCACGCCATAGCTGCCGGCGCGCGTCAACGGTGGTGTCAGGTGATCGACGATCACCGCCTGCGCCCGGCGCTTCGCCTGGGTGCCCTCGCCCGGATCGTTCACGATGAAGGGATAGAGATGCGGCAGCGGCCCGAGCGCCGCTTCCGGGAAACATTCGGCGGAGAGCGCCAGCGCCTTGCCCGGCAACCATTCGAGATTGCCGTGCTTGCCGACGTGCACGACCGCGTGGGCGCGGAAGCCGTCGGCGAGCCAGGCGTGGAAGGCGAGATAGCCGTGCGGCGGCACCAGCGCGGGATCGTGCTGGGCCTGGACCGGATCGAGGTTGTAGCCGCGCGCCGGCTGGATCGCGACCACGACATTGCCGAAACGGAGCGCCGGCATCACGAAGCGCCCGCAATCGAGATCCGCCGGCCGGAACAGCGGATCGCGCTCGGGCGCGCCCCAGCGCTCCTCGACCTGGGTCTGCACCGCCCTCGGCAGGCTCGCGAAATAGGCGGCGTAGTCGCTGCGCTGAAGGTTTTCGTCGCTGTCGCGGCCCCGATGGCTCGCGGCGTTGGTGGGGCCGGCGAGCAGCCGGCGCATCAGCGCGTCGCCATCCGCGGGGATGTCCTCGACGCGATAGCCGGCGCGCTCGAGCGCGCGCAAGACCGCGATCACGCTCGCGGGCGTGTCCAGGCCGACGCCGTTCCCGACGCGGCCGTTCTTGTTGGGATAATTCGCGAGCACCAGAGCGACGCGGCGCTCGGCCGCAGGGAGCCGCCGCAGCCGCACCCAGTTGCGCGCGAGCTCCGCCACGAACGCGACGCGGTCGGCGACCGGCGTGTGGCGCACCAGGTCGAGCTCGGTCAAGAGATCGCGCTGCGCCTCGCCCTTGAAGGAGACCGCGCGGCTGACGATGCGACCGTCCACCTCCGGCAGCGCCACCATCATGGCGACGTCGCGGGCATCGAGCCCGCGCGTGCTCGCGCGCCAGCGCTCGGCATCTCCGCCTGCGAAGATCACCTGCAGGACGGGGCAATCATAGGGCGCGAACGGCGAGGGCACCGGCGCGCCGCCCGGCGAGGCCACCGCGAAGCCCGTCGCGTTGAGCACGATATCCGGCGGCGCCGAGGCCAGCGCGTCGCCGAGGATCGCCTGCGCCTGCGGATCTCTTAGGCTCTGCACGAAGAGCGGCAGCGGATTGAGCCCGCGCGCGGTCAGCGCCGTCACCAGCGCATCGACCGCGTCGGTATCGGCCGCCTGCACGAGCGCGCGGTAGAACACCAGCGCGGCGACGGGCGCCTCGGGACGCCGGTGCCTGCGGATGTCGTCGAGACTCGGCTGCGCTTCGCCCGGCCAATAGAGCCCCGCGCGCAACAGCGGCCGCGGCTCGCGCCACTTGGTGGCGTGGCCGCGGAGATGCGCGGCATAGCGCAGGAGTTGTTCGGCATTGCTCGGCCCTCCCTCCGCGAGATAGCGCCAGAGCCGCCGCTGCACGTCCGGCGCCACGCTCGAGGCTCGCGCGAGCTCGTCGTCCGGCCGGTCGTCGCCCGGCAGCAGCGCCAGTGGAATATCTCGCTCGCGGCAGACCTCGACCAGGCGGTCCACGCCATAAGGCCAGTAGCCGCGCCCGCCCAAGAGCCGCACGATCACCAGCTTCGCATGCGCGATCACGCCGTCGGCGTAGACGTCGACCGAGAGATTGTGCTTGAGGCGCAGCAGGTTCGCGAGCCGGAGTGACGGCTGCGCGCGATCGTGCGCGACGAGCGTCTTCTGCGCGGCCGCCAAGCAGGCGAGCTCGGTGTCCGCCGCGCTCAGCACCACGATCTCCGCCGCGCTCTGGCCGAGATCGACGGCCTCGCTGCCGTCCGCGATCTGCCCGGGCGTGGCGGCTAGGAGGTGCATGGGTGCGTCCTTCGACTCGCTCCCTTCGGTCGCTTGCTCAGGATGAGGTGGTTTGGAGCGGCCAGATAATAGCGCCCCTCATCCGGAGCAAGCGAAGCGCGTCGAAGGACGCGGGATGGTGGTGCCACGTAGACCATGGTCACCCCTCGATCGCCGCGGCGATGGCGGCGCGGTCGAGGCCTTTGCGGCCGATCACCACGAGCCGGCTCTGGCGCGGCTCGCCGGCACCCCAGGGCCGGTCGAAATAGTGCTGCAGCCGAGCGCCCACGCCCTGCACGACCTGCCGGAAATCCTTGCCGGGGACGTGCACGAAGCCTTTGAGGCGGAGGATGTCGTGCGCCGCGATGATCTCGCCGAGCCGCGCCACGAATCCGCCGGTGTCGGCGACCGGCCCGCGCGCGACGACAAAGCTCTCGAAATCGTCGTGATCGTGCTCGGGCTCGAGGTCGTGGTGCGAGGGGCGGCTCGCGAGATCGTCCTCGGCGGCGGCGTCGAGGCCGAGCAGCAGCGCCGCCGCCACTACGCCGTGGCTCGCCGCGATCAGCTTGGTCGCCGCCCGCATCTGCCGGCCGAGGTCGCTCTCGACCGAGGCGCGCGCCTCGGCGGACAAGAGGTCCGTCTTGTTGAGCACCACGAGGTCGGCGGCGCTGAGCTGGTCCCCGAAAACTTCGTCCAGGGGATTGTCGTGGTCGAGGGCGGGATCCGCCGCACGCTGGGCCGCGAGCGCCGCGGGATCGGTCGCGAACCGGCCCGCCGCCACCGCCGCCGCGTCCACCACCGCGATCACGCCGTCGACGGTGACGCGCGCTTTCACTTCGGGCCAGGCAAAGGCTTGCACCAGCGGCTTCGGCAGGGCGAGGCCGGAGGTCTCGATCAGGATATGGTCGGGTGGATCCGGGCGGTCGAGCAGCCGCTCCAGCGTCGGCAGAAAATCCTCTGCCACGGTGCAGCAGATGCAGCCGTTGGCGAGCTCGATCACGTCGTCCTCGCGGCAATTCTCGACGCCGCAGCCCAGGAGGATCTCGCGGTCGACGCCGAGCTCGCCGAACTCGTTGATCACCAGCGCGAGGCGGCGGCCGTTGGCGTTCGCCACCAGGTGCCGCAGCAGACTGGTCTTGCCGGCGCCGAGGAAGCCCGTGATCACGGTCGCGGGGATCTTACGCATCACCGCCGCTCCGCCGGGACGGCGTCCTTGAGCAGCATCGGCAGTCCCGCGGCCACGAACACCACGCGCTCCGCCGCTGCCGCGACGCGCTGATTGAGCCGGCCGGCGTGATCGCGGAAGGCGCGGCCGAGCGCGGTTTCCGGCACGATGCCGAGCCCGACCTCGTTCGCGACCAGTACGACGGAGCCGCGCGCGTGCGCGAGCGTCGCCATCAGCCGCTCGGTCTCGGCCTCGATATCGCGATCGGCGTGCATCAGGTTCGAAAGCCAGAGCGTCAGGCAATCCGCGAGGATCGGCCGATCGGTACGCGCCTCAATCTCGATCCGATGGGCGATCTCGATCGGCTCCTCGATCGTGGCCCACGTCGGCCCGCGGCGCGCCCTATGCTCGGCGACCCGCGCCGCCATCTCGGCGTCGGCGATCCCGGCGGTCGCAAGGTAAAGGCCGCCGCCGGCCGCGGCCTCGATCGCCTGCTCGGCGTAACGGCTCTTGCCCGAGCGCGCGCCGCCCAGCACGAGCATCAGGCGCGGCAGCGGCGGGCTCGATCGCGATGGAGATGATTGATCCGGCATCACCCCTCCTCCCTCCGAGGACGGTCGGTTCCATGCGCGTCAGCGAGGAGGTCTCCTGGCTCGGGCTCGTCGACCGCGGCACCTTCCCGATCCCCAAGGGGATCAGTGGCACCCGCCGCGATCTCGCACCTTACAGTTGCGGGGGCAGCGCCGGCATCGCACCGGCTTCCCTGTCTCGTCGCGCGAGGGCGACGCTAGCACGCGCGTTGCTCGTAAGTCCAATTGGCCGCGGCTGCAGGGTGCGTCCTTCGACGCGCTTCGCTTGCTCAGGATGAGGGGCATGGAGCAGTGGCAAACACAAATGGTCCTCATCTTGAGCAAACGACCGGAGGGAGCGCGTCGAAGGACGCACATTGACTCCCGCAGGTACCGGCGCGAGCCTGCGCCAACGCCAATCCCGGGAGGTTTTGCGATGAACGACGTGCCGAACCTGCAGCCGCTCGATGCCGGCGTCGTGCCGCGCTTCGCGGAGGTCGCGACCTTCATGCGCACGCCGCGCGTCACCAGCCCGCAGGGCGTCGATGTCGGGTTGGTCGGCGTGCCCTTCGATCTCGGCACTAATTTCCGTACCGGCGCGCGCCAGGGCCCGGCGCAGATCCGCGAGATGTCGCGCATCATCCGGCGGGTCAACGCCACCAACCGGATCGCGCCGTTCCGGCTCTGCAACGTCGCCGATATGGGCGACACGCCGATCAATCCGTTCGATCTCCTCGGCAGCGTCGATCTCATCACCAAGTTCATCTCGAACCTCAGCGATCACGGCGTGGCGCCGATCTCAGCGGGCGGCGACCACACCATCACCTTGCCGATCTTGCGCGGCATGTTCCGCGGCGAGCCCTTCAGCGTCGTGCATTTCGACGCGCATGCCGACACGCTCGACACCTTGCTCGGCTCCAAGATCAATCACGCCACACCGTTCCGGCGCCTGGTCGAGGAAGGCATCATCGATCCCAAGCGCACGATCCAGATCGGGCTGCGCGGCACGCGCTTCGGCGACGACGACATCCAGTACGGCTATGACGTCGGCATGCGCATCGTCACCATGGACGATTTCGAGGAGATGGGCCGCAAGGAGGTGATCGCCGAGGCGCGGCGCGTCTGCGGCAAAGGGCCGACCTACATCACCTTCGATATCGATGGGCTCGATCCCGTCTTCTGCATCGGCACCGGCGTGCCGGAGCCCGGCGGGCTCAGCATGCGCGACGCGCAGGTGATCATCCGTGGGCTCCAGGGACTCGACATCGTCGGCGGCGACGTCTGCGAGGTGCTGCCGCTCGCCGACCCCTCCGGCCACACGGCGCTCAACGCGGCCAATCTCATGTTCGAGATACTCTGCGTCCTCGCCGATTCGATCGCGTCCCGGAAGAAAAGAAAAACTCTTTAGCGCAGAGGACGCAGAGGAAACTCGCGGCGAAACCGCAATCATTCTTCGTGGCGGCCTTGGCGCCTTGGCGGTGAATCGTTTGAATCGCCAAGACGCCAAGTCGCCAAGGAAATAATGGGCTCCGCCCGTCCGGCCCCCTCCGCGAGACCTCCGCGCTTAAGCGTTTGTTTGCTTCTTGCAAACCCACCGTTAACTACCGTTGGGCTAGGTTCCGGTGTCGCCTTCAAAAAGGCGCGGAGGGGATTGAAAGTGGCGGACATTTTAGTGATCGACGACGAGGCGTCCATGCGCCGGTTCGTGGCGCTGGCGCTGGAAAAACAGGGCCACGCGGTCGCCGAGGCGGCCGACGGCGCCGAGGCGTTGCGCATCCTGTCCGAGCGCTCGATCGATCTCGTGATCACGGATCTGCTGATGCCCGAGACCGACGGCATCGAGACCATCATGGAGCTGCGCCGGCTCTATCCCGCCACCAAGATCATCGCGATCTCCGGCGGCGGCGAGTACCAGTCGGGCGTGGGCTTCCTGCGCGCCGCCGAGAGTCTCGGCGCCGACGCAACGCTCACCAAGCCCTTCGAGTTCAAGCAGCTGCTGCCCGCGGTCGAGGCGCTCCTCTAGCACCCTCCCACCGCTTCGCGGCGGGTCCCTCCCTCTCCCGTTTCACGGGAGAGGACTACCAAGCTCGCGCGCATCTTCCCCCTCGCCCACGGGGTGGGAGGGGGTGCCCGTCGCGCGAGCGACGGACGGGTGAGGGCGCTTGACGCGCATATGGTTCAGGTCCGACGCTCGGCCAATGCCGCGCACGCTCATCGACATCTCCATGCATCTGGAGAACGAGGTGGTCTCGGATCCGCCGGGCTACGGGCCGCGGATCGAGTACTTGACGCACAAGAGCACAGCGGCCGACGTGGTGAAGTTCTTTCCGGGTTTGCGCGAGGCGGATCTGCCGGACGGCGAGGGCTGGGCGATCGAGTGGATCCGCCTGATGACCCACAACGGCACGCATCTCGACGCGCCCTATCACTTCGCCTCCACCATGAACCGCGGCGAGCGCGCGATCGCGATCGACGAGGTGCCGCTGGACTGGTGCCTGCAGCCCGGCCTCAGGCTCGACTTCCGGCATTTCCCCGACGGTTACGTGGTGACGCCCGCGGACGTCGAGGCGGAGCTCGCGCGCATCGGCCACAGCCTCAAGCCGCTCGACATCGTGCTGGTGAACACGCGCGCGGGCTCGGCCTACGGGAAGCCGGACTATGTCGCCGCCGGCTGCGGCATGGGCCGCGAGGCCACGCTTTATCTCCTCGAGCGCGGCGTCCGGGTCACCGGCACCGATGCCTGGAGCTGGGACGCGCCGTTCGTCCATACCAGGGAGAAGTTCCGCGCGACCGGCGATGCCGGACTGATCTGGGAAGGCCACAAGGCCGGCCGCGAGATCGGCTATTGCCATCTGGAGAAGCTGCACAACCTCGAGGCGCTTCCGGCCAAGGGATTCGTGGTCAGCTGCTTCCCCGTGAAGATCCGCGGCGCCTCGGCCGGCTGGACCCGCGCGGTCGCCATCGTCGACTGACACCCGAAAATCGGGTGAGTGGGGATCGCATGATCACCATCAAAGGGAGAAAATCACCTGCTCCGACGCAGCTGTAGGTAGTTCTCCTTAGCGTCCACCCGTTATACTCTTGATCCACCGCAACATCAGATTGCGGGCGATAGGGTATGCAATCCGAGCCTGTCCGCCGCCGGCGGACGTCTCCAGGTTCGGGATCGCTTGGGAGGATCGGGTCCGTGCGAATCGTCTTGGCGGCCATTCTGGTCGCTTTTGGCATTGTCATCGCCTGGCCCGCGGCGGCGCAGGAGCGGGGCACCACCGCCGATGCGAAGGCGATGGCCGATAAGGCCGCCGCTCATCTCATGGCGGTGGGCCCGGACAGAGCGATCGCCGATTTCAACCGGCCCGATGGCAGCTTTCGGGACCGCGACCTCTTCGTGGTCGTTTACAATCCCCAGCACTTCGTGGTGTGCGCGCCTGGCAATCCCAATTTCGTCGGTCGCGACGCCACGCTCTTCATCGACACCGACGGCAAGGAATTCGGCAAGGCGATCATCGCCGCCGCCCAATCGCCGGCCGGCACCGGTTGGGTCGAATATCGCATGAGCAGCCCGCTCACCCACAAGGTCGAGCTCAAGACCTCCTACGTCATCAAGGCCGGCGACTACATCGTGCTCGTCGGTGCTTACAAGCCATGAGCCCGCGGCGCACCAGCCCGCTTCGCGCTCGCTGGCTTCGGCGGCTGTCGGAGGCGCCGATCTCGGCGAAACTGTGCATCGCTCCGGGCATTATCCTCTGCATCTTCCTCGCGCTCGGAGGGCTCTCCTATCGCAACCTCCTCGACAGCCAGCACCGCCTCCGCGATCTCAGCGAAGGAACCCTCCAGACCTTCCGGCTTGTCTTCAACGCCGATGATCTGACCGACACGTTCCACACGGAGCTGCTGCGGACGCTATCGATCGCCGCGACCGAAAGCGACCGCGGGCGGGTGGCGCCGAAAGTGGCGACTGCGCGGCAGGCTAAGGAGCGCATGCTCGCCGCTTTCGACGACCTCGCTCAGCATCCCGACGCCGGTTTGTCCGCCTTCGCCAAGATCCGTCGGGACCTGGACGTCTATTCCGCCGCCGCCGACATCGTGCTGGGGGTGGTGGAGACCGATCCCGCGAGCGCCTCGATCTTCATGGCCGCCACCGAGCACAGCTACGATCGATTGGCGGCACGGCTCGACGAGCTCCGGCAAGAAGCCGACCAGCTGCACCGATCGGAATTAGGGCACGCGATCGACGCGGCATCCACGGCGAGCATGCTCTTCCTGGCGAGCCTGGTGCTGGCGGTGCTGTCCTCGGCCGTCGTCACCGCGTTCGCGGCCCGCGCCATCGCGCGGCCGATCGAGGAGGAGCTGCGCCAAAGCGCGCGGCATCTCGCGCACGCGCAGCGCGTGGCCGCGACCGGCAGTCTCGAGGTCGATCTCGCGACCGGTCAAATCCGCGGATCGGCGGAGATGTATCGGATCCTCGGCGAGACGCAGGAAGCGCTCGCGCTGACGGTGGAGAAAGTGCTCGATGCCGTGCATCCCGAGGACCGGGAGCGGGTCGGCGCCTACTTCGCCGCTCGGCGGAGCGAGGCCGTGCGCTCCTCCCTCGATTTCAGGATCGTCCGCTCCGACGGCGCGGTTCGCTGGGTGACCTCCGAAACGGACGTCGTCGTCGACGAATCGCGCCAGCCCGTCAGTGTCGTTCACGCCGTCAAGGACGTGACGGATTTGTTGGCAGCCGAGGCCCGGGAGCGCGAGGCGAAGGCGCGCTTCGACGCGATCCGCCGCCGGCTCGATCAAGCCATCGACACCATGGACCATGGCTTCGCGCTCTTCGACCGCGACCGGAACTTGATTCTCAAGAACTCGCGCTACGTCGAGGTGCGCGGTCCCGGACATGAATTCGAAATCGAGCCGGGGCGATGGATCAAGCATGACGAGAGCATCACGGCTACGGGCGATGTCGTGCATGTCCAAACCGACCTCAGCTCCCTCAAGCAGCACGAGCTCGCGTTGGCGGCGACCCAGATCTCGCTCGAATCGGCAAATCGCGCCAAGACCGACTTCCTCGCGCACATGAGCCACGAGCTGCGCACGCCGCTGAACGCGATCATCGGGTTTTCCGAGATGATCGCCTCGGCGTTGGTGGGCCCGTTGAGCGCCCGCTATCGCGACTATGCGACGGACGTCAACGTCTCCGGCAAGCACCTGCTGGAGATCATCAACGACATTCTGGATCTCTCCAAGGTGGAGGCGGGACGGCTGGAGCTTCAAGAAGCCACGGTTTCGTTGGCTGCGGTTGTGGAGGCGTGCCGGCGCATGGTGACGGAGCGGGCGGACGCCGCGGGTGTCGCGCTGAAGATCCATCCGGCTGATCTCATCATGCAGGCCGACGAGCTTCGCCTCAAGCAGGTGCTGCTGAACCTGCTGTCGAATGCCATCAAGTTCACGCCGAAGGGCGGCCTGGTCACCGTCGCGACGACGGTCACGGCGGCGGGCGAGATCGCCATTTCGGTGGCGGATACCGGCATCGGGATGCGGCCCGAGGACATCCCTCGGGCCCTCGAGCCCTTCGGACAGGTTGATGATGCCGGCAAAGCGCCCCGGGAAGGAACCGGGCTGGGTCTGCCTCTGGCCGTGTGCTTGACCGAGTTGCACCAGGGACGGCTCTCGGTGGAGAGCGCCCCGGGCCGGGGCACGACGGTGACCGTCATACTGCCCGCCGAGCGCGCGCGGTTTGCGGCGGGTGCCGATCGGGCTAAGGTGGTCGCCGGCGAGGTCGAGACATCGGCGCGCGTCGTGCCGATCGCGGCGGGCCGTTCCAAACCGAGGCGCACCTCGCCCTGACTGTCCGCGTTCGCCGGCCGGGTGCGCGCGGAGATCCCGGACCGGGGAGGCGGCAATCGACCGGACTGAGCTCAAGGGCAGGATTCAGACCGTCACCGGCTTGATCGCGCCGAGCGATCTCGGTGCCACCTTGATGCACGAGCACGTCTTCTGCGACCTGCGCACCCCCGCGCTCGCCGCCGAGCGCGATCAGGGCCCGCCGATCACGCTCGAGAACCTGCACGACGTCGGCTACGGCCGTAAGAGGCACGCGGGCAAATACGTGCTCGACAGCATGGATCTTGCGGCGTCGGAAGTCGCCGAGCTCCGCCGCGCCGGCGGCCGCTCGCTCGTGGAGCTCACCTGCGGCGGCATCAAGCCCAATCCCGAAGGCCTGCGCGCGGTCGCCGCCGCAACCGGCGTGCAGATCGTCATGGGCTGCGGCTATTACGTCGAGGAGTACCAGGCGCCCGCGACCTTCGAGAAATCCGTCGACGATTTCGCCCGCGAGATGATCGCGAGCGTCTTCGAGGGCGCATGGGGCACGGGGGTCCGCGCCGGCGTCATCGGCGAGATCGGCTGCCAGCATCCCTGGACCGCGCTCGAGAAGCGCGTCATGCGGGGCGCGTTGGTGGCGCAGGCCGAGACCGGCGCGCTCCTCAACGTGCATCCGGGCCGCCACCCCGACCAGCCGCAGGAAGTCGCGGATTTCATCAAGGCGGCGGGCGGCGACCTGACCCGCACGGTGATCTCGCACATCGACCGCACGATCTTCGACGAGGCGCGGCTGCTCAGATTGGCGGCGACCGGCGTGGTGCTGGAGTTCGATCTGTTCGGCATCGAGACCGCCTATTATCCGCTCAACGCCATCGACATGCCCAACGACGGGCTTCGCTTGAAGCACCTGCGCACGCTGATCGACCACGGCCACCTCGGCCAGATCGTGATCTCCCACGACATCTGCTATTTGACACGCCTCACCAGGTTCGGCGGCCACGGCTACGCCCATATCTTCAAGAACGTGCTGCCGCTGATGCGCGAGCGCCGCTTCAGCGAGGCGGAGATCGCCGCCATCATGGTGGAGACGCCGAGGCGGCTGCTGACGGTGGGGTGAGGCGTGCTGGCTGTCACCGAGCGCGATCTGGAGGTCCGGCTCGAGCGCAAGCCCCGCGAGCGCATGGGGCCGGGGCTTCTGGGCTCGCTGGCATTGCACGGCGCCGCGGCGCTCCTGGTCCTGTTCCTGCTGCCGAGCCTGCTCGCCACGCCGCCCGAGCCCGAGCAGGTCGTGCCGATCGATCTCGTGACGCTCGGCGCGCGCACGGCCGCGCCGCCCGCGCAGCAGCAAGCGGCGTTGCCGCAAGAGCAGGCGACCGAGACCGCCGAGCACGAGGTCGCCGATCCCATACCGGCGCCGCAGACGCCTCCGCCGCCCCAGGCACTGCCGCCCAAGGCTCGCGAGAGCTCGGCGCCCGCGCCCGTTGCGGCGGTCAATCCGGAGAACCCCACGCGTTTGCCCAAGTCGGGTCCGCCCGCCGCGGCGAAGCCGCGCCCGTCGCCGTCGCCCGCCGACGATCTCGCCACCAAGCTGCAATCGCTGGCGCGGCTGCGACAGCCCGCGCCGGCGGTCCCGCCCAACCCCGGTCCGCAAGAGGGTGCCGGCGTTTCCAACGTGACGGCGTCCAGCGCCAATGCGGTGCCCGGCGCGCAGGCGACTTACAGCGTGAAGGATTTTCTGCGCGCGCAGGTGGAGCGGCACTGGTACTGGGACCGGCGCCGGCTTTCAAGCGCCGGCGACTGGGCGGTCTCGATCCACGTGCTGTTGAACCGCGACGGCAGCGTCGCCCAGGCCGAGATCGTGGACGATCCCCGCCACGGCGGCGATCCCGCGTACCACGATCTCGCGCTGAGTGCGCGCAACGCCGTGCTGCTGTCCTCGCCGCTCAACCTGCCGCCCGGCCGCTACGAGTCCGTCAAGGACATCATCCTCACCCTCGACCCCCGCACTGCGTCACAGTAGCGACGAAGCGCAAGAAGTGGTTCACCACAGAGACACGGAGGTGCTGAGTCTGCGGCAAAGCCGCAGTTCTAGTTCGTGGCGCTAGGGAGCAGTTCTAGTTCGTGGCGCTAGGGAAGGGAGCGGCTTCGCCGCAAGAAATCCTTCTCCGTGTCCTCAGTGTCTCTGTGGTGAATCTTCTTTTCTTCCCTAGACTAGGGCAGAGTCCGCGCCACCCGAAAGCCGGCGTTGCTGGAATAGTCGAAGTCGCGGCCCGATGCGTCGGCGCGGCTGCGCGCGGCGGAGCGCACGAAGGCGGGCACGTTCGTCCAGGAGCCGCCGCGCAGCACGCGCTTGGCGCAGTCGCCCGCGGTCCAGGCGCTGCCGTCGCGGGGTGCGCCGACGTAGCTCTCGTTCCAGCAATCCTGCGTCCATTGCCAGACATTGCCGAGCACGTCGTAGAGCCCGAACGGGTTTGGCTTGAAGCTGCCGGCATCGGCGATCTCCTTGCCGTCCCAAGTGCTCCCGCAGCCGTTGCAGTCGGCGTTGCCTGTGCCGACCGCCTCGCCCCACCAGCGCGCGGCGGTGGTGCCGGCGCGCGCCGCGTATTCCCATTCCGCTTCGCTGGGCAGGCGATAGGGTCCCTCGCTCCGCTCCGGTGCCGGAGCGCGCGCCCGCACTTTGCCGTTGAGCCACGCGATATAGGCCTCGGCGTCGTGCCAGTTCAGGCACACCGCGGGCCAGCGCGGCGGCGAGATATGGCCGGGCGGATAGGCGAGGCCCCGGCCGGGCGATTCCCAGGTGAGGCCCAGGATCGGGTCGCAGGGCGCCGGCTGGTAGCCGGTCTCCCGCAGGAAGGCCAGGAACTCCTCGTTGGTGACGTCGTATTTGCCGAGCGCGAAAGCGCGCACGCTCACGGCATGCGGCGGCCCTTCCGCATCGAACCGTCCGCGCTCGCTCGGCGGGCTTCCCATGGTGAAGCTGCCCGCGGGAATGCCCACCATCACCGGACATTGTGCGCACTCTTGAAACTCGCGATCGGGTCTGTCCTGCGCCGGCGCCGCGACGGCGACGAGCAAGAGAGACAAGAGCGCGCGGACGAAGACTCGGTGCACGCCTCAGGGTGTGCCGGATGCCGAGATCGCTGGCAAGACGGATCGATGCGTCTTGGGGTCGAGGCTAGTAGAGCGTGTGCTTGGCCTGGAGCGACGGAAGTTTCGCTTCCGGCCGGTCGAAGGCCCAGGGAGTCCTGGGTCCGGCCGTGCTGTAGATCAACAATGCCACCAGGCCGATGGCCAGGCCCGAGAGGATGGCGATGGTGAGCCGGCCGCTATTCGTACCGGGGCGTTTGGGCGGGGTCGCGGTCCTCGCCGCGCGGGGCCGGGCGGGCTTCGCGGCGGGCGTCGAGGTCTTGGCAGCCCGCGCGACCAGTGCCGAAAGCGGCGCGCCAGGGTCGGTTTCAGGAGGCTGGAACATGAGAAGTCGTTCGATCCCAAAAATACGAGGCCAATGCCCGCTTATCCCAATAGAAGAACGTCGCTAATATTCCGTTAAAGGCGAGAACCATTGGCGGGAGGCAAGGATGGCGGCGCGCAAGCACGGACCCTATTGGCACCAGCAGAAGGCGCTCGGCGCCGAGTTCGCCGACCGCATCGGCTTCGACGCGGCGGTGCGCTACACCACGACCGAGGCGGAGCACTTGGCGACCCGCCAGGCCGCCGGCCTCTACGACGTCTACAACCAGGTCATGGTCGAGGTGTGCGGGCGCGACGCGATGAAGCTGCTGCGCCAGATCCTGGTGAACGACGTCGCGCGCATCGGCGACGGCAAGGTGCTCTACTCCTCGCTCTGCAAGCCCGACGGCGGCATGGTCGACGACCTCACCTGCTACCGCCAGTCGGCGACGCACTTCCAGCTCTCGCCCACGCCCTCGCGGGTCGATCGCGTGGTCGCTTGGCTCGGCGAGCACGGGGCCGGCATGGACGTGGTCGTCACGAACCTGGGCGCCGGCCTCGCCTTCCTCTCGGTGCAGGGCCCGGCCTCCCGCGACATCCTGAGGAAGCTCACCGATGCCGACCTCTCGACCGCGGCGCTGCCCTATTACAGCTTCACCCACGCCGCCGTGGCGGAGGTGCCTCGTGTGATGGTCTCGCGCACCGGCTATTCCGGCGAGCTCGGCTTCGAGCTGTTCTATCCCGGCGAATATGCCGAGCACATGTGGGACGCCGTCATGGCGGCGGGCACGCCGCTCGGCCTCAAGCCCTGCGGCCTCGGCGCGCTGCGCACGGTGCGGATGGAGAAGCGCTACCCGCTCTACGGCCTCGACCTCGACGAGAGCACCAGCCCGCTCGAGGCCGGCCTCGGCTGGACCATGCACTTCAACGAGCGCGATTTCGTCGGCCGCGATGCGCTCGCCCGCCAGCGCGCCCAAGGCGTCGCCCGCAAGCTCGTGCTGATCGAGTTCGCCGATCTCGGCGCAGTGCCCGCGACCGGCGACGAGATCCGCCGCGGCGCCGAGCGCGCCACCATCGGCAAGGTCACCTCCGCCGAGCCCGGCTGGCACCTCCGGCGCGCCTTGGCGTTGGGCTATGTCGGCGCCCAGCACGCCCTCGACGGCACCAAGGTGGAGGTGACGCTCAAGGCGAAGGGCGGTGCCGGCCTCCCCGGCACGATCCGTCTCGCCGCCCCCTACGATCCCGAGCGCAAGCGCGCGCGGGCCTGAGCCAAGATTTGCGGAAACGACGGCCCCTCCCCCCTTGAGGGGGAGGTCGGCAACGCGCCAGCGTTGACGGGCGGGGGGTCGCGTCGCGGTAGCGGCGGCATCGCGTTGGCCATACCCCCCTCCCTGACCTCCCCCTCAAGGGGGGAGGGGGTTCGCACGCTGTGCGGGCGAGCCTGCGTCCGGGCGACGCGCCGCATGGCCTGGCGCCAGGCGGGCAGCACGTCCTCGGTCAGCACGTCGTCCCAGGAGGGCTCGTGCTCGACGACGTCGGCGCGCGCCGCTCGCGCCATCGCGCCGCGCATCGCGCCGTCCTCGATCAGCGCGGCAATGCGCTGGGCCCAGGCCTCCGGCTCGATCTCCGGGATGATCACGCCGTCGATGCCGTCGCGCCGGACGTAAAGGCGGCTCGCCGGCGCCACCAGCACCGGCAGTCCCGAGGCCTTCGCCTCCAGCACCACGTTGGGCGTGAACTCGACGCGCGAGGGAAACACGAAGGCATCCGCCGACGCATAGGCGTGGGCGAGCGCCTCCCCCTCGAGCGTGCCGGGCAAGCACGCGCGATCGCCCAGCAGCGCGCGGATGCGCGGCGCGTCGGCGCCTTCCCCGACCATCAGCACGGCGAGCGCGGGGTAGGCCGGCAGCAACCGCCGCGCCGCCTCGGCGAGGGTCATCGCGCTCTTGCCGCTGTCGATCCGGCCCACGAAGGCCAGCACGAAGGCGTCCTCCGGCACGCCATAGCGCGCGCGCAATTTCGCGCGGTCGCGCTTCTCCGGGCTGAACAGCTGTTTGTCGATGCCGCGGCGCATGACCGAGATCCGCTCTTCCGCGATCCCGCCCGCGAGCGCCGACCGATCGGTGACGGCGGTGATCAGCACGTGGTCGCAGAGCGCGAGATGGCGGTCGAGCTTGCGCGTCATGCCCGCGCCGAGCCGCTCGGGCCAGCGCCAGCGCTCGATCGCGAGGCGCGCGAGCGCGCCGTCGCCGAGGCATCGCCGGATCAGCCTCTCCGAGTAAAGCCGCGTGTAGGCGGGCGTGTCCGTATGAATGGAGTTGACGAGCCGGGCGCCGAGCCGCCGGCTCGCCACCGCCGCCGTGCGCGCGTAGGCGAAATAGGCGTCGGTGGTGTGGATCACGTCCGCGCCTGCGAGCTGCCGCCACAGGCCCGGATGGAATGGCGCGAGGTCCGTGTGGTCGGGGATCTCCGGAGAAAGTCCCAGCCACTGGGTGCTCAGCACCGGGCGGTGCGCCACGAAACGCACGTGCGGCGCCAGCGCCTCGACGCCGTATCGGCGCCCCTGCACGTGGACCGTCAGGTCGAAGGCCGGCGCCGCGCGCGCGGCGGCGTGGGCGAGCTTCTCCCAGAACCGGACCTGGCCGCCCGATCGCGCCGAGCGCTCGAGATCGACGCACACCGCGACGCGCGGGCGCTCTCTCGAGTTCGGTGCTGGCGTGGTCATGGGCGCGTTGGCAGGCTCAAGTCGCGGCAAGCGCCCTCGTCCGGCGCGCGGTTTCGTACAAATAAAAATTCTATGGCCCCGCCGATTGATACATGCCGGCGCGAGACGGTCCAGCAAAAATTGGCGGATTTGTGCGGGACCGCGCCGTCTCGTCGGCAGAGTATTTTCCGCCGAAGCGGGCACCCGCTCGGCGCGGAGACCGCGACCACCGTCGTCGCCGCACGCCCGGAGCGTCAGGGCGTGGGGCGGCGGGATGTCGTGGCGCCGGACCCGACCTCCGCGGCGTGGTACCATGATTTGTTTCCATGTCCCGCGCCCCGCACCCACTCGAGGAAATTGGTTTGCCGCCGGGTGGCGACGGCCCGATCACGCGGCCGCCTCCCGGTGCGAGCGCGAAGATCGTGGCCCTCTACGAGTATTGGCGGCGCATCGCGCCTGGCCCGGGCCTGCTGCCGGGCCGGCAGCACCTCGACCCCACGGACATCCCGCAGTTGCTCCCCTATGTGTGGCTCGTCGACGTCGCGGGATCGCCGCCGCGGTTCCGGTGCCGCCTGGCCGGCACCGCGCTCGTGAGCGCCGGCTCGCCGCTCAGGCCCGGCATCGACTTGGAAGATCTGGTCGCGCCGGCGCTCAAGGGAAAGGCCATGTCCGAGTTTTGCTTCGTCGCGGAGACGCGCCAGCCGCTGTGGTTCCGCGGCAAGGCCAACGCATCCTACGACAAACAGATCTTCGAGCTCGAGCGCATCCACCTGCCGCTCGCCGCCGACGGCACCACCGTCACCATGCTGCTCTGCCTGACGGTGTTCTACGAAACCACCGGCAAGGAGTGGTGAAGGCAGGAAAATGGATCGGAGACGACGGCCGCAATCCCTGATCCCCGGCGCTCCCCTAGGAGACGCTGGCTTGCCGCCGAGCGACGACCCGATCACGCGTCCGCCTCCCGGCGCGAACGCGAGGATCGTCGCCCTCTACGATTATTGGCGCCGGATCGCGCCGGGCGCGGGCCTGTTGCCGGGCCGGCAGCACCTGGACCCCGCGGACATCCCGAGACTCCTGCCGAATGTGTGGCTCCTCGACGTCGTCGGCACGCCGCCGCGGTTCAGGACCCGCCTGATCGGCACCGCGCTGCAGCGCGCAGGGATACCGCTGAGGCCCGGCGTGTTCATCGATGACCCGGTTCCGCCGGCACTTAGGGAAGCCATGCTCTCGCGTCTTCGCGAGATCCCGGCGTCGCGCCAGCCGCAGTGGCGTCGCGGTCGGCCTTATCTCCCGCACGCCACGGAAGTCTTCGAGATTGAGCGCATCTACCTGCCGCTCGCCGCCGACGGCTCCGCCGTGGACATGCTGCTCTGCCTGTCGGTCCTCTACGAATCCACGGGCAAGGAGTGGTGACCGCAAGAAATCGGATCGACGCGCCGATCACGCGGCCGCCTCCCGGTGCGAACGCGAGGATCGTCGCGATCTACGAGTATTGGCGCCGGATCGCGCCGGGCCCCGGCGTGTTGCCGGGCCGGCGGCACCTGGATCCCACGGACATCCCGAAACTCCTGCCGAATCTGTGGCTCGTCGACGTCGTGGGCATGCCGCCGCGCTTCAGGGCCCGGCTCATCGGCACCACGCTCCAGCGCTCGGGCATACCGCTGAGGCCCGGCGTCTACGTGGAGGATCCGATCGCGCCGGCGCTCCGGGAAACGGTGCTGGCGGATTTTCGCTTCGTCGCGGAGACGCGCCAGCCGCTGTGGTTCCGCGGCGCGCCCCGCGCGCCCCACGACACCGCGATCTTCGAGCTCGAGCGCCTCTTCCTGCCCCTCGCCGCCGACGGCACGACCGTGGACATGCTGCTCAACCTGACGGTCTTCTACGAATCCACGGGCAAGGAGTGGTGAGCCACCAGGAAAGGCTCCGCCCCTAAAACCCCTCTCCGCTCTCCCAGTTTGGGAGAGGGGAGAGGGGACAACCCGTTCGATCGCTCTGCGATCGAAACCCTCCGGGGCCAGCCGCAAAGCGGATGGCCGGGTTGTCCCCAGCGCGTAGCGCTGGGAAGGTGAGGTGTGAGGGTGTGCCAGCGGCCTCTGACTGCTAGCGTAAAATCAGCGACCCGAAGGACACACCCATGGAACAGCTCGGCACCATCGAGACCATCTGCCGCTATCCCGTGAAGAGCATGGCGGGCGAGGATGTCGCGGCCGCCTTCGCGGGCTTCGGTGGCCTGATGGGCGACCGCGTCTATGCCTTCATGCGCGAGGGCGGAACGACGGGATTTCCCTGGCTCACCGCCCGCGACCGGGAGGACCTCGTGCTCTACCGGCCGCGCTTCCGCGCCGGCGCCGCCGCGGCGCTGCCGGCCGATCTCGAGGCCTCGCTGGCGCTCGGGCCCGGCGTCAATCCGGTCTTCCCGCCGGAGTCCGCCTTCGAGGTGGACGTCGCGACGCCCGAGGGAAAGACGCTGCCCGTGCGCTCGCCCGAGCTCGCCGACGATCTCGCGCGCACATGCGGCGCCGCCGTCACGCTCCGCTTCAGCGAGCGGAGCCTCACCGACTGCCGCCCGCTCTCGCTCATCGGCAACGCGTCGGTGCGCGCGCTCGGGAGCGAGCTCGGCATGACCCTCGACCGCCGGCGCTTCCGCGCGAACCTCTACGCGGACTGGCGCGAGGATCTGGCCTATCGCGAGAACGACCTCGTGGGCCGCACGCTCGCGATCGGCGAGCGCCTGCGCATCGCCATCCTCGAGCGCGACCCCCGCTGCCAGATGATCACCATCGACCCCTCGACCGCCCAAACCGACCGCCGCATCCTCCGCCACGTGAACGAGGTTCACGGCACCACGCTCGGCGTCTACGCGGCGGTGCTGGTGGAGGGCGTTGTGCGGAAGGGGGATGGGATTTGGGTGGTGTGAGCCGGGCGGCGGACCTATCCGTGTAGGCCGACAGGCACGTTCATCCCGCGCAGCCGCTCGAAATCCTCTTTGGAGATGTCGAACTGCTCGGAGCTGTTGCCCCTGACGACATTCACGAAATAACGGAGGTCCCGCGATCCCTTGATCGTTTTTTCGCCAAGGCGGAAAGTGTAGACGCCGCTCGATCCTCTGCGCAGCTCGTCGAGAATAGTAGTAATCCGGCCACCGAGACTGATCTTCTCCTCGATGCCATGGAGCTTTCGCGTGCCCAACAGTCGGTCCACTCGCCGCCTGGCGTCGGCGAGCGCTGCCTCTTTGCTCGGGCTCGACGCCGGCATATCGAAGGGGTTCGGCGGAATCATGTTCGGCCTAGTGATGTAGATGTTGACCTGCCAGACGGGCGGGTGCTGCACGGCCTGCAGGTTGTATCCATGATATTCTTGTTCTTCGACCCACGGTGACGATTCGGTATGGGGCGCCGGGGTCGCCGTCATTCTGCCCGAGGTGCGATCAACCCAATAAGCCTTGGTGCGAGGATCGCGTTGAAGCTCGAGCCGCAGCGCTTCTTGCGCGCCATCGGCGATGGCGGGCATCTCGTCTGGCTTTGCAAAGCCGGGGTCTCGCAACGTAAGCCGCCCTGCTCCGTCATAGGCAAAGAGAGAGTTTGTCCGGACGTTCATGATCGTATGGTTTAGGGCATTGATTGAATAATCCGTCAGTGCATTGAGCGTGCGCTTGCGTCTCTCGAAGAGCGCGAGCAGCTCCGCCGCGATGCTCTCCGGAATAGGCGATTCGCCGGCAAGCCAACGACGCATTGTCCGATCGGCAACTTGGAGGTCGTTGGCAAGCGGTGTTTGCCACCGCTCGCCGTAGAGCGCCGTTCCGATTATCGCCAATTTCTCCGGTGTCATAGGTCTTGTGTCGATGACGTCGCGAGACGAATCGCGCATCTTGGGACGGGCCTCCAGCCCAGCTTGGCCGGGCCTAAGCGCCCGCGCCATGTCCTAAATTTAGGACATCTCTGGTGATTGTCAAGTGTTCCCGGCAAGACGCGCCACCGTCCCAATTGGTTGGAGAGGACGTTTGGCACGCTATCGTGCACCTTCCAGAAGATGTTTCGATAAGGATCTCTGATCATAACGGCACGCGACTCCAACTCGTATACGATCTTTGGCGGGATTGGATTACGGCGATTGGCAATCCAGAAAAGCCGGACGAGATTTACAACTGTTTGCTGGACGCGGCCGACTGCTTCCAGTGCGCAAACTTCAATTTCTTGCACGGATTCTACCGAGCGGCACTTGCCGAGTTGCGGACCGCGCTCGAACTCGTGATGATCGGTGCATATGGAACTCTCAATCCGAACGACAAAGACTACCTTGCGTGGAAAGCCGGGATCGGCGACTTGGGTTTTACCCGCTGCCGAAAGCGTCTGTCGGGTAGCCTCAGAAAAGAAGAAGCAAAATGGATGTTCGAGGAGGGCGGACCCCTCGCGACAGCCGATCAGACTCTTTGCAACTATGCGCATTCGCGTCCAGATGCGAGC